>CANLAL010000001.1 GCA_947488045.1 Alphaproteobacteria bacterium
ACTAAGGCCCCACAAAATACCGCGAGTTCGCCGCTTCCCGGAACGAAATGAAGTTGCAAATAGTGGGCAAATACGTGGTTTCCCACTAAATAGGCAATCAGGCAATAACAACCTGCCACGATCATTACGGGGACGATGGCTAAGCCATCTAATCCATCGGTCAGGTTGACTGCATTCGAGGCTCCCACCACCACAAGCATGGCAAAAAGGGTGTAAAACCAACCCATATGAATCAGCACATCTTTAAAAAACGGTACACTTAGACCATTTTGAAGGGGGTGAGCATGATTGAGGGCAATCAAAATGCAGGCTATCGCACTCACTGAAAATTGAAGAATCAGCTTTTTTGTTCCAGAGAGACCCTTTGCATTCCGCTTTGTAAGCTTTAGAAAATCATCCATGGCCCCTATTAAGCCAAAGCCTAAGGTCAAAAGTAGCACGATCCACATAAAGGGGTTATGCCAATCACTCCAGAGCAATGTGCTAATTGTTAAGACTGTTAAAATTAATAGGCCACCCATGGTGGGAGTGCCTTTTTTAACAAAGTGGGTATGTGGGCCATCATCTCGAATAGGCTGACCTTCCACTTGTTTGGATTTGAGCCAGCTGATAATCTTGGGCCCAAGGAAAAAACTGAGAATGACTGCAGTAATGGTAGCCCCTCCCGTACGAAATGTCAGGTATTTAAAGACATGAAGCACCCCCCAATCATGGGCTAAAGGCAACAATAGATGCATTAACATAAGGTGACTTCCTTCTGTTTTCCATGAGCATTCATGAATTGGATGGCCTCTAATACACGGACCATTTTCATACTATTTGAGCCCTTGATCAGAATGGTATCGCCCCCTTTAATTTGGCTGACTACTTTTTGGGAGAGCTGCTCAACATCTGCTGCCCAGTAGGCGGATAATGAGGTAGAGGCAATCTTATGCAGATGGTGCATCATGGGGCCGCATACGTAAAGTTGATCTACACCTGCTTTTACAAGATGTTCTAGTACCGCCTCATGGAGCGCTTTTGAATCATGCCCTAATTCCAACATATCGCCTAAGACAGCAATTTTACGGCCTTCACTGCCTGCCAATACAGCGATACCTGCTGCCATAGATGTAGGATTTGCGTTATAACTATCATCAATTACGGTAACCGTTCCTCCACTGCTGAGTGGAATTTTGATTTCCATGCCACGGCCTTCTATTAACGTGAGGTTTTTTATGTCATTGGCGGCTTGAATCAAATCTGCTCCGGCTGCATGCAATGCTGCAAAGATACCTAATGTATTTGAAACCCAATGATCTCCTTTAAAACCTAGATCTACTAAATAATCTTTTCCAAAAGCCGTGAGCACAATCTGCTGACCTTCTGCCGAAACCCTGTGTGACTTCAAGTGCACATCCCACTGAGGTGCTCGACCAAAGGTCATTACATGTGCGACTTGAGCTTCATGGGCACGCTTAAGGAGTAAGTCAAAACAAGGGCTATCACCATTAAGGACAGCCACACCTTTTTGGCGATCCAAACCCACAAAAATTTCTGCTTTTGCATTGGCGATGGCTTCCATTGATCCCAACCGTCCCATGTGGGCCATTCCAATGATGGTGATCAACGCCACCTGAGGACGGACTTGAATGGTAAGCCGTCGAATTTCACCCAAAGCATTCATCCCCATTTCAAAGACCCCATACGCCGCATCTTGCTCAAAATTAGCTAAGCTGAGGGGAACGCCCCAATGGTTATTATAGCTTTTCTGGCTGGTGTTTGTTTTTTTCTGAGCCCCTAAAAGAAAACCCAAAGCATGGCGTACACTGGTTTTTCCCACACTTCCCGTGACACCAATAATTGTGGCTGCGCTCCGCCCGCGGGCTTCATTGCCCAATAGTTCTAGCGCTTTGAGCGTATCAATCACCATCAGATGAGGTTGCCCTGCGAGAACATTTTGCATTTTTTGAGCCTTAAGATGATCCACGATCACGAGGCTTGCGCCACGCTCTAGGGCTTGCGATACATAGGCATGCCCATCTGCAACTTCACCTTCGATAGCCACAAAAAGTTCGCCAGGTACAAGGGTTCGGGAATTAATTGAAACCCCGGTAATTGAGGTGCATGTATCAGGTAAATGTGATTCTTTTACGATGGGGCTTAAAGTCTTGATTATGTCTTCCTTGATCCATAATGTCATTATATATCACCTACACAGCATTTTTGTTACTTGAATATCGTCAAAAGGGAACACCTGATCGCCCACGATTTGGCCTTGTTCGTGACCTTTCCCTGCAACAACGATGATATCCCCTTTTTGTGCCTGCGCACAGGCTTTTTCGATTGCAGCACGACGATCGCCGACTTCCATGGCGTGAGGACCACATCCCTGCAAGATGTGGCTGCGAATGGCTGCAGAATCTTCAGATCGAGGATTATCATCTGTCACAATGACTTCATCGGCATTACGTGTTGCCGCTTGGCCCATTAAGATCCGTTTTGTAGGGTCACGATCCCCGCCACATCCAAAGACCACCCAAAGTTTCTCAGAAGTATGGCCCTTCAGAGCTTCTAGGGCTGTAGCAAGGGCATCAGGCGTATGGGCGTAGTCAACGAATACGGTGGCACCTTGAGCAGTTTTCCCCACCAACTCCATACGCCCCCGCACACTTTTGAGATGCTCCAGTGCCTTTATTGCACTGGGCAAATCCACACCTGTGGCCAAAGCCAGACCTAATGCACATAGGGCGTTCTGAATTTGAAAAGGACCTAGTAGGGGCAATGAAAATGTATATTTTTTGTCAAATACCTCACAAGTCACTTCAAAGCCGTGGGATGTTGGATTTATATTTTCAATCCGCAGGTGATGAGCTTGATACCCATAATCAAACACACGGATATGGCGGCGTTCGCATATTTTTTTCAAGGGCTCAAACTCTGGAACATCTGCATTTAACACAGCAGTTCCTGCGGGCAATAAAACTTCTTCAAATAAACGGATTTTAGCCTTGAAATACTGCTCCATTGTACCATGGTAATCTAGGTGATCTTGACTCAACTGGGTGAATCCTGATGCATTCATTGATACCCCTGAAAGGCGATACTGCTCTAACCCAATGGATGAAGCTTCCAAACTCACATGCGTTATTCCTGCTTCTGCAAGATTTTGTAAAGTTTGGGAAAGGGTGAGCGCATCAGGTGTGGTTAATGTGGAGTCTACCTCAACCTCTCCTACGTCAGCCTCTAAGCCTACAGTCCCCCAATAGGCAGAAATATGACCCGCGTAGGACCATATTTGCCGCACAAAGCTGGCCACTGAACTTTTTCCATTGGTGCCCGTTACGGCCACAAGCGTTTTTGGTACATTGGGATACATATGGGCAGCAATCTGGCTTAGAGCATAGCGAACGTTCTCAACCTTGAGAAGGACAACGCGATGATATGCTGCCTGTTCTTGCACTTGAATAGGAAGGGCAACACCTGATTCCATCAGGACAACCTGAGCCTGTCGAGCAATGGCCTCCTCGATATATAATGTCACACGCTCACATTCTTGGGCTAAGCAGACATAAAGACCACCTGGATGGATCTTGCGTGTATCTGAGGCAATATGGCCGATGTCATGATAGGGAAGGCCACCGGGGGTAATGTGATCGCCATAGTGCGTCACATTGAGACCGTGCAGCAAGGAACTTAAGGTGTTAGCCATTAATGATGCTCCACCAGTGCATTGGCTTTAAAAATTTCATATTCTGGAGATGTTGCCTCTTCTTCCTCAATGGGGGTAACGCCGAGCATGGAGGCACTGCGCGCCACCACATTCTTAACGATGGGCGCCGCTATCCAACCTGCGGTGGCGAATCCGTGAGAGTCCTTATTCCCTTTTGGTTTATCCACCATCACCATCACTAAATATTTAGGATCAGACATGGGAAAGGCCGAAATAAAAGTAACAATATTATCGCGACTGTACTTGCCATTTACAACTTTTTCGGCTGTTCCTGTTTTACCGCCGATATCATATCCCATGGCTTTTGCATTGCGCCCCGTTCCATGTTGAACCACCAATCTCAACAAATTGCGCATGGTGTGCGATGTTTTTTCTGAAACCACCCGAATACCAGGGTCTTTATGACCTTCCTTGATCTTTAAAAGAGTTGGTCGTCTTAAGATACCACCATTAATTGTGGAGCATACGGCGTTTGAGATTTGCATGGGGGAAATGCATATACCATAGCCATAGGCCATACTCATGGAATTAAGCTCTTTCCACTCCCCTGGAACAATGGGCGCGCCCACCTCAGGTAACTCTAATATTGGGGCTTGCAGCAACCCAAATTTTTTCAGGTAATCTTGATGAGCAGGAACACCTACGGCTTTTACCATATGAATCATGCCAATATTGGATGAATGCAAAAAAATCTGAGGAATATCAGCAACAATTTTTTTAGGGTGGTAATCCCGAATTTTGAACCGCCCCACGCGGATGGGTTCTGAAATATCGAAACGACTATTTATTTTAACCGCCCCACTTTCCAATGCCAATGCCGTGGTTAAAATTTTCATGCTGGACCCTACCTCATAAACCCCTGAGGTCACCATATTGAACATATTTTCCGGCGCCGTTTTGGCTATCTCATGGGGGTTGTAATCGGGCAAAGAACACATGGCCACCACTTCACTCGTATCCACTTTCATAATGAGGCCTGCGCCCCCGATGGCCTTAAACTGTTTCATTTTTTCTTGAATTTCGCTCTTCAGAATATGCTGAACCCGCATATCGATGGAAAGTTCTAAAGGACTTTTATCGCTAATCAAAGCCTCATCAAAATACTTTTCAATGCCTGAGACGCCTTTATTATCAACGTTTGTGCACCCCAAAACATGAGAAAACAGAGAACCATGCGGATACACACGCTTTTCCTCACGCTGAAAACCAATACCAGGCAGGCCCATCTCATAAACCGCACTTTGCTGTTGCGGAGTCAGATTTCTTTTAATCCAGGCAAAACCTTGCTGAGACTTCAATTTAGTCAAAACTGTTTCATATTTTAGATCAGGCAAAACCTGAGCCAATTGTTTGGCTGTTATTTCAGGGCTAATCACATTTTTGGGATTCACATAAAGAGATTGGGTTACAAGACTTGTAGCCAGAATTACACCATTCCGATCAACAATATCTGCGCGTGCAATTTCTTCTTTGATTCCTGCATTTACAAATTCGGATTCATCTTCAGGGGACAAAAGCATCAACTGCCCTAATCGTCCTCCAATCACCAGAAAAGCCACAATGAATCCGACCATCACAATGGTCAGGCGGGTTTTTGCCATATCATCGGAAACAGCGGCTTTTTTCACTCTGTTCGCGTTTAGTGCAGAAGGAGGGTTGCGCAGTTCTTTCAAGAGCCCTCTCCTGATACCACATGCCCTTGGAGAACAGCTTGGACAAGGTTTTCCTCTTCTACCACGCGCATGACCTCATATAGATCAACCACTTGGTTGTGAAGAAGCGGTTTTAGCCCCAAAAACTGATCAGAGAGCTTTTGCAGCCGATCTGGTTGCGTGAGATAACTCCACTCCGCCTGACAAACCTTGATAATTTCTTGGTTGTCGGCAATCTTTTTTTCTACCACTTGGAGCTGAGACTCTAAGGAAGAGACCCTGTATTTTACTTGAAAAAGAACCACACCAAATAATATGGAACCGATCACAAAAATAAAAGTGACTAGCTTCATGGTCCCATCACTCCTTCTTCCCTAACCACCTCCATGCGCATTGCAGCACGTAATTTAGCAGATCTCGACCGAGGATTGATTGTGATTTCAGCTTGTGTAGCTGATTGAGGCTTGGGAGTAAGCACATGCCATACACGGGATGGGGCTTGACGCCCGCCTGGATGATAGCGAGAAGCACAGGTTTGCAGTTCAACTTTCTCACTTAAGGCATTTTTTACAATGCGATCCTCCAAAGAATGGAACGATACCACAACAATACGCCCCCCAGGAACAAGCAAGGCTTCAGCAGCTTTCAACGCCCTCTCTAACTCTCCCAATTCATCGTTTACATAAACCCTTAGCGCCATAAAGGTACGCGTCGCGCCATCTAAGCCAGGTTGATAGCCTACGATTTTGCGAACAATATCTGCCAGCATTTGCGTCCGATCAATCGGCGTTTCTTCACGTACGCGTACAATAGCTTTGGCGATAGCTCGGGAACGCCGTTCTTGCCCATATTTCCAAATAATATCTGCTAGTTCTTTTTCTGAATGATCCGCCACCACATCCGCTGCTGACAAACCTTGACCGGACATGCGCATGTCTAAAGGCCCATCTGACTGAAACGAAAAGCCCCGCTGGGCTTCATCCAATTGTGGGGAGGAAACGCCTAAATCAAGCACGATCCCATCCACCTGGGTTACACCTTGAGTGGCTAAAAGCCCCTGCATGTTGCCAAATTCACCTTCTATCAAGGTTAGGCGATTGTTATATTCTGACTTTAACGCTAACCCCCGTTTTATGGCATCTGGATCACGATCAATTCCAAGCACGTGCACATCTGCTTTTTCCAAAAGCGCTCGGGCATATCCCCCTGCGCCAAAAGTACCGTCTACATAGGTCTGTTTTGGCAATGGGTTCAATAAGGCTACAACTTCTTGGCACATAACTGGGAAATGGACAGATTGCATCAAGCCTGCCCTCCTTTGATCACATGAAAAGGCAAACTCATTTCACCCTGTTGAAGACGCAAACGGGCTTGTTCTTTATGATGGGCAAAGGCTGCTGGTTCCCACATTTGAAAGGTTGACCCACACCCCACAAAAGCAACCTGGCCATGAATATTCGCATGTTTAACTAAGCTTTCGGGGAGCGTAATACGTCCCTCAGAGTCAAAGGCAAGATGTTCGCAATCGGCAAAAATTGCAGAGGTATAATCACTTCTTTGCGATGAAAACATGGGCATTTGATCGACTTGGCTCACCATACGTTCCATGATATCACCCCCAAAAACCTCAATGGCCTTTGTCGCATAAGAACGTAAGGCAACAAGACCTGAAACAGGTTTTTTTTCCAAGGCTGTACGAAAGCTTGCAGGAACGGAAACACGGCCCTTTTTATCCAGCTTATTGACATATGTTGATACAAATATCGACATTTTTGACGGTTACCTTGGTCCAAACTTATATTAATGCACCCCACCTTATGACAGGATTGAGGCATACGACCCCTTAGTTTTGGGATAACATGGGATAGCATGGGAGTCAATGGGATTTTTTGGGAAACCATGGCAAACCCTTATTCAGCGCGTGTATTTTTAATATGGGAGCTGACCCATTAAAGTTTAGTTAAGATTTCTATTCAAACCCCTTGTTTTTAAGGAGTTTCTAATTTTCTTGAATGATAAAATGCAGCTTTATGATTCTATTATTTGTTCGTTATTGACACTTATTTTTCATCCTAAAGAATAAAAGGATATTAATGCTTGCATCTAACCAATTGATTTCCTAGCATGAATAGTTAATTTTTTCTTAATCCCTTATTTCGACAAGTAATGTATAGGGCATGATGAGCCATGACACGTAATATTGTTTTTGCAGGATTTGCTATTTTTGCCATGTTCTTTGGCTCTGGAAATATCGTCTTCCCCTTAAGCTTGGGGCGAACTTCAGGAGATGTCTGGGCATATGCAATGGTAGGATTTTTTTCTACAGCTGTCATTGTGCCATTCTTGGGCTTAATTGCCATTGTGCTTTTAAAAGGCAGTAGCGCCCGCTTTTTTGAAATTGTAGGCACAGGGTTAGTGTATTTGGGTCACAAATGCGGACTTCCTAAAAAACCCGTGGCTTTTGTTGGGGCGAAAATAGGCGCCCTCATGCAACTCTTCATCATTGCGCTTATCGGGCCATTTTGCATCATTCCTCGCTGCATTACTGTAAGTTACGGCGCATTTAAATTTACGCATTTGGCGCTGGAAGAATATATCTTTGCGGGCCTGTTTTGCTTGAGTTTATGGGCACTGACTCTGCGCCGCGAACAAGTCATCCCTATCATCAGTAAGTTTTTAACCCCCATTAAGTTTTCACTCATTTGGCTATTAATTGGCTTAGGCATATATTATGCGCCTATAACACAATTGGATGCATGCAATGCCGCTGAAACTTTCCAGTTAGGTGTGCTCAGTGGTTATAATACGATGGACCTTTCTGCAGCCATCTTTTTTGCAGCTGCAATAATGGGATTTTTTAAGAGCGTTGATGGGAATAATACAAAGGCTCTTCTTAAAGATGGATTTTATGCCAGCATCATTGGTGCCAGTTTACTCACGGCTGTATATATTTGCTTTGTCTATTTAGGAGCAATATATGCCCCTCTTACCTGCCATGTTCCCAATGTGGAAATTCTTCCTACCATTGCTCAGCACGCCCTAGGGCCATCAGCGAGTATTATTTTTTGCATCACGATTGTTTTTTCATGCCTTACCACTTCTGTGGCTTTAACGACTTGTTGGATGGACACGCTGAAGGAACTCAACATATTCAATGAAATTTCTTATCAAACCAAGCTCTTGATTAGCCTAGTCATTAGCTACACGATTTCCATATATCTTGGTTTTGATAAAATTCTTAATCTGATGGGCCCGGTTCTTGAGGTGCTTTACCCTGCGTTGATTCTCATAGCTATCATTCACATTCTGAGAGAAGTCTCAGCCATGAAAATTAAGCGCTGAGTTGATGCACCTTTGCTGAGCTAAGGGAATGCTGTTTTCTTTAAGAATCATCTCCGTCGTCCAAATCCTCTGATGTGTCATCAAGAGAGGTATCGGGTGAAGTGTCACCACTTCTGGCTAGAGCATCCTCATCTAAATCTAGGCCAGCATCGGTGCTGGAATCAGAATCATCATTGGAACTTGAGCTGGAATCAGAATCATCATCTGTAATAGCAGAGTCATCAGAAAGAGATTTGACCGCACCTAACCCTACTGGTTTAGGACAATTTCCTGGAGGAGGTAACATTTTTCCGCTTTGAGCTGCATCGGTTGCTGCTGCAACGGACACCCCAGAGGCAGCCATCAAACACCCTGGAATAATTTTTTGAGGGCACTGCTTGCACCGATCAAATAAGGTTTTACTTGAAGCACATGCCGCAGGTGTACAGGCGAAACGGCAAAAAAATGTGCCTTTATCAACGCTTGAAACAACACCTTGTGGAGAGTCAGTCGACGCTGTATTTTGGCTATAGCTTGCTCCGGAGAAACACAAAATTCCTAAAAGAATCGCGAGCGCATAATTTGAAAAACGTGAGACCATTGTTCAACCTACCTTTTAACCCATCATTTCCTTTAGGGAATGACCATAAAATCTGATAAATCCATCGTAATCATGAACTCTTAAAAAGCCGTTAATGCTTGCAATTCCTAATAACTGCTTATCCCTGCATCTCCAGGCAAACTATTCATGCCCCCCATCACTTGGGAAAATACTCCCCCCGTTGGAGGCTCGGGATCAGTATCATTTTTACGCGTAAAAAAAGATGAATATGTGCCTGGTTTCATTTGATAGTCACGATACAATTCCTGTATTTTTTTAAAGAGAGGCGCCAATATATAAAAAAGATTATCCTTCCCCCCCAAGCCCAGTCTTGATTGGCTGACCGCAAGCTCACTTGAAAGAGCAGAGTGAAGCCGTTGCAGATCAAAACCTATCGCCGCTATTTCTGTTTCAGACCCTAAAAGCTGAACCAAATGATGTATCACTTCTTGCCAATTTTCTTCCTGCAAAGCATGGTTGAGCGAGAAAAATGCCTACGAAGGCCCGCCCTGCAACCTACCTTAACAGCCGCTTGCATTTCACTTTCAATTTGCTCTTGCAACCCCTCTTCAGTTTCCATTCCATCCCGAATCATCACAGCCAAGGCTCTGCGAATTAGTAAGGAACACCAGCGCAAATCTGCTCTCACAGGAATATTTAATTCGAGAGTTGATAAATAACTTTCATAGGGAGTATCGCCGAATAACTCATTCAAAAGCCCATGCCCAAAATGAGCGAAAGTTTCACCTGTCTCATCATCTGTATATAGTGTGGGATTCAACCACCCATCAGAAAAAGATTGTTTTCCGCCAAGAATTGAGCAGGCGTAGAAAGATGGTTTAGATGCCATTCAATGAACGATATATCATTGGTAAGCGGGAGGCTTGGCTCGTGACCTAAAGGAACAGTAGAGTCTAACTCAATGGATGCGACAGCCTCACTTATAACGCTCTCATCCGGATCATCTGACCGCGCTTCATGTAATTGAGCGAGCTAATCATTTCTTTCAGCTGCCATTGCCCTGCGGATTTCAACCTTATTTTCTGCATATACTGCATTAGTACGAGTATGCAATATTTGAGTGGGGCTTACGTTAGAACACGCAGGAACCCTAGGCGCTCGAGGAGCGCCACCACCTTCCTCCTGTCCGTTTCTTTTATGCCATTCACGAACACGTTGGCGCCATTCTTCAGACGGAACCAAACCCGCATGATGTGCATTCCAATCTGCGATCTCCTGATATTTTCTACCCGCAATGCCATATGTGTTATACGTTGGAGGTTTTGGAGGATCACTTTCCATCTGCGCCTCAGATGAGAATGATCCACAGATCATCAATAAACAGCAGAATTTTTTTAAGAAATAAGCGGTCATTCGGTCTTTCATGCTCATTTCTCCAAGATTTATTGCACATGGTTAAGCATGTAAGACTATTCTTAACAGCACGTTAAAATAAAAATGACAACTATTCGCTTGATCTTTCTTCCGCAATCATGGCCACAACTCGATTAAGCCGCCGCTCTGTACGCGTCAATTCCTGTTGAATTTTATCTAATCGCATTTTCTTATCGTATTGGATCCTTCGGGAAGGTGCAGTTTGTGCTTTTAACGTTCTAACAAATTCCATTTCCAACCTCTTCTTTTTTTCTAACAGCTGTGTACTTTCCTCTAAAAGCCTTAAATACTCTTGGCTTTGCAAGCTGTGCAAGTGGCTCCGGCATAGCCAACAGGTTACGGATACTCTCATTTCTTGGAGTATAACTCCATCGCTTTCTCTGCACCTTGAGAGGAGCGCTTCCAGTACACCCTGCCTGCTCTTCTGCCTGAGCACACGCACCTGACATCCCATCCTCTTGTTGTTTCTCTAAAGGTAACTGCCCTAAGGTCGACTGCTTTGCCCTCGCCTCTGCTAATGACTGACGATAATATGCTTCAGCTTGAACTCTAGGCCTTCCTACTACAATCTCCCATAAACTCAATCTTTCAGCCTCATGGAGCCCTGTTGCTCTTTCTTCAAATTTTTTTTGAGCAGACTCTAAATCACACCTAACCGCACTGAACAACCTCTCTTTAATGTCAAGCTCGTCCATATGGGGCCTCATTAGAGTCCCCACTCTTGCAGCATGTTGATAGTCGATGCCAGAACTTTGACTAAGAAAACTTGGCTGTGCAGAACATATTGTTGTTTGAATTGCTGCAATGGGGAGAAACCACTTAGCCTTTAAAATATTGCTTGTCATTGGCTTATCCTTTCCTTTTGGCACACATTTTCACCCAGACACAAATTTACTTTGTTTTAAGAGAAAAGTTTAATCACACCCAATTATTGGGATTTCTGCTACCGCTGGATATCTAGGCAAATTATTTTTAAAAGTACATGCTAGGTAATTTTTCTCATCTCTCATTCATTGATTAATTTATGCATTGTGGTCTGTTATGAGAGGAGCTCTAAACTTAATGAAAAATGTGTGTTTGATTTGCTTTTTGTTGGGCGCTTTTATAGCCCCTGCTGTTGCTTAGTGTTATATAAACTTTAACTTGAAGCACAGCAATGCTTCGCTCAATGTTTTATTTAACTTGAACTTTAATGTAATTTTATAGTTCAACGCTTAATATATGGTTAATTACTTGTCATTTATGGGCATCCAATCCTATCATATGTATAAGCTAACTCCTATCAAGAGTATTCCCAACACCACGCGATAGAGTGCAAATGGTAATAAGCTTATCCTTTTAAAGAGTGGCATTATCACGCTGATTGCAACCAAACCAATGATTGCAGAGAGGCTTGCAACCAGAATGAAATGAGGCGTAAAAAGAACTTCACCAAATTTTTTGGCTTTGAAGAAAATTAATATTCCAGCTGCTGCAGTCACAGGCAATGACATCAGAAATGAAAAGTGGAAGGCTTCGTCTCGAGCAAAGCCTAGTATTCTTGCCATACTCACTGTTGTGCCAGATCGACTTGCTCCTGGAATTAACGCACAAACTTGCGCACATCCGATAAGAAAAGCTTGCAAAACAGTCATTTGATCTCTTTTGAATTTTTCTGGCTGAACTCGATCTACATACCCCATCGCCGCCCCAAAAATCAGGCTCGCTAAACCAATAATAAAAAGTGAAGGGCCCATTTCTACGCCACGCCCACTCCACAATCCACCCACTACTATGGTAGGGATTGTGGCCACGACAATCAAAACTAGTTCTTTTGGATATTTCCTTAAAGTCACTAATTCTTTGATTTCATAAATAAAATTAACCACATCTTTTCGAAAGTAGAGCATAACTGCGCAAAACGTCCCCATATGAGCAGCCATGTCCATTGTTATCCCCTGGTCATGCCAACCTGTCAGCAAGGGGAGTAACATTAAGTGGCCACTTGAACTAATCGGTAAAAACTCAGTAATTCCTTGTATAAGAGATACTATAACCAATTGTATGGTGGACATGGTGGCTTCCTCTTCTTATAATGAGGGACGCTCGTCCCTTTGCAAAAAAAATGTTATTGTCATGACAAATCCATAAGGTATGTTTGTCAAGATATTATAGGTCACACATAAACAATGAGAACTCTCTACCATACATGGCTTTGCCCCTTTTCAAGAAAAATCCGCCTACAACTTGCGGAGAAAAAGCTCGATTTTACTCTAACTTTTGAAAAAATTTGGGAAAAGCGGCCCGCATTTCTTGAAATGAATCCTACGGGTCAAACGCCTGTTCTAGTGGATTTAGATGGGACTGTTGTTGTGGGAAGCATTCCCATAGGGGAATACATTGAGGAAGCTTATCCTCAGCATCCTCTCATGAGCTCTGGGCCTGCTGAGCGGGCTGAAGCCAGACGTCTCATCTGTTGGTTTGAGGATAAGTTTTATCATGAGGTCACTCATAATCTTGTATTTCAAAAAACCATCAAACGCCATATTGAGAAAGTCGGACCTGATTCTAACCTGATTCGAGAGGGCCAAACCCGCATCCATGACCATTTAGAATATATTTGCTATCTCACAGACCACCGTAAATGGCTGGCAGGAGAAAGTATTAGCCTTGCAGATATTACTGCGGCAGCACAGCTTTCTGCCATTGATTATCTTGGGGACGTTCCCTGGAGCAAACATATCCTCGCCAAAGATTGGTATGCACGCATTAAATCGCGCCCATCCTTTCGATCCTTATTACAAGATCGATACCCTGCCCTTACACCTGCAAGCCATTATCATGACCTCGATTTTTAAAACAGGCTCACTATTTTGTTTCGGCTTAGGCTACGTAGCGCAGCATCTATTTGCCACATTAAATCAAGAGGGCATAAGGACCCAAGGCACACACCGTATTGGGCCCTTAGGATTTGACGGGAACTCTAGGAATTCTCAATTAATTCCTGCGATCCAAGAAGCTTCTCACATCCTTATCTCAATTCCTCCTAATGATGATGGAGATCAGGTATTGGCACACTACGCTGACGTTTTAAGGGAGGCCACACCTTCATGGATTGGCTATTTATCCAGCACCAGCATTTATGGAGATCATCAAGGCGCATGGGTTGATGAAACAAGCCATTGCCATCCTACATCTCCAAATGGCAAGGCACGCTTAATTGCAGAACAACAGTGGATTGAAAGCTTTCACTCAGTGGGGCTGCCTATCCATATTTTCCGGCTTTCCGGTATTTATGGGTTAGGCCGCAGTGTTTTTGACACGCTAAAGAATGGCACAGCACAAAACATTATCAAACAAAATCATGTTTTTTCTCGTATTCATGTGGATGATATTGTCAAAACACTTCTAACTAGCATAGAAAATCCTATGCCAGGTGAAATTTACAATGTAAGCGATGATTTGCCTGCTTCCAGCAGCGATGTTCTGTCCTATGCTTGCCAAATCAGCGGCCTTCCCTGCCCTGAACCCGTTGCTTTTGAAAAGGCCATATTGAGCCCCATGGGAAAAGGATTTTATAAAGATCACAAAAGAGTTAGCAATCACAAAGTCAAAGAAAAGCTAGGGCTAACTCTCGCATACCCTAGCTATAGAGAAGGATTACAGAGTATTCTTACAAGCAAATTGGCTTTGAAAGCAGACAGCTTTAAATAATAACTTTCCTGCTGAAAATAAACTCATCACAGAAAGACGTGCAAGCCAACGCCTAGATAACGAAGGGGCTGACTATAAAACTGCCCATGCATTGACCGACCTTGATAAAACTCAAGCATCAGTTGAGTGACGTGCCTATTGAAGTGTTCATTTTCAAGCTGCACGCCCACTTTCATAGAAGTGTTTGGCCGCCAAGCTGCTTGTTCAGGGAAGGTGAGATCGATCCCCCCCACAGGCCTCAGTTGATCATGCCAGTAAGCATGTTTATGACGATACTCTAATCCACACTGGGCGTGTGCACGCTTAATATCTGTCGGCTCGGCATGTACTTTATAACCACCTCCGCCATAGAGGCGGACACCATTCGGCTGCTCATGGGAAATCAAATAAGAGAGTGTTTCATAACTCAAATTGACTCTCTTTGTTTTTTTTCCCTCAGGAGTGAGCATAAATTCATCTCCCAAGTGAGAACTTAAGTGGAAAACACGAATCATGTGAGCCCAAGAACCGTTAGTAAGTGCAGCAAAAGCCCCTCCCACATAATCTGCATTAATAAGCGCTGAAGGAGAACGTCCGATATCCATTACGGCAAAGAGTGCTGCTTGAACACCAATCTCTATCTGTATGTCGTTATTTAACGTATGACGATAAAAAGGAAGTGTTGCACCAAAATTTGGAGAGAACACGTGAGTCGCTAAGGGACTCGTAAACAAATTATGATAAGCAAGAGAGAAACGAGGCCAGCGGGGATCAGCCAATAATGGTTTAAATATACTGGGTGATATCATAAACCCATCAGTAAATTTGTTTGTACCTAAGGGATCTACAGTAACGTTTGGTTTAGAAGATGCCGGGACAATCGCTACGCTTTCTAAGGAAATCTCTGGCTTTTCAGCCCCTGAAATAGGCTGGGAAGCGTCCGCACGAAGCATTGAATGAACAGGCAAAAAAACGACGTGATTAACCCCACGGATTTCTTTTAATGCCTTCATAAATTTTTCACGCGTTGCAGATGAAGGTCCCTGCTTCGGTAAATATGGCGTAAGATAAACTGTATTGTTTTTTACAGAAAGCGCATAAGGGGTTGGGCTATAATGCATTTCCATCACGGCCTGGGCATATCCTTCTATATATGCGTCTTCTCGCTTGATAGAAGCTCCCTGTAAAATACTGTTAAAAGACCCCTGAAAAAGCAGCACAAGAACAATAGTTCTAGCAGAGATTTTTTTTAACATGAACAGCAACCCCACTGTATAACTCCCCTACAAATGAGTTATTTTAAATATTTATAATAAAAATTTTTCATAACATTGAAGCTTTAACACACTTCTTTGTGTGGATAAAATTTTAAACTACATATTTACTACTCATTGTAAAAATTTATTTCAATCACTAAAATATTGGGCTCGCATTTTAATCTTTAACTAAGGGTGAACTTGGGACTCCTCAAATTTTGAGATTAAACATTCTGGTGAAACACCTTTTTAACTTTGAGCAGCATGATACACTCAAATTCACTTTGTATAAACAAAACGGAAAAGCAAAAACGCTTCACCTGTCAAACTGAATATTGCCTTTATTGCAAAAGAAAGATTTTAATCCATTGAATTAATTTACTTTTATAGCGCTTTAAAAAAATATATTGCTAAAAACCCCTTATGAAACCTATCATGCCCCACGATAGAGCCTTATGAATTGGAGTTATTTGTGATCGGCATTAAGTCTGGAAGCCCTTGCCCACTGTTACCACTACGTGACATTGTGATTTTTCCACATATGGTTGTTCCCTTGTTTATAGGCCGGGAAAAGTCCATTCGTGCATTAGAAGAGGTTTTAAAAGAAGATAAGCGTATTTTCCTTGTCACTCAAAAAACCCAAGCAGAGGAAAACCCATCCCCAAGCGACATTTATTCCGTTGGTACCATCGGGACTGTTCTACAGATTCTGAAACTACCTGACGGAACCGTAAAAGTCCTTGTGGAAGGAGGGCCAAGGGCCCGCATTCTTCAATACGTAGATAATGCCTCATTTCATCAAGTCTATGCTGAGGAGCTCCAAGAAACCATTGCCCCCTCACAAGAGCTGGAGGCTTTATCTCGTACAGTCATTTCTCAATTTGACCAATATGTAAAACTTAACAAAAAAATTCCTCCTGAAGTCATTTCCGCGCTGTCCCAGATCGAGGAATATAGTCGCATTGCAGACACCATTGCGTCTCACCTCACATTAAAACAGACTGAAAAACAACAGCTTCTTGAAATTGCAGATGTGAAGGCCCGTTTAGAAAAAGTATACTCCTTCATGGAAGTAGAAATTAGCGTCCTCCATGTGGAAAAGCGCATACGCAACCGTGTTAAAAAGCAAATGGAAAAGACCCAACGAGAGTACTATTTGAATGAGCAAATGAAAGCTATTCAAAAGGAACTCGGCGAAGGTGACGAGGGAAAAGACGAAATCACTGAGCTTGAAGAGCGGGTCAAAAAGACAAAACTCAGCAACGAAGCGAAAGAGAAGGCATTCGCAGAACTCAAGAAGCTTCGTTCTATGAATTCAATGGCAGCGGAAGCCACAGTAGCTCGTAATTACTTGGACTGGCTAATCTCGATTCCATGGAAGAAAAGATCCAAGATTAAACGTGACCTGGACCACGCAAAAGAAATTCTTGATGCCGATCATTACGGCCTTGAAAAGGTTAAGGAGCGCATATTAGAGCATCTAGCCGTGCAAAATCGTGTGGGAAAACTCAAAGGCCCCATTATTTGCTTAGTCGGCCCACCTGGTGTAGGCAAAACATCTCTGGGGAAATCCATTGCAAAAGCAACAGGACGTAATTTTGTGCGGCTTTCTTTAGGGGGCGTTAGAGATGAGGCAGAAATTCGTGGACATCGGCGCACTTACGTGGGATCTATGCCAGGAAAAATCATTCAAGGAATGAAAAAGGCAAAAACGTCTAATCCACTCTTTTTGCTCGATGAGATTGATAAATTGGGTTCAGATTTGCGTGGAGACCCTGCCTCATCTCTTCTAGAAATTCTAGATCCTGAACAAAATATCGCCTTCAATGATCATTACCTTGAAGTGGATTATGACTTATCAGATGTCATGTTTGTAACTACAGCCAACAGCCTTAACATGCCACAGCCATTGCTAGACCGCATGGAAGTTGTACGTATTTCAGGATATACAGAAGCAGAAAAGCTTCAAATTGCAAAACAATATCTTATTCCTAAACACCGTGATTCTCACGGACTGAAAGAATCAGAATGGGGATTGTCGGATGAAGCTGTCTACACGCTTATCCGCAGCTATACAAGAGAAGCGGGCGTCAGAAGCTTGGAACGGGAAATTGCAAACTTAGCGCGCAAAGCCGTTAAAAAGCTGACTTCACCTGAAATTAAAACTGTCATGATTTCCAATGACAATTTGGAACAGCTAGCAGGCATCCCCCGTTTTCATCATGCATACGCTGAAGACCAAAACCAAGTGGGTGTAACAACTGGCCTAGCATGGACAGAAGCAGGTGGAGAGATCCTGATGATCGAAACTGCCATCTTACCTGGAAAAGGAAAAGTCCTCATTACAGGGAAATTGGGAGAAGTCATGCAAGAGTCAGCGCAGGCAGCTATCAGTTTTATTCGCTCAAGAGCCCGAGTTTTCGGTATTGAAGACAATATCTTTGATAAGATTGATATTCACGTACATGTTCCAGAAGGCGCCACTCCTAAAGATGGTCCATCTGCGGGTATTACAATCTGTACATCTGTTGTTTCTGCACTCACCGGTATTCCAGTAAGACAAGACACAGCCATGACAGGGGAAATTACCTTGCGGGGTCGTGTCTTGATGATTGGCGGCTTAAAGGAAAAATTTCTTGCAGCGCATCGAGCGGGCATTAAACGAGTGATTATTCCAGAAGAAAACCTGAAAGACTTGGAAGAAGTCCCCAATGAAAGTAAAGAAGGCATTGAAATTCATACCGTTGTTAATGCGGAGACCGTACTTTCTCTGGCCCTGACGCACCCGCTGCAACCTTTAATCACACACCCAGCTGCTCCAGAAGGGAAATAGGTTAAATTTTACCCTGAAGCCCAGGGTTCAAAAAAACGCAAGAGAAAAAACGCACAAATTAGTGAATTTTTTTAGGGTTTCCACCATAAAAACATCGGTTTTTTCGTTGACGTGTGGGTTTTTTTAGCACTAACATAAGGTTCTCGGTATTTGTGGCCAAAAGTTTTTGCGGTCACAAGAACGGAGAATGGATAGGTTGGAAAGTTAGGAAGCAGACAGTGAACAAAAATGATCTTATTGCATCGGTGGCCGATAAGACTGGGCTCACCAAAACGGATGCCGGAAAAGCAGTTGACGGCGTCTTCAAGTCAATCTCTGAATTCTTGAAAAAGAAAGAAGAAGTCAGATTGGTTAACTTTGGCACATTTTATGTCGCCAAACGCCCTGCGACTGAGGGCCGCAATCCACGCACGGGTGAAAAAATCAAGATCCCCGCGAAAAATCAACCAAAATTCCGCGCTGGAAAAGGTTTAACCGAATCCCTTGCGTAATGTGAGTTGACTTAAACCCCAGAGTTGCTCTATAAGCAGATCTGGGGTTTTTCATGGGCGATTAGCTCAGCGGGAGAGCGTCTCGTTTACACCGAGAGGGTCGGGGGTTCAATCCCCTCATCGCCCACCATTTAAAACCCACACCATAACTGCCGCAAAGTATCGGCAGTTTTTTTATATACGATCAACCCTTGGTATATGGACTGACAAATCCGGCCCTTACCCCTTGAATGCAATCCTTATGCTTTCCTTCTCATAACAGAACGATCAATAATCCCCATGGTTTGTGGTGAGCTGCACCAATAATGCTGAAAGAGGCCTGTAGGTCTTTCTAGGGCTTTTCAGAATGTGGTTGCACCTCTTTTGGAGTAGACTTTGCCATGCGACTACGACGCGCTGTCCACTGTTGGTGACGCATACGGCGGCTATGGGCTTTCTCAGGTGTTAGGTCTCCATGGCATTGAGGGCATGAGACACCCGCTTCATAAAGAGGAGAAGCTTTACCTTCTTCGGATAAGGGTATTCTGCAACCATAGCACATATCATAATGCCCTTCTTCAACGCCATGCGTCAAAGCGACACGTTGATCAAAAACAAAGCACTCCCCCTGCCATAAACTTTCCTCCTGTGGCACATCTTCCAAATACTTTAGAATCCCCCCTTCCAAGTGATAAACCTGCTCAAAACCCTTAGAAAGCATATAGCTTGAGGCCTTTTCACATCGAATTCCACCTGTACAAAACATAGCAATTTTTTTATTTTTTTTCGGGTCATATTTCTGTTTTACAAAGTCAGGAAATTGACCGAATGAGCGGGTTTTTGGATCTACAGCGCCTTTAAAGGTACCAATGTCCACTTCATAGTCATTGCGTGTATCAAGAACAATAACATCTGGATCCTCAAGAAGCTTATTCCACTCTTGAGCTTTCACATAGGTTCCCACTTGCTTGTCTGGACGAACACCCTCAACCCCCAAAGTGACAATTTCCTTCTTTAAACGGACCTTGAGCCGAAAAAAGGGCTGCACTTGCGCATAGGAGGTTTTCACTTTCAAATCAGCCAACCGTGGATCTGACCTCAAATCAGCTAATAAGGCCTGAATGGCTTGCTCTGTTCCTGAAACTGTCGCATTGATGCCTTCTAAGGCCAGCAAAACAATGCCTTTGAGGCCATGAAGTGCACCCAGCGCTTTCAAGCGATCTTGCCATATGCGGTAATCATCAAAATCGATGAACTTATAAAAGGTAACCACTGTGTATTTCATGACATGCATCTCCTGATGGCTAATTCCATAGATTTAGTTCCTGCACGAGAAACTGTCAAGAAATTGGCTCGTGATTGCCTGAATTCCTTATGTGCGAAATCTATGGCCCATTTATAGCGAGCAGTCTTGCGCTGATCAGAGTGAAGCATCTTTTATTGTCCGTTTTCGTTGTTGTTTATGGATACCCTGGATATCCAAGGGATATCCCTATTTTTTCCATGTCTATTGGGGCTTTGAGGCCCATGGATATCATTTTCGTATTTTATTTTTTTCTTCATATACTTTCCTTACTTTCTGAGGGTTTGGGATGGATATCCATATACACAATGGATATCCATAGTTTTTGAGTATTCTATCGTGCTGCTGAGATCCTGAATCAAGTTCAGGATGACACGTAGTTTGTATCAATATGGCTGTCATTCCGGGCGTTGACCCGGAATCTTGTGCTGACACTTGATAAGATCCTGGATCAAGCCTAGCATGACTTTAGAATCACTGAAGAATAATGATGAGAAGTGAGACATGGTGAATTTCCTTTTTTTAAAGTTTTTGGTATCTGCACTTTAGCAAAATGCACTCAAAAAATCAATTTTTCTAAACCTTCGTTTGGATTTTGCCCAAGGACTTAACTTTAAAAGCTTTAAAAGAAAACGTACTTATGTGAAGCATACGTGATTGTTTTCTTGAAAACAGGTTATGGGGCCCTGATGAGAAACATACCGGATATTCATTGGAACTCACATATCCACCACTCACGCTCATCAAAAAATAAATCCCGGGCTTCATTCTTCCTAACTTTTCCCTTGATCCCCCTTCGGCTTTTGCTCTATGATTTATGTATGGTATTCTTAAGGAAAAGCCTCATGTCCCTAGCCGAAAGAATTTTTGTGTAGTGCGCACGGTTTTTTTAGATTAAAATTTAAACTATATTTTCTTTCACTTCTGTGACTCCCTCCTAAAATCGCTTTTACTTTCACTTCTTCGCTTGTTTTTCACCTCCCCAATCCAAATTTTCTTATGCTGGATGTTGGCTTCAGCCGATGAGTGTGGAGCTCTTTCACTGGGAATGAAAGCTCGTGTCCTTTCTTTATCAAGGATGGTGTTTGCAACAATCCTTCGCGACAATGTTTCACATAAAATACAAGGTCACTTGATAACGCGCGTGGTTCAAGTTTCTTCAATCGCCTAGATCCCTTTGAGGATAGGGCAGAGGGTGACTTTACAATATAATTTCTCCAGAAGAGAATGCGAAAGTTGTTATCCTGGGTGCCGAGGACATTGCTTTTCATAATCGCTTCATCTAAAATTGATATTGAGTGTGTCTATGATAAATGATGACTGACAAAATGATCTGTTTGGTTTTTCACTTGAGGTTTAACAGACCATAAGGCATTCTATCATTACATTTTATTCATCATATAGGTTTCATTGTGCGGATTTTTATTATAGCTTTTTCAGCCCTTATGGCCTTTGCCTCCCTTTCGCATGCAGAATTAAATCTTAACGTTACACAAGGACAACTTGACCCCATGCCTTTTGCCCTGCCTACCATGCCAGGGAACAACGAAAAGGCTACGACTCATGGTGCAAATATCACCCAAATCATCGCAAGTGATTTGATGAGCTCAGGTTTATTCAAACGCCTTAACCCCCAATCATACATCCAAAGTGCCACCGACGCCATGAAAGCCCCACAATACAGCCAGTGGAAAGTTTTGGGAGCTCAGGCCCTTATCGCAGGAGACTGCACCACAACTGGCGAGAATGTCAGTGTACGTTTCAGACTATTTGATATGGGCACACAAACCCAATCCTTAGGGCTTGAGATGACCGTCCATCAATCAGACTGGCAACGATTGGGGCATAAGATTGCCGATGCGATTTACACGAAGATGACTGGTGAGACTGGATATTTTGATAGCAAAATTGCTTATGTCTCAGAATCAGGGACTCCCAAAGACAGAAAAAGGCGCTTGGCCCTTATGGATACGGATGGAAAGAATCATCGCTTTTTGACAGATGGAAAGCATATGGTGCTTTCCCCTCGCTTTTCTCCTGCAAATCCTGATGTCATTGCATTTTTAGCTTTTGTGAATCACAAGGCACGGGTTTATCTGGTCAACAAAAAAACAGGTCAACAAAAATTGGTGGGCGGCAGTTTCCCGGGCATGACCTTCGCGCCACGCTTTTCACCTGATGGAAAAAAACTAACCATGAGCTATGCCAACAATGGAAAGACGATTCTTTCTACTTTTGACTTAGAAAGTGGAAAGTTTTCACAAGTGACATCCCCCATTGCCATTGACACGTCTCCTTCTTATTCCCCCGATGGCACGAAAATCGTCTTTATGTCAGATCGGGGAGGGAAACCTCAAATTTATACGATGAACGCCGATGGAACAAATCCACAGCGCATTAGCTTTGGCCCAGGAAGCTATACAGCCCCTTGCTGGTCTCCCCGGGGCGACTATATTGCATTCATCAAAAAATTAGGAGGTGAGTTTTACTTGAGTCTGATGCACGCAGATGGATCTGGAGAACGACAACTCACAAAAGGCTTTTTTGTGGACACACCTGCATGGTCACCCAATGGCCGAGTTGTTGTATTTATGGTACAGTCACAATCTTCAAAAGATGGTCGCGGCGGAGAGACACACATAAAAACCATAGATATTACAGGGAATTTTGAACGTCAACTCGTTACACCTCAATATGCATCCGACCCCTCTTGGTCACCTTTGCTTGTTGATTAGATAAACTTTGAAGAAAAAGATAGACTTTTATCTATTTTTCGGCTTTCCTTAAGGAAGTTATGCTAGATATGGTCCACGATCATATCAGGAAGCCGTTGGCTTTCGATTGGAATTATTAGTTTAGTCTTTTAGGGGATAGTCAATGCAGTTTAGAATTTTAGCTCTTTGTGTAGCACTTGCAGGCCTTTCAGCTTGCTCTTCTACGCACAACAACGACGCCGCATCTACTGGCGGCTCAACAATGGGTGCAGCCATTCCTGGTTCCGCCGAGGATTTTGTGAACACTGCTGGTGATCGCGTGTTTTTCGCATACGATCATTACGATGTATCATCTGAAGGGGATGCAATTTTGCACAAGCAAGCTGAGTGGCTCGCAAAGTATCCTTCCACAATGATCGTCGTCGAAGGTCATTGCGATGAGCGTGGTACACGTGAATACAACCTCGCTTTGGGTGAACGCCGTGCCAACGCTGTCAAGAATCATTTGATCAGCATGGGTGTGGATGCAAATCGCGTTGAAGTGATCAGCTACGGTAAAGAGCGTCCGTTCGTTGTGGGTTCCGCAGAAGAATCATGGGCTCAGAACCGCGTAGGTCGCACAGTTATTAAGTAAACCTTTATGGTTTACGGGGTGTGACGAATGTTGCACCTTTAAAAAAGGGGAAAGGACACTTTCCCCTTTTTTTGCTTTTCACTTTTTGAAAATATCTTGCAACACCACCTCCTGCCCATTTCAAAAACGCATGCTAACCTGAAAACCATGTTGAAACCATTTGTAGTGCAAGGCGTATAGGCTTTCCGCCCTCTCCCATTACCAATAGTTTCTGAATTTCAGACACATGGCTTTGATTAAGTGAGCATAAAAATTATTTAATCTTGCCAGCGGGCACTCCTCACCTCTGCACATTCAGATCTGCCCTTGTTTTATCCTCATTGGCTTGATATGTTGACTCCAGAAACATTAAATATGAGAGACCCCATGACTGCTTATCTTGGCATTTTATTGACCACATGCTCCTTTCTTCTAGTGGGCTGCACCTCCCTTCCCCCTGGCGGACCTAAATATGGTGGGGATAAAACCTCCGATGTGGCAAAGCCAAAAAACTCAACCGTCAACTACGCTCAGAGCATTATTTTAGGCCCTGAAAGTGCATGGGTAGGCCGCCTTGTCTACACCTGCAGCAATGACCCCGCTTATATGTGGGACTTTCTACAATCGGAAATGAGTCGCTTGGGATGGATTTACATCTCTGGGATGCGCTCTGGCACCAGCGTGATGATTTTCAAGAAAGCTAGCCGGGTTGCAAACCTTCAAATTAAAGAGCGTCTGATTTATGGCTCCACCGTGATCTGTGATATAGGGCCTGAATCAACTGAAATGGCCCCTGCCAGTGAATTGATGATGTCACCAGAGGCCAACTTACAGATGCCGCCTCAAACCTCAAGTGAATATGGGCCATTTACGCCTTAGCTGCATATGGTCTTTACTTTAAAGAAGCCGCAGCTTTTAGCAGCCCTTATTCAACCTCCTCAGAATCTGAGCTACAGGACCGGTCTGCGCCTGCATAATCCTTTTCACGACTGGGCTTTAATGAGGAATGCTTAACCTTATCGACCTCCAGAGAATCCACCGATCTGTCGCCATCCTCAAAGAGAAGCGTCTGCGGCGTATCGCCCTCGTTTATTGGAGCTTCCGGGCCCTCAAAGCCCGGGTCCTCAAACTCACCACCCTCAAACTCGTCCTCGTATGTAGCCGGAGATCTTCCCATGGCAGAGTCAGCGCTGATACTTTCCACCAGAGAGTCTTTACTTCCAGGCCTGAGATCAATAATGATATCTGAAGCCGAACATGCTCTCACGGGATAGGCCGTACTAATTAAAATCTGACCGCTACGTTCTTTTCCACCTGTCACAACACGCATTGCATAGGGCAGGCCCTCAGGACTTGCACTCTGACAAAACAATTGTTGTCCCTTATTTGCTACTTGATCGAGATGCGGGGTCATCATTGAACGAATATTTTCAAGGACGTCCTCTTGCGTTAACTCGAGCGGGAAAAGGTTAGAAACTTCTTTTTTTACCCAAGCGCCAACTTTGCTCTTAATAAAGATTGGTTGACTGGTAATCACCCCAGTTTCATCGTCAATCTTCGGATTTTCTAACCGAAGTGTCGCAGTCTGCCATATAACATCGTTTCCTTGCATTTTTTTGATGAGCTTCTCTGAATCTACATGATGTCCACCCTTAGCTTGATTTCCATCCACAGTGCCACAAAATAAATGTCTTGCATCAATTTTGAAGAGACCATGCTTTTTTTGGCCATCACCTTTAAGCTTTGCACAATTGATCACATCTGCGTTCGCGGAAAAAATCGAAAAGGCCGCGCATATAAACCCTGAAAGCATTCTTTTTTTTAGATTTATTATTCTTTTCATTTATCCCCTCAATTAGCTTAGAAACTTTCATTTCCTTCACGCCAGCTCACTCCTGAGTTTTCGTCATTTTTAGTCGCTGGCATTTAGTTTTTAAAAATTCCTTTTGCCACAATGTGTTTCATTCTCTCAATATTACTCAAGAGTTTATCAATAAATCGTTAATCGGAGCTTAGTGAAACACCGTGTAACATCATGTGTGCACGGATTTGCTAGAAATCAGTTGTTTGGCCATAAACCCATAGGTTAATGTAGGAGAATATCTAAACTGTTACAAAATAAGGAACCACTATGGGCCTTAAGATCATTATTCTCGCGGCAGGACAAGGCACTCGCATGAAGTCCGACCTCCCAAAAGTTTTGCACCCCTTAGGTGGCTTGCCTATGATTGGTCATGTTGTGCGCGTGGCCTTTGCTTTAGAGCCCGCCCAAGTATGCGTTGTTCTTCCTCCAGAGGACCAACGCATTACATCAACCTTAAAGCAACTTTTTCCACAGCAACCCCTTACTTTTGCAACACAAGATAAACCCTTGGGAACAGGCCATGCGGTTCAATCGGCTCTGCACGTTTTAGATGATATTTCTGGGGATGATATTTTGATTTTATGTGGAGACACACCTGTTTTAGATACTCAAACCTTAGCGTTCATGATTCAAGAAAAAGCCCAAGCACATGATGAAGCCCCTTGGCTTTATTCTATGAATGTTAGCCATGATAATGCTTATGGTCGCATTAAAGTGGACCATGAAGGCCGAGGGCTTGGGATTGTTGAAGCTGCTTGCACAACAGAGGAAGAACGCAACATCACCCTCTGTAATACAGGGGTGATGCTGGTGCCAGGTTATCTCTTAAAATCATTTCTTATGCAGATGAAACCCTCTGCTTCTGGGGAGTTTTACCTTACGGACCTCATTTCTTTCTGTGCCCATCAGGACCAAAAAGCCCATATCCTTATTGGCCCACAAGAAAACTTTTGTGGGATCAATACACGGGTAGAATTGGCTCAAGCGGAAAACCATTTGCAAACCCGCTGGCGCACACACATGATGGAGGCTGGCGTGACCCTTATGGACCCGGCTTCTGTTTATTTCAGCTATGATACGATCATTGGCAAAGATAGCGTCATTTATCCCCATGTCTATTTTGGAACTCAGGTGATTTTAGGTGAACGCGTGACCATTCGCCCCTTCTCCATGCTCATGGGAGCTACATTGGACAGTGACACGCGCGTTGGCCCCTGTGCCCACCTAAGGCCCGGCGCACACCTAAAAGAGGGCGCTAGAGTGGGAAATTTTGTAGAGGTGAAAAACACGGTCATGGAAGCCGGCGCCCATGCTGATCACCTCACCTATTTAGGCGATAGCCACCTTGGAAAAAATGCGGCTATTGGCGCAGGAACCATTACCTGCAATTACAATGGGTTTAAAAAATTCCCCACACACATTGGTGCTGAAGCTTTCATTGGATCGAACACGACCTTAGTGGCCCCCGTAAAAATTGGTGACGGCGCCATCGTTGCAGCAGGCAGCGTTGTTACCCATGATGTGGCTCCGGATGCCCTTGTTTTTGCACGCGCAAAACAAACGCAACTACAGGGCTATGGTAAAAAATTTAAGGAAAAGGCAAAAACATAAGATTTTGCTGATGCGATTAATGATGAGGAATGGATAAATTATGTGTGGCATTATTGGGATTACGAGCACAAAACCTGTGACTCAACGTATTGTAGATGGCCTCAAACGCTTGGAGTATCGTGGGTATGATTCCGCGGGTGTGGCCACACTTGAATCTGGCCATATTAATACACGTCGGTCTGCTGGTAAAATTGCAAACCTCCAAAGCGTCGTTGATGCGCATCCCTTGCATGGCCACATTGGCATTGGCCATATTCGTTGGGCCACCCATGGTGCACCTACTGAGAACAACGCACACCCCATCAGCAATGGAAAATTAAGCATTGTACACAATGGTATTATCGAGAATTTTGCCCAACTTCGGGAACAACTCACGGCTAAAGGACATGTCTTCCATAGCCAGACAGATACTGAGTCTATTGTGCATCTCATTACAGACCATTTGGATCATGGATCGAGCCCAAAGGAAGCCCTTCATAAAGCTTTGAACCAACTGGAAGGTGCCTTTGCCATTGGAGTTTTGTTCGAAGGACACGATCTTCTGTTAGGTGCCCGAAGGGGAAGCCCCTTAGTCATTGGTGTGGGTGAGGAAGAAATGTTTTTAGGGTCAGATGCTTTAGGGCTGGCACCCTATACAGATCGCCTGATCTACCTTGAAGAAGGGGATTGGGTTATCCTAAAATCCAACAGCTATCAAATTTATGATCATAATGCTGCCCCTATCACCCGACCTATTGTGCATATTCCCACAGATAATTTTCAAATTGCAAAGGATGGATTTGCACATTTCATGTTGAAAGAGATTCATGAACAACCCAGTGTCATTGGACAATCTCTTTCCAATGTTTTGGACCCTTGCTCCCGCTTACCTTCGTTTGAAGGGCTTAATTTTCCTCAAGTTAATGCTTTTGATACGATAAACATTGTTGCTTGTGGCACATCTCATTATGCGGCAATGGTGGCTAAATACTGGCTTGAAGGTCTTGCACACTTGCGTGTGAATGTGGACATGGCATCAGAGTTTCGATATCGTAAACCCACATTAATTTCAAATGACATCTGCTTATTCATCTCCCAATCCGGAGAGACCGCCGATACGCTCGCTGCCCTTAAACACGCTAAGGCGCATGGGCAATTTTGTATCGCCTTGGTGAATGTGGCAACCAGCTCCATGGCACGGGAAGCTGATGCGGTCATTCTCACCGATGCGGGGGTTGAAGTGGGTGTCGCCTCCACTAAAGCATTTACGTGTCAACTCATTGTTTTAGCAACGCTTAGCTTAGCTTTAAGCCTCCAAACCAAAGCATCCTCACCTGAGCAAGTGACCGTCCATGTTGAAGCACTGACTCACGTGCCGACACTCATGGGGCAACTTCTGACTCAAACAGAAACGTATAGCCAAATAGCACGCAAATGGCTTATGGGGGCAAAGGACATCCTTTATATTGGTCGCGGCACCCTTTTCCCCATGGCTTTAGAAGGCGCATTGAAACTCAAGGAACTTTCTTACATTCATGCGGAAGGCTTTCCGGCCGGCGAGCTCAAACACGGCCCCATTGCCCTCATTGACCAAGATCTACCTGTTATCGTATTAGCGCCACATGATCATTTATTTGATAAAACTCTCTCGAATGCTTTTGAAGTTTTGGCACGAGGAGCCCGGGTTATTTTACTCACAGATACTATTGGTGCAAAAAAGATTACTCAAATCAATGATCACATCATTGTAATAACACTGATCGAAACAACAGACCTGACTGCACCCCTCCTTTATGCTTTGCCTTTACAGCTGCTGGCCTACTATACCGCCTTGCATAAGGGAACTGATGTGGATCAACCCAGAAACCTGGCGAAATCCGTTACTGTGGAATAATATAAGCGACTTACCTCCTGTATCCTCAAACGCTCTTTCCTGGCTCAATTTATTGCTTTGTATTGTTTTTTAAATTTCCGGACTTGGGCGTAGAACTGCTGCAACTGAATAAGCAGAGGAATGATCCGCTGCTTATCTTGAGTTGTCGGCAAAAAGGTGTTTAATGGGGCGTCCACATATCGCCCCACCAACGCACGATCTGCAGGCGGAATCATTAAACATAAGCACCGCCAGCAATGAAGAATCCAGACAGCCTCTTCATGATCAAAAGGCTCTGTGGCATGACACGGAGGTTGATCCACTCGCATGAAGGATGCTTTCTTTAAAGAAGGAGCCCCCATGAGTCCCATTGCTCTTCTATTAAGTGATCGATAGAAATGAGCCGCCCGTCGCATGGCGGGTTTAATATCCCCTCTCTCAAGCATCTCATCTAGTAAAGACTGAGAAATCTCATTCCTGACCGTTAAGTCAGGTGACTGTAATTGACCCATCACTTAAAACTCCGTGATCTCAAGAACATGAAAAATAGGAAGCCCTAAAGATAGCCTCAGTCGATTCGCCTCAACAACAACGCCATAAGCAGGCATTAAACGGCCTTTAAAATAATAAAGAGGTTGTTGCTGTTGGTCTGGTAAACGATATTGTGTTTTTGTGACTTTGATATTTTTTAAATTAAGCCAATTTTGTAATGATTGAAAATCTATCTGTGTGGGAAAACTTTCTAAATGACTTTTAGAAGATTTAACCTTTTGCTGCCGCAGAACGGTTACACAGGGTCTTGTCGTTTTTTCTCTAGAATGTTTGATATGTGTACGCACACGCAGCCCATAACGATCCAATGCGCTACTTATACTCATGGGCGTTCGCCCCATCGTTTTAGCCATTTCTTTCAAACTTAAGAAGTTCGTTGATAAAACTTTAAGTCTGGATACATCTTGCTTAGACCATTTTATGTATGGATATTTTTGCTCTGCTATTGCGAGTGTAGATTCGGTGTTCATGTAATTGAGTTTGATTCCCATGTTTTTTTCATCACTTTTTAGTAGTTAAAACAAATGCCCCTTGCGGGGCTAATATTGTGGGATTATGGATGGGTGCATTATTATGCTTTAAACCATCCTGTGATGACTCAATTTATTATTAACGGGCAAACATATACACTTATAAAATACAATGTCAATAAAAACTTAATATTTAATCGTTTTCTAAAGAGCCTGATTTTGCATGCCCCTTTTGATATCGCGCTACAGGATAACTCACGTACATATTTTCTTTCTGTACGCCTCCTTTAACCGCCGAGAAAGACTTCTCCACTTGATGCTTTAGAATATTAGACGGTTTAAATACAACGACTCTGCGCGCTGTAATCACCGCATCATCCCCAGTCTTGGGATTGCGGCCCATACGACTTTTTTTCTGGCGCACTAAAAACGACCCAAATGAAGAAATTTTAATGGACGAACCTGTCTCTAGCTCCCCTGTCAGGATACGAAAAAAGCTCCTTAAAAGCAGTGCAACCTCATGCTTTTGCAAGGAACTATACCTCACTGCAGCATCAACAAGATCTGCACGTGTCAATGTTTGAGTATTCATTTCAATTACCTCCTATTGGTAAAAAATTGATTTCGTCAAATAAAATATAATAAAAACTATCTATATTTTCAATTATTATTATAAAATTACTTAAATTTCTATATTTTAAAATTAAAAACCAATATTTAACTTCTATCTTACTGCATAATTATAGATATTTATTATGAAATTTGAGTTGAAGAGATCCTCCATTTTCTATAAGCAGCACCAACCCCCATCAATAGATTATGGCTATAACTTGGCCGGGGAATATTAAATGAAAATTTTAATGCTGAGGATAGAAAATACGCAAACCAATATACGTAAGAAACGCCAAAGAGCTACTCGCCACCATACACGCAAGTAAAGGCCATAAAGTCCCATCATAATAGTGCGTTGATTGATTGATATACAGTGCGCCTACCAACAGCTGACCACAGGTTATCATAGCTGCACCAGAACCTGATTCATGCCCTGCATTCTCCAAAGCACGCGTCATGGCATTACTTGTGGTAAGAGCAGCCCCAAACTGAGCGGGAGCTTTCACAAGGGCTAGCAAATATGGGTTTAAAGGAAGGAAGGCTTGCATCAAGGTCAAAAGCAAAATATCTAGAAGAACAATCACAATTCCCGTAATCATCAGACGGTTAATACCCAATCTGCGTACCATCAATTGATTGACAATCGTCCCAATAAAAAAGGCAAGCACATTCAAACAAAGGAAGTATCCAAAGTTTCCTGCCGGAACATGGAGTGCCTCAATAAAGAGAAAGGGGATAGTTGCATACTCACCCCACAGCCATGCGATTGTAAGCACATTAATAATACCAAAACCTAAATATTTAGGGCGCGTCAATAAATGTGCGTACCCGCTGAACAAATTCCTAAAGGAAAAATTCTGACGGTTGATAACCAAGTTGGTCTCAGGATAAAATCGCCAAATCACCATAAAGCAAATAAATGCCAAAAGGCCCAAAAGCCAAAAGGCCGTCCGCCAAGTGGCAAATCCAATGGTTGCACTCGCTACAATAGGGGCCAAACCTGGCGAAATTCCCATAATCATCTCCACTTGAGATGTGCGGCGGGCACTTTCAACCCCTTGAAAGCGATCGCGGATGGTGGCCATACCTACCACAAAGCAGGCGCCTCCTCCTAATCCTTGAAGAAAGCGCAGTGCAATAAGATTAGGGAATGAGGTTACAAATCCACATAAAACACTGGAAATACAGTAAATGGAAAATCCAATAATGATCATACGTCTGCGCCCATAATGATCAGATAGGGGGCCATACAGAAGTGCGGCTGTTGCCAAAGCTATAAAATTAATGCTTAAAATTAGGCTTGTTGAATGCTCTGAGATTTGAAAGTCATTGCCAATTACCGGTAGCCATGCCGTTAGCATATCCGTCGACATCTCTGTGACCGCAATCAGTGCGCCAATAAGCAGGGGAAGAATGGCAATGGGCATCTAGTATGCGGCCTCCTATGAAATTGCTAACGAAAACCTGAGAAAAAACGAATCATGAAACCCTCGTAAAAATCATTTCATTCTTTTATAGTCTATACCATGAATTTGCAAACATTCTCTTTACATTTTTTGCAGAAGTTTTTAACCAAAGTTGACAGTCCAAACGTAAGCGCTTTTATCCCTAGTAAAAAGGGGCAGTAATCAAGAAAATTGTGGCATTTCCAGACAAGTATGGCTATGATTTTCCCACGGTATTAAAAATGGTTTGATGCCACTGGTGCAGTTGTATTTTTATAAAATAAAAGAGTTGCTAAATGTCACACACGCGATCCCTTTCTCTCAACCTGCTCAATAGCGATCTTTCTTATCTGACCACACTTTATTTACAATTTTTAAACGATCCTAAAAGTGTGGATGCAGGTGTCGCTAGCTTTTTTAGAGATTTGGGAGACGAAGCGAAGGATTTGCTGCGTCAAGCTAAAGGGCCAAGCTGGACACCTCATTTTAAGCCAGAAATACAGGACCCTTTTGCACCTGAAGCCCCAACACCTTCAAAAAAACCAGATTCCAAAGGAGCGTCATCAGATGCAACCATCAAAAGCCTTACACTTGCTCTTAAGACCCTACAACTGATTGAATCCTATCGTCAATTTGGCCATTTGGCAGTCACGTTAGACCCTTTAGGCATAGAAAGTCCTGTTGGACATCCAGAGTTAAATCCTAGTTTTTATGGCATTCAAGAGACAGACTTGGCCACCCCCATTCAATTGATTCCCTTTTTTGGTGAAGAGCCCATCACAGTAGGGCAAGCCATTACTTGGATCAAAAGTATCTACACAGCGTCTATTGCCTATGATTATGCCCACATCACGGATAGTGCTAAACGCCAATGGCTCATGACTCACATTGAGCATCCTCAGAGAGATCTTACCCAACCTGAGCGCACTCACATTCTTGAAGGCCTCTCAAAGGCTGAGCAATTTGAGCGATTTTTATCAATAAAATTTCCGGGAGCCAAACGTTTTGGCTTGGAAGGTGGCGACAGCATGATCCCACTTTTGGAAACTGTGTTGGCTACCCATGCAGGGCATGGCATACAAGAGTCAGTTATTGGTATGGCTCATCGGGGCCGACTGAACGTGCTGACTAATGTCATGAATAAGCCCTATGCTGCTGTTTTATCCGAATTCACTTTTGGTGTTCCCGTTCACAGTCACTTAAACAGCTCTGGTGATGTAAAATATCATATGGGTGCTTCTACAGATCGATCTTTCAATGGCCATCCCATGCATCTTACCTTAATGCCGAACCCTTCCCATTTGGAGGCAGTAAACCCTGTAGCCATGGGGAAAATACGCGGCCGAGCAGATGACTTAGGACGAGACAAGGTCTTGTGCGTCTTAATCCATGGAGATGCCGCTTTTGCCGGCCAGGGGCTTGTAGCCGAATGTTTGGCCATGTCCACCTTAGCAGGGTATACGGTGGGGGGAACCTTTCACATTGTCATCAATAACCAAGTTGGGTTTACTACCAATCCCTCCTGCTCCCGTTCTTCTTCCTATACTACTGATGTGGCAAAAGGGTTGGATATTCCAGTTTTTCATGTGAATGGTGATGATCCTGAAGCTGTGATTCGAGCGGGGTGGCTTGCTTGTGAATACCGCCATCACTTTAAATCGGATGTGATCATCGATTTAGTGTGCTATCGCCGCCATGGTCATAATGAGATGGATGAACCAGCATTTACCCAGCCCAAAATGTATGAGCATATTGCCAAGCACCCTACACCACGGGTTTTGTATGCAGAGCAATTGGCGGAACGTGGCTTTTTAGACAAAAATCAGAGCGATGCCATCAAAACCGAGATAGAAGCGACTTTAAATAAAGCTTTCTCACAGATTGAAACCTTTAAAAATCCTGAGCCAGATTGGCTTAAGGGCAGATGGTCTAAAATCAAGCCAGAGGAGGACCGTCAAACTCCCATCACAGGCGTTGCTTTAGACCACCTGAAAAAGGACATGGACACTCTCACTCATATTCCCGAAGGTTTTACACTCAACGCCAAGATTGCACGATTACAAGATCAAAAGAAGCAAGCCATGTCGGCACAAATGGGACTAGACTGGGCCATGGGTGAGGCTTTAGCCTTTTCTTCCTTGCTCAGGGAGGGACATAAAGTCCGTCTCACGGGCCAAGATTGCCAACGAGGAACGTTCACTCACCGTCATTGCGTGTGGACAGATCAAATCACAGAAAAACCATTTTCTCCTTTTGACGCTTTAGCCAGTAAACCTGGACAATTTGAAGTGGTAAATAGCCTTTTATCTGAAGCAGCAGTTTTGGGATATGAGTATGGTTACGCCTACAACAGCCCCGATGCATTGGTCATGTGGGAAGCTCAGTTTGGTGATTTTGCCAATGGCGCTCAAGTGATGATAGACCAATTCATCGGCGCAGGTGAATCGAAGTGGCTTCGCAAAAATGGTATTGTGCTGCTTTTGCCTCACGGGTATGAAGGCCAAGGACCAGAGCATTCATCCGCGCGCTTAGAACGTTTTTTACAAATGTGTGCTCAAGGCAATATGCGTGTGGTTAACTGCACCACACCTGCCAATATCTTTCATGTCTTACGTCGCCAAGTCCATAGCCAAACGAGGAAACCTCTTGTGGTGATGACACCAAAGTCGCTCTTGCGTTTGAAGACGGCCGTCTCTCCTCTGGCGGATTTTGGACCTAACACTACCTTTCAATCGGTTTTGGCATCAAGCATTTCAAAAGATGTAGAGCGGGTTATTTTCTGCTCGGGCAAAGTGTATTACGACTTAGCTGCGTATGTTGAAACCTCAGGGGCGTCTGGCAAAGTAGCACTGGTGCGTTTAGAGCAGCTTTATCCCTTCCCTGAAGCTGAAATTGCTGCAATTTTAAAACCACTGAGCCAGAAAAAAATCGTCTGGTGCCAGGAAGAGCCCGCTAACATGGGTGCGTGGTCCTTTATTGCGCCGCGTCTTTCAGCCTATGGACCCGTGACTTATGCAGGGCGGCCTGAAGCCGCATCACCCGCCACGGGATCTGATAAAATTCACGCCAAAGAACAGCAGGCGCTTGTTGAAGCGGCTGTAAATGGATAAGATCAAAAATACGAACATCAATAGAGGATAGTATGGCAACAGAAATTAAAGTTCCCGCATTGGGCGAATCAGTCACCGAAGCCACCGTTGCACGCTGGCTTAAACAACCCGGTGAAGCCGTCATCGCAGATGAGCCTTTAGTGGAGCTAGAAACGGATAAAGTCACATTAGAGGTTTTTGCGCCCGTCACAGGAAAACTTGTGTCCATTCAGGCTCCTACCGGTCAAACGGTTAACGTGGGCGCCCTTCTTGGAACTGTGGAAGCAGGTGCAGCTGGCACAACTGCTGCAGCAAAGCCTTCAGAAAAAGCTACCTCCGCTGCTGCACCTACAAAAGCTGCACATGCAACTGAAAGCGCGTTGGCACCCTCCGTACGTAAACTGGTTGTTGAACATCATATTGAACCCTCACAGGTGGCTGGCTCCGGAAAAGACGGCCGCTTAACTAAGGGGGATGTCCTCTCTCACATGAGTGGGAGTAGCTGTGCGCCCACCACACGTCAAGTGGAACGTGTCCCTATGACACGCCTGCGTAAGCGTATTGCTGAACGATTGAAGTCCGCCCAAAATACAGCAGCCATTTTGACCACATTTAATGAAGTGGATATGTCTGCTGTAATGGATGTGCGCAATCGTTTGAAGGAGCGATTTGAGAAAAGACACGGCACAAAACTAGGTTTCATGTCTTTTTTTGTAAAAGCCTGCACGACAGCCTTAAAAGAAATTCCTGCCGTTAATGCCCAGATTGACGGAGATGATTTGGTTTACAGTAGCTATTGCGACATGGGCATTGCTGTGGGTACGCCTCAAGGGCTGGTGGTTCCCATTGTCCGCAATGCAGATCAAATGTCTTTCGCTCAAATCGAATCTGCTATTGCTGCCTATGGCCAAAAAGCTAAAGATGGGAAACTTTCCATGGAGGATATGACCGGCGGTACATTCACCATTTCTAATGGAGGAACTTATGGCTCCTTGATGTCCACCCCTATTTTGAATCCCCCACAGTCAGCTATTTTAGGCATGCATAAGATTCAAGAACGGCCCATGGTCGTTAACGGACAAATTGTCATTCGACCAATGATGTATTTGGCGCTTTCTTATGATCATCGCGTCATTGATGGAAAAGAGGCTGTGACCTTCCTGGTACGCGTCAAAGAATGCTTAGAAGACCCCGAAAGGATACTCATTGAAGCTTAAATTGAAAAGCGGAGTCTCCTGTTTGAAGACTCCGCATCGCAAGAAAAGTTCAGGGTCAATAACTGTAAGCCGCGGCTAATTGAATATTTTCCTCACTTAGTTTAGCTGATATTCAGCATGATATAAGCACGTGGCACCCTTTTATCTAAGTTGCTGCACGTATTCTTGCTATCAATTCAACTACGGATGCTTCAGACATTCTGTTTGCAGATGACGCAGCTTCAGCTAAAATTTCCAACAATTCAGCTAAAGTAGCTTCTGACCCGCTTTCAAGAAATGCTGATAGTGTTGTTTCAGATAATGTTGGGTTACATAACCCTGCGTCATATAATTTTGGAGAACAATCCGACCTTATGTAATCTTGAGGCGCATCAGCCTGCTTCTGAAGTATTGCAGGACAATCATGCTTTAAATATTGTTGGTAGGCTATATCCTGAATGCTTTCGTCACTGACTGAAGATCCTGGTGAAGCCGTAGATATTGACAATGCACTAAGCACTACTAGGAATAACTTGGAAACTGTTGATATACATTTCATTTTTAAAATCCTTAACCATAAATAAACTTTTTGAATATTTTTCACGCGAAAAACAAGCTGTTTTATATTGCAAAAGAATAACTCTACAAGAAAACATACAAATGATAGTGTGGTTTCATGGGAGAATAGAACAGGATAGTTATAAAAAAAGGGGGCTAGCAGCCCCCCTGATCTTTAATTATAAATAAATATTATGCAGCTGATTCTTCTATTGTTTGACCGTTAGTGTTGTCATAAGAACCCTTTGCATTCACATCACGATCAACAAACTCAATCACGGCCATCGGCGCCATGTCCCCATAACGGAAGCCGGCCTTGAGAATACGCAAGTAACCGCCCATGCGGGTTTTATAACGAGGTGCCAAAGTTGAAATCAACTTTTCAGCCAAGTCTTTGTCTTGCAATTGACTAATCAGTTGACGGCGTGCATGCAAATCAGCCCGCTTTGCCAACGTGATGAGTTTCTCGACCACAGGCCTTAAGTCCTTTGCTTTAGGCAAAGTTGTGGTGATTTGCTCATTCTTGATGAGCGCATGAGACAAATTCTTGAACATGGCCTTACGATGGCTTGATGTACGATTAAATTTACGTCCAGACATACCGTGGCGCATTTTATAATTCTCCTAATTTAAAAGGGCTCTTCAAGCCTTTTAGCCAATTCTTCAATGTTTTCTGGTGGCCAGTTTGGCACAACCATTCCCAAGGACAGCCCCATGGTGCCCAATACTTCTTTAATCTCATTGAGAGACTTACGGCCAAAGTTTGGAGTCCTTAACATTTCAGACTCTGACTTTTGAACCAAATCACCAA
>CANLAL010000002.1 GCA_947488045.1 Alphaproteobacteria bacterium
ATTCTACTAGGGATTTTCCATTGATTTGGGCATGGATATCGGCGCCTTGAGAGATTAATCGGTCAATGAAGGCATCATCTCCATAAACGAGCGCATGATACAACAGAGGCCGCCCTTGTAAATCGATGAACTGAGGATCAATCGTTGCGCCAAGGCTCAAGAGTTTTGTGGCGGCATAGGATCTGTTTTCATTAAATAAATATTCTACTAGGGATTTTCCATTGATTTGGGCATGGATATCGGCGCCTTGAGAGATTAATCGGTCAATGAAGGCATCATCTCCATAAACGAGCGCATGATACAACAGAGGCCGCCCTTGTAAATCGATGAAATGAGGATCAATCGTTGCTCCACGGCTCAAGAGTTTTGTGGCAGCATAGGATATGCTTCCATTCAATAAATATTCTACTAGAGATTCTCCATTGATATCAGCGCCTTGCGAGATTAATCGATCAATGAGGGCATCATCTCCATAAACGAACGCATAATACAACAGAGGCCGCCCTTGTAAATCGATGAAATGAGGATCAATCGTTGCGCCAAGGCTAATGAGTTTTGTGGCGGCATAGGATTCGTTTTTATTAAGCAAAAATTGTACCAGAGGAATACCGTCGATAGAGGCATTGATATCTCCACCTGCAGCAATGACCCGATCAATAAGCTCCTTATTCCCATGTATAACTGCATAGTAAAGCAATGGCAGACCAGAAGCGTCAAGTTCTTGTGGGTTCACCCTTTCAATTGTTTCGAGCAAACGTGTCGCAGCATCAGCGCCTTGATGCTCCATGGTCTCTCTGATTTTTTCCCAGGAAGGTAGAACAGATTTCACTTGAGTTAGCTCTACTTTTTTAAGGGCATCTTCAGCATGGACAAAAGAAGATATGGATAATAATAGACTGGATAAGTAAAGGGCATGGGCGAGCAGATGAGTCATCATTTGAGGTTTTCCAAAGATAATGTTTATATTAAAGGCTAATCCAGTGATTTATATAGCATTTTTTAATCAATATTCAAGGGAAATATTCTACTAAGCTGGAAAAATATTATAAGCGGCGTGAAGGAGGTGTTGTGTATAAGGGTGTTGCGGGGCGTTAAAGAGCGCCTCAGATGTTCCTGATTCCACGACCTTGCCCCCCCGAAGTACAATGACGTGATGACTGAGGGCTTGAACGCTTTTCAGATCATGGCTGATAAAGATGTATGAAAGATGCCGCTGCCTTTGCAGTGTGGCAAGCAGGGTTAGCACATCTGCTTGAATAGATCGATCCAAAGCGGATGTTGGTTCGTCCAAAATAAGCAGGGCAGGGTCTAAAATCAGAGCGCGGGCAATGGCCACCCGTTGGCGTTGCCCACCTGAGAGAGCATGGGGGTAGCGATCTTTTAAAGAATGATCTAATCCCACCGCGTGGAGCGCTTCGAGAATTTTAACCCTCCTGTCCTCACGGGTTAGCAGGGGCGAATGAAGGACAAGGCCTTCCTCCACGATTTGCTCCACAGTCATGCGCGGGCTCAAGGAAGCAAAGGGATCTTGAAACACAATCTGCATCCGTTTACGCAAAGGACGCATCAAAGATTGTGAGAGGGTCCCAATGGACTTGCCTTCTAACGCGATGATGCCTTGAGATGAAATAAGGCGTAATATGGCCAAGGCCATCGTCGTTTTACCTGATCCACTTTCTCCCACAACTCCTAGAGTTTGCCCTTTGGCCAAAGTGAAACTAACACCGGCCACAGCGTGCATATACCCCGTGATGCGGCGAAAAAACCCTGTCTTGATGGGAAATTTTACGTTAAGGTCACGCACCTGAAGGATGACGGGCGCTTTATTGTCCAATTTAGCTTTTTTGCATGTGGGTTCGCAGGCCATGAGATGCTGAGTATAGGGCTGGCTCGGGTTTGTAAAAACCTTTTCCACATCTCCTGACTCAACCACATGGCCATCTTTCATGACTATTACTGTGCGGGCCATTTTTCTTGCCACTGAAAGGTCGTGAGTGATCAATAAAAGAGCCATGTTAAAACGCTTTTGCAAATCTTTGATCAAGGTCAAAATTTCTGCTTGGGTGGTCACATCCAATGCGGTGGTGGGCTCGTCGGCAATAAGCAACTCAGGCTTTCCTGCCAAGGCCATGGCAATCATAACGCGTTGGCGCTCTCCACCGGAGAGTTGGTGGGGATATGCTGCCGCTTTTCCCTCCGGGTTATTCAGCTGTACTAAATTTAACAGCTCAATCATCTGCCTATAATCATAAATCCCTTGGTGGAGTAAAAACACCTCTTTTATTTGTCGTTCTACTGTGTGAAGAGGGTTGAGGCTGCTCATGGGCTCTTGGAAAATCATAGCTATTTTTTTGCCGCGAATTTTGTTCAGCGCACTTTCCTTTAGGCCCATCAGCTCTTGCCCACAAAATCGAATGGATCCTTTTGGGTGTGTTGCTGTTGGATAAGGTAAGAGTTGCAGAATAGAAAGTGCAGTAACAGATTTTCCAGAACCACTCTCTCCAATAATGGCAATGGTTTCACCAGAGTAAATGTGAAAGGAAACATCCTGAATTGCAGATTTTCCAGAAAAATTAACACTTAAATTCTTAATACTCAGAAGAGGTATTTTTTCTGTCATCTGTTTGTCTTTCGTGGATCAAAGGCATCCCGCACGGCCTCACCGATAAAAGTGAGCAAACATAATGTTGCAGCCACACCAAAGAAAGCCACAACGCCCAGCCATGGGGCTTGCAGGTTGTTTTTTGCTTGACCAAGCATCTCTCCTAGAGAAGGTGATCCTGGGGGCAAACCAAACCCTAAAAAGTCTAAGGCTGTGAGGGTAGTAAGAGAACTGCTTAAAATAAATGGGATGTAAGTTAGAGTGGCTACCATGGCATTTGGTAAAATATGTCTGTACATGATCACAGGCGTACTCACACCTAAGGCACGTGCTGCCCGCACATAATCGAAATTGCGTGCCCTTAAAAATTCCGCGCGTACTAATCCCACCAAACCCATCCAACTGAAGAGTAGTAAAAACCCCAAAAGCCACCAGAAATTAGGTCGCACCAAACTACTTAAAATCATGAGAAGATAGAGGGGTGGAATGCCAGACCAAACTTCCATAAATCGCTGGAACAAAAGATCCACTTTTCCCCCAAAGTAACCCTGCACGCTGCCCGCTAAAATACTGATGATGGAACTGATCAAAGTAAGTGTCAGTCCAAATAGTATGGTGATGCGGAATCCATAAATAAATCGGGCTAACACGTCTCGGCCCTGATCATCAGTACCCAATGGGTTTTCAAAAGTAGGTGTAGAAGGCGCCGGAGAAGGAAGCTCTAGATTCACTGTAGTATGGTGATAGGAAAAAAGTGGCCAGAGTGCCCAACCCTTTTTCTTTTTGAGTTGATTTTTAAAAAAGGGATCGCGGTAATTGGTCTCTGTATCAAAATCGCCATGGAAAGTGGTTTCAGGATACATTTGAAACACAGGAAAATATAAATGACCCTCATAAGAAATCAACAAGGGTTTATCATTGGAAATCACCTCAGCAAATAAAGTGATCACAAAAATGCACATGAAAATCCATAGGCTTATGAGGCCCCGCCGATTGGCCTTAAAGTTCTGCCATCGTTGCCGAGTGAGTGGAGTGAGGGTTAATACAGCCATTAAACCTCCCTTTTCTCAAAGTCAACACGCGGGTCTACAAACATATAGGCAATGTCCGAAAGTAAATGAATGACTAATCCCAATAGTGTGAAAATAAAAAGTGAACCAAAAACCACGGGATAATCCCGGCCTGTTACGGCTTCAAATCCTAGAAGCCCTAATCCATCTAAAGAGAAAATCACCTCGATAAGAATTGAGCTCGTAAAAAATAATGCAATGAAAATAGCTGGAAAGCTGGAGATCACAATCATCATGGCATTACGAAATACATGACCATACAAAACCCGATTTTGAGACAATCCTTTGGCGCGAGCAGTGAATACATATTGCTTGTTCATTTCCTCCAGGAAGGCATTTTTTGTGAGCATTGTAAGGCTTGCAAATCCACTCAACACGCTGGCAAAAACTGGCAATGCCAGATGCCAAAAATAATCTGTTATTTTAGAAAACAAAGGAAGTGTATTCCAATTTTCAGAGACGAGACCGCGTAGAGGAAAAATCTGCCAATAACTTCCACCGGCTAAAAACACGATCAAGAAAATGGCCAACAAAAATCCTGGGATGGAATAGCCTACGATCACTACCCAACTGGTCCATATATCAAAGGTTTGTCCGTCTCGCACAGCCTTGCGTATCCCTAAGGGGATGGAAATGAGATAGATGAGCAAAGTGGTCCACAAGCCCAAAGAAATGGAAACAGGGAGTTTTTGCTTGATGAGAGAAATTACTGTGGCATCTTTAAAGTAACTACTCCCTAGATCAAAGGTGAGATAGCTTTTGATCATGATCCAAAAACGCTCATGCGCGGGCTTATCAAACCCATATTGCTTTTCGAGTTTGGCGATAAATTCAGGATCTAATCCTTGTGCCCCAGCATATTTTGACTGTGCTCCTGAAAGACTATTGGTGCCAGATAAAGATTGAGTGCTTGTCAATTCTGCCCCACCACCAGACCCACTTTCAAGTGACCCTCCTTCAATGCCTTTAATATTTACAAGCATCCTTTCAATGGGGCCTCCAGGGGCGGCCTGAATGATGAGAAAATTTACTAATAAAATTCCAAAGAGGGTAGGAACCATGAGTAAAACACGTCTGAGGATGTAGTTGAGCATACGCTTATTTTTCCTTTAGCGTAGGGACGTTGGACCACCAGGTCATTGTATCGACTCCATAAGGTGGAAATGTTTCAGGATGGCTAATATTATTCCAATGGGCGATGCGGGTATGAAAACTATAAAAGTTGGGGACCAGATAATGGCCCCATAACAAAACGCGATCTAACGCACGGACTCGAGTCCTTAATTCCTCTGCAGATGAAGCAGAAATCACAAGCTCAACAAAATGATCTACCACAGGGTCTTTGATGCCAGCAATGTTACTTCCACCAGGTAAGTCTGCTTCAGCAGAATGCCAATAATGGCGTTGCTCATTTCCCGGATTAAGGCTTTGGACTACCCCAGAAACAGCCATGTCAAAATTATAGCTTTCAAGCATTTTTACATATTGTGTAGGATCCACAATCCGCATCTGAGCTTTAATACCCAAAATTTTAAGGTTGTTAATAAAGCCTTGTAAGACCCGCTCAAAAACACGTGTGTGTAACAAAAATTCAAAGGCAAATATTTGCCCCGATTTTTCATGGACCAATTGGTTATTTTTCACATGCCAACCTGCTTGGGAAAGAAGAGCTTTAGCCTTTTTTAAATTCTCCCGAATACTGCTAGGTGGTGTTGTGGAAGGTGCTCTGAAGGGAGAGGTGAAAAGCTCAGGTGGTAAGTCTTTCCGAAAAGGTTCCAGAAGAGCAAGCTCTTCTCCTTTAGGAATGCCTCTGCTAGCTAAAGGTGAACGATCAAAATAACTTTGAGTGCGTGTATAGAGATTGTGCCATAAATGAGTATTGCACCATTCGAAGTCAAAAGCCATTCCTATGGCCTCACGCACGCGTCGATCTTTAAAAAGGTCCCGCCGTGTGTTGAAGGAGAAACCCTGCATTATGGCTGGCGTTTTATTAGGAATTTCTAGTTTTAAAACTTTTTTTGCCTTCACTGCAGGAAAGGTGTAACCCGTGGACCAGTTCTTGGCTATGTTATCCATGTGCATATCAAAGGTATGGTTTTTAAAGGCTTCAAAAGTGACTTCTTGATCTCTAAAATAATCATATCTAATATGATCAAAATTATGACGCCCCACATTGGTGGGAAATTTTTCTCCCCACCAGTTTTTCACACGGTCATAAGTAACATAACGCCCCGCCTTAAATTTCCCGACTTTATAAGGGCCGTTCGCCAGAAGAGGTGTCAAATCTGCCCTTTCAAAGCCATGCTTTTCCATAAAAGTTTTCGAGAAAATGGGAAATTGCCCCACCATCACTGCCAGATCCCCATTCACTTGAGGGGTAAAACTAAACTTCACTGTGTGTTGATCTAAAGCCTGCGTTTTAGTGACGTCCTTGTAGGTGGCTTTGTATTGTGGCGTCCCTTTTTCAACGAGTGTGGTGAAGCTATAAATGACATCCTCCGCCGTAATGGGAGATCCATCATGATGAATAGCCTCTGGCCTTAAGTAGTAAATGACCCAGCTGCGATCGGGTGCAACCTCTATCGTGTGTGCAAGGTAACCATAGCCTGTTGCGGATTCATCTTGAGAAGGCTGGATCAATGTCACAAAAATCATTTGAGAGCCCGCTGCAGCCATGCCCTTTAAAATGAAGGGATTGAAGGAATCGAAAGTACCATAACCAGAAAGACGTAAGATTCCCCCCTTAGGAGCATGTGGATTTACATAATCAAAATGCTTAAAATCTTTAGGATATTTGAGCGTGCCATAGATGGAAAGACCGTGTGCACCTTTTTCGTGGCCCGCATGAAGCGATGCTATGCCCATTAACCACATGGTTAGTAAAGATATAATAATCTTAGTCATATGCCCCCTGCTTTGATAGGACGTAAAGTCTGATGGGGTGACTATGCCATAGGTTTCAAGGCGATTCAACGTTTTGAAAAACAATGGCGCCATTATGAGAAGTGGTCAAAGGTTAAAGTCAAAATAAATTGCTCTCTAAGAAATTGCAGCCTAGTCTTTAAAATGAGCCGGCTGCTTATTCAAGAAAGCATTCATTCCTTCTTGCGGCGCGCTCAAGGCGAAAAGAGAGTGAAATAATCTCCGCTCAGCTTTTAGGCCCTCAGCCAATGGAGCCTCAAAGCTACGGTTGACAGATTCTTTAATAAGCATGAGTGTACTGCGTGAAAGACTCGCTATGTGCATTGCCGTGTTGAGGGTTTCCGTTTGTAGGGTTTTGAGGGGGACAACCCGAGACACTAATCCACAGCGCTCTGCTTCTGTCGCTTCCATAAAGCGACCTGTAAGGCATAGGTCCATGGCTTTGGCTTTACCGACGGCACGTGGCATGCGCTGCGTTCCACCCACACCTGGCATAAGGCCAATGGAAATTTCAGGCAGGCTAAAACGAGCCGTGTCAGAGGCAATGATAATGTCACACATGAGCGCTAATTCACATCCAGCTCCCATGGCCATTCCTGATACGGCTGCAATTGTAGGCAGTTGACATTGCGCCAAACGTTCCCAAATTGCCAAATAGTTATGGGCAATATTCTCTTTGTAGGTGCGATCTTTCAGCTCTCTAATGTCAGCGCCTACAGCAAAAGACTGATCTGATCCTTTAAGGATGATGACACGAATATCAGGTGTCTTTTCCAGCAGATCCAGTGCATCAGCCAGCTCTCTCATCATGTCATTTGAAAGGGCATTGAGTACAGCCGGCCGGTTAAGAGTAATTGTGCCTATGGCATCTTGGATTGTGGTGATGATATATTGATAGGCCATTTAAGTGCTCCCCATTATTTTTTATAGCTCCCACATATTGTGGGTTTTGATTAAAATATGTTTTTAAAGATCAACATCAAAATCCATGGGGCTGTGAGGCCCCGGGACATGATGAGTTATTTATTGAACGATTTTCCAGGTGCCGTCGGGCATACGGCAAGCTTTGCCATAGGCTTGTTCTGTTTTACCACCTACGGTGATGGTTTGTTGAAACTCACGACAATATTGATTTGTGGAGGGGTCTTGAAAAGTACGAACGGGCGTAATGACGCCTGAGTGTCCAGAATCAGGATTCCGCCAGGCCATAGCCTGCCCACTATGTGCTGTCTCCAAAGCTGCATTAGTTGTGCGCTCCGCATAAAGCTTATCCGCTTTATCTAAGGAAGAGCCGATTTGGTTCCCCACATATGCACCGCCTAATGCGCCTACAGCTGTGGCAATAAGCTTTCCTGTTCCTTTGCCAAATTGGGCGCCTGCCACTGCTCCGCCAATGCCCCCCAAAATGGTTCCCCCTTGCTCTTTATTCATACAGCCTGTCAGAGCCATGCTAAGTGACAAAGCCAATAGCGCAATATTTTTTTTCATATCAAAGTGTCCCACTTTTAAAAAACATACCCTGATTATACCTCTCAATGAGCAAAAAACAATGGGGTTAAGAAAACGCAAGGTTCAGGTCTATTAACAATCTTTATTGTTCATCAGGATGATCCAGTAGATATGAAACGGTCACATCATTGACAAACCCTCTCCAACTACCAAGACCGTAAGTGGAATAGTGTGTGCCAGCAAAAATAAATCCAACAGCAGGATAGGGTTCTTTTTCCATTGCTGAAACCAATTGCCATGTGCGTGCTTCCAAGAATTCATGGACATGGCTTGTTGGAATTTCGAGTCCACGTTCTTTGACTTCTTGCATAAGTGGGGTAAGCAGGTGCAAGCTTTTTTTGAAAAAATCAGAGCCTTTAGGGCCCGCAATAAAATGAGTATCAATCCAACCGTCTCGAATACACTGAATACGGTCATAATGTTGAAAATAGTGGTCCAGATAAACCAGCTGTTTGATGCCAATATCGGCGTAAATTCCACCAAAGAGTACAATGAGTTCTTGCCGCACAATATCAGAAGCAAATGAAAACAAGTTATCGTTAAAAAGTTTATGAAATAGGTCTTTTTGAATAAAACTGTCTTCGATTTCGCTTATGCTATGAATAATAACCGGAAGAGAGAAGAGCTCAATCAATGCAATGGTTTCTGGAATGAGTTCTGGGTCATTTGTCCAAAAATGATGGGTATAGGATAAGCCTCTATAAAATTCTAAAGAGTGCGCATAATTTCTCAATCGACTCAAGGGAACTTCTTGAGGTTCATGAGGATTTGTTAACCACATACGATGGGTGTGTTTATCAATAACCTGGAGTGGCTCAGTGCCATTAATCTGTTCTTTAGATTCAAGGAATTTTATAAATTGAGGTTTGGGTGCGGACGTAACTGTTTCGCAAGACAAGTCATAAATGTCCCCAATAGGGCATAGCCAGCGGCTTGTGACAGTGTGCAGGCGCGCTAAGTAAGGGGTCATTATGTTGTTTTGAAGATTTGAGATTTCATCGAAAAATTCCACGCCATATGACCAAGCTGGCTCTGCAAGAGTGAGATGAGCCAGTAATGGCAACGCCAGATTAAAAGTAAGTTTTGCTTTCTTAGAGTTTTGTAGGTTCGTCATCGTTACACTCTACCTCCATGTAATACTTTGCTGTTACTTCATTGACTTGACCGTGCCATGATTGAAAGCCATGGTACTCAAAATCTTTATTGCTACCCGCATAGACAAAAGCAGTCTTTATGTGATTCCCGTGTGTGGCCCAATAAAGTGGCCACGAGTAAAATTGTGGATAGGCTGCCAATTCAAAAGGGCGTTCAGGCGTCACTTGTGTTTTGGAAAATGTCTCAGCGATTTGGTTCACGAAGGTTAAATGGTGCCTGTAAAAAGGAGAGCTAGCTTTTCCGGCTAAAAGACTCTGGGCAATGCCGTCGTCATACCAAACAAAATTAATTTGTTCGAATTTTTTGAAATAGGGGGTTAAATCTCTCAGTTGCTCGATCCCAATGTCCATATAAAATCCGCCAAAAAGAACAATGAGCTCATGCCTGATGAGGTCACTTGCAAAGGCGAAAAGTCCATCATTCATAAATTTGCGAATATGCTTTTTTGTTAGGAAAGAGGGGGTGACTTCGTTTAAATCATGAAAAACCACATTAAAATTAAAATTTCTGATGGCTGTTAGAGTTGCGGGAATCAAATGCATCGCATTGAACCAGAAATGATGTGTGAAGCCTTTTCCTGCATAAAAACTAAGGGTCTTATTTAAGTATGCCAATCGATCTTTTTTAACTTCTTTGGGATTCAAAGGATCGGTAAGCCAAATGTGGTGGGTCAAAGGTGGAATGGAATAAGCATCCGGGGCATTGTGCAAAAGGGATTGTTTAAAAGCTGCTTCCAAAGGTTTGTGAGGTGCTTGAGGCTTCTTACAGTCGAGTTTTCTTTTTTTGCTTAAAATACATCCGTAAATATCCCGTGATACAACCGGTTTTTCTGAAAATGGAAGGTGGCAATATTCAGGTTTCTCACCAGCTTTAAGGAAGTATGAAGGTGTAACCATATGCGTTTGATTGTGCCATGAACCATACCCGTGGTAAAAAAAGTCCTCCCCAGCAAAAAGGAAGCCAATCTGAAGGCTTGTGTCTTGTTCCTGAGCCAACGTGAGTAGCCGAGCGCCGTAACGGGAAAATCCTAAAAGATCATGTGGTGTGGGCTTTTCTTGAATACTAGAAACGGTATTTGGCAGATCTTTAATAAGTTCTAGTGACCCCCGGAGAAAGGGTAGGTTGCGTTTTGCCCCTAAAGCTTGAATATCCAGTGTTTGATCGTGCCATATGGCATGAAGAAAATCATATTTTTTAAAATAATCAGTTACATCATATTGTTGCTCAAGTCCGATATCCATGTAAAGCCCGCCAAACATGAGTATAATTTCAGCACGAATCAGTTGCCCTGCAAAGGCGTAGAGTCCATCTTTCATGTAGGCTTTAATGATGTTTTTTGTGATGAATGAGTCCTCGAATTCACCCATTGAGTGGATAATGACGGGGACTCCAAAGTTCTTAATTGCTTGAATTGTCTTGGGTATCTTAGTTGCATCTCTACACCAAAAATGATTCTCAGTAATAGAGTTATTGTGTAGTTTAAGTGATGCCTCGTAAAAGCTCAGTCTTACAGAATCAATCTCCTTAGGTTTGGTGCCGTCTGTGAGCCAAACCCGATGGGTTAACGGTTCGATACGATAGGGAGATTGTGGCGGAGAGGGGGCAAATTTAGTAAGCTGGAAAGAAGCTTCAAATGGGACATACGCATTGAGCACCTGCGAGCAGTTGAGTTTCATTTTTTCTGCGACGCGGCATAGATAAGAGTGATTGGATGAATTAAACCATTGAATAGGAGCAGCTGCGGACCAACTTCTATCAATAGTGCAAAGGTCCATTGGTGTATTGGCGTTGGAATGGTTTGCAGAGGCTAAGAAAACTGCAAGCATTGTATAAGCTAACGTTCGATTCACAAATGTTCATCCCTGCTAATGAAGTATTTAAATTTTATTTAAATTTGTATGAGAGGAAAAACCATATCTAAAAATTAAAGTCAATGGCTAACTTATTGATTTATTAGGAATAAATGGCAAGATAGTACTTTGGATTAGTGGGTATGCAAACGAACATTTATTTGTGTGAATAATGATATAAAGCTAAGGAGCGGCAGTATGTGCTTTGTTAGATGGAATACATTCTGTTACCCATACATCGTAAACGGGATGTTCCAGGGCTGAGACGGAAGGGAGGGATGCAAACATCCACCCTGAAAAGATCAATTGTGGGGTCTCATCCTTTTTTTCTTCTATGACTTCAAGAAAGGCTGCAGATTCTGGTGGGTCTTCAGGAGGGGTGCGCTTGCATCCCCGAACAGTAATTCGCAATGTGCCAAAGCGTATAGGCTGATTATGCTTAACTTCAAGCGCAAAAACGCGGGCTGTTATTTTATCAAGGCCGTGTAGTACAGTGATTTCACCAGAGGTGGGGGGGGATTTCCCCCACTGAGGGTCATCAATGGTTTCAGTGTTGGGCAAAGATGAGGATTGTGTGTTTGTTTCGTTGAGGGAAGGAGCGCTTTCAGAAATGAGTGCAGCAATGTCTGCTTGCCCTTCTGGAGGCGGCGCTGATTGGTGAGCATGTTGACCCCACACGCATATGGGGAAAAATCCCCCTATGAGTGCGGCAATGTGTCTAATGTGTTTGGTCTGCGGCTTTTTTGCCATCACTTTCACCTTTGTTAAAAAGGAATTTGCTAATAAGTGAGTCTAAACCCGTGGCAGGTCGCGTGCGCGAAATAGTCCCGCCTGGTGAGATCACAGAATCTTTGTTTCCTGGAGTGATGGACATATATTTTGATCCCAAAAGGCCATCTGATGCCACTTCAGCGATGGAGTCAGTGGGAATTTTTACTTCGCTATTAAGTGCAATGGTTACGTGTGCAACGTAATCGGAGGCGTCCAGTCTAATCTGGCCCACGTGCCCAACCTTAACGCCGTTTACGCGTACATCACTTCCGGTTGACAATCCATCAACGCGATCAAAATTTGCTTCAATGGTATAGCCTGTGTTGTGTTGCCATTGACTGGATTTGTAAGCAAATCCTAAGAAGAAAATTGCAACAAGAAGAACAGCTGCTCCAACAATGACCTCGATGCCATTTGCTTTCATTTTTTGACTTTCTCTTGGGGAGTTGTAATCTGATTCGGTTTCCATTGTTCATAAGAAGGCGCGAGAAAACGGTTGTCTGGCTGGGGAAAGTATGAAAATTTTGTCCCACTGAGGTTTGGCAAATGGGTTTTTTGCCAATGTAAACGTAATTGATCAGCGGGAGTGTCCCTAATGTGGTGGAGCCAGCCATGCCACTGACCAGGAACTTTAGTTGGCTCAGTTCGGCCAGTAAAGATAACCCACCGCCGTTTGCGCCCAAAAAAATCAGCGCTTCGTTTACTTTCATAATACTTATTTTCAAACTCATCTGTACCAACATAGCGGCCGGTGATCCAAGTGAGCAGTTGTGTCATCATTTTTGAGCCGAGCATAATAGTTGCCTCATGCGGTTCGTATTCACTGACTTAACCATTAACAAAATTTAGGAAAATACGCAATTGTTCAAAAAACTAAAGGTAAAATATGATCGTGTGATTTTTGAAGGTGCAAGTTTATGTGTATTCCCTCCTTCTCAAAGGGAGTGGAGGCAAAGTTAAGTGATGTGAAGCATAAACTTATTGTTGATTTTTAAGTCCTAAATAAGTCGGTATGAAAGGTGTTGGATAGACCTATTCAAAATACGCAAGCATGCAATGCGGTATTTAGATTGGCTAAAAAACATAAAAGTGTATAGTAATAAAGAATAGGTTAAGCGTCACGCTTAGCCTTGGTGGGTCCGTTAGGGCCCAAGGGGTCCTTCATTGGATCCTACGTCTCCCAGACGTGAAGCCTCCCTGTTAAACTTTGCCAGGCTGTAAAGCCTGGTTTTTTTTGTTTTCTGCCTTGCCTTTGGCGTTAGAGGCAGTTTTGGCTTGATAAGAATAACCATAAAAGCAATTAGTTAACAAATAGTTAACGGAAAATAGTTAATTTTTAGTCAAATGTCCTATTGTAATCCTGTTCCTGTTCATTATCCGCTAGCATTTAAGTTAAAATTTAATAAAATTGTTAATAAGTCACACATGTAAGTGGCTTATAATCTATTTGTAAAGGAAGTTATTCAATGAAATTAGTGATTTGTATACTTTTATCCCCGTTTTGTGCGTTTTCATTGCCTGTTCTCATGGGTATGTCATCGTCAGAAGCGTATGCAGGGTGTTGCAGCGGAAAATAATTGCCAGTGAGGGGGCCATCCCCCTCACACTTATTATCCATACAATTTTTAAAAATTGTATGGATAATATACAATAGTCCTTCCTGGCCTGCGTACGGTGGAATCTGGTTTTCTTTTGCGGATTTTTTTGCAAAGCCTTCATGTCATAATTATCTATGCACTTTTTGAACTTATGTTAATATTATCTCCATAATAGCGTGTTGGAAGCAGACCTTTTAATAGGTTGTTAACATCTTGCTGGTATAAAATGGAAACAGGGATATTTTTATAGTTTAAGGGAAGCGAAAATGAAAAAGGTTTATTTATATGCAACGGCACTTACCCTCATAGTGGGTGGTTTCGTACTCAATCAAAATGTAATGGCACAGACTTTCGGATCAGATTCTAGCGGCGCAGATGCAGGTTCTGATTCAGCGCGTGCGCCAGCAGCGCAGAAAGCTCCAGGGGCCTTGCGCTCACCTAACCTCGGTGCAGCCAGCGCACGTTCAGCGCGCTCAAATGCCGGTGCTGCAACGACCCATGCCCATGAGGGTGAAATGTCTTCAAAAATGACAAGCAAACATCAGGAAGCGAAAGCAGCATTTGCAAAGCTCTCAACAGCTGAGAAAAAAGCGGTAAGAACTGAACGCAAAGCTGAGAAAAAAGAGGCTAAAGCTGCAAGAGTTGCAAAAGCGTTGGCAAAGAAGACTTCTGGGCTTACTCCACAAGGATCCAGTGGAATGAAGGCCACTCAAACAGGTTCGACTAAAGTAAGTACGTCAAGTTCTTCAAAAAGGATGGGATCCAGTTCATCCACAACAATGGCACCCCGTTCAACAACATCTACAACGATGGCTCCTCATGCGACAACAGGGACCACAACATCTAGGACATCAACGACGATGACTCCTCATGCGACAACAGGGACCACAACATCTAGGACATCAACGACGATGACTCCTCATGCGACAACAGGGACCACAACATCTAGGGCATCAACGACGATGGCTCCTCATGCGACAACAGGGACCACAACATCTAGGTCCTCAACAACAATGACAAGGCCATCTACGACGACGGCTCCTCATGCGACAACATCCGTTGCACCAAAGGCCTCAACAACAATGACAAGGCCATCCACGACGACGGCTCCTCATGCGACAACATCCGTTGCACCAAAGGCCTCAACAACAATGACAAGGCCATCCACGACGACGGCTCCTCATGCGACAACATCCGTTGCACCAAAAGCATCAACAACGATGACAAGAACATCCACGACGATGGCTCCTCATACAACAACGTCTGTTGCGCCAAAGTCATCACCAACGATGACAAGAACATCCACGACGATGGCTCCTCATGCGACAACGTCTGTTGCGCCAAAGGCTCCAGCAGTTGCGCCAAAGGCTCCAACAGTTGCGCCAAAGGCTCCAGCAGTTGCACCAAGAGCCGTTACGCCAAAGGCTCACTAAGCAATCTTTTTTAGATTGATTGCGTAACCAAAGCGGTCCCCTCTGGGGACCGTTTTTTTATGTGTCTGACAATTCATCTTGCCTTTCTTGTGAAAGTTCGTTATTTACGTTTGTATTAATGAATCTTACCTTTGAAGAGTATGACGACATGAAAAAGAACATTCATCCAGATTATCATCCCATCACTGTTGTAATGACAGATGGCACAACCTTTCAAACCCGCTCTACGTGGGGAAAATCTGGTGACAGCATGCGTCTTGAAATTGACCCCATTTCCCACCCCGCGTGGACAGGTGTTCATCGTCTCATGGATACTGGTGGTCAGTTGGCTAAATTCAAAAACCGTTTTCAAGGTTTTGAGATTAAATAAGCTTTTATCCTTTGATGAATATATTGAGGGAAGAGTTTTTATAACCCTTTAGCTTGATAGAGGCTGCTCTTTGTATTTCACATCAAAAATTTCCATCTTGTTGCCCCATCTCAAGTCAGCGTTTATATAAAACTGCTGTTGCCTTGGTGTAAGAGTATGCCATTGAGTTGGCAAGCCTGAGGCTGCGTAGTCACTTATTTGTCCGGGGGGCCTGCTCTCTGGCAACTGCATCTGTCAGCGGTGGAGCAAGCGGAGGCAAACGTCTCGTGGGAAATGCCCCACCCCCCCCTGGGACGCCCCCTAATACTAGGCTTATATTATGGAGTGTTTCCAACAGCGGTGATGGTCCCTCCCTCAAAAATGCACTTAAGCGCGCACGCACTGATAGTAATGAGCTCCATAAACTGCTCCCTTGGCCAGCAAAGGGAGATTGAAATTCCCCAGTGTTGAGCCCAGGATGTGGGGGGGGGAGACTAAGTCCTGACTCTGCAGCTCGAGAGTGGCCCCCTTCTGCAGCGGGGAAGGTAGAATCTAAAGGACTAGCTGGGCGCTCTCCCTGGGGAGGCGAAGATGCACTTGAACCTTTGGGAAAAGATGGACCATTTGCAGAAGAAAAGGGGTGCCCTCCACCGCCATATACGGCAGCTGTAAAACCAAGGGACGCAATCATGAGCGTATGAAGGGAAATAATCTTTTTCATGGGTAATGTCCTACAACCTGTATGGTTTTAATATTTACTTTGATTCAATATGTTAATTGATGCCTACATCAGGGTCATGGACCTGTCAACGGGATTATTTTACAACTGGATTGACGTTTTAAAACGTGTTGCTTCGGGGAAATCCTACAGGGGGCATGCGGCCCACTTGGCCCCGGTGGCCCAGCCAGGGGCTTAAATCTGTTTGGGTGCGTGTGCGTTCACCTGCAGCCCAAACGAGTCCCTCAGTCAAAGAAATAAAGCGCAGGTCAGAAAGCCCACCATCTTTGTATTTTTGCAAAATCACACCGCGGCCTCGGCTCATAATGGGGATTTCTTCAGTGGGAAAAATCAAAAGTTTTCGGTTTTGCCCGATGATGGCCACGTGGTCACCGGTGATCATGAGGCACAAGCGCAAGGTTGACCCCTCTGAGGCATTATAAATCTGACGGCCTGATTTGGTTTGTGCTAACATGTCCGTTTCCTGAATGCGGAAACCGCGGTGGTCTGAGCCAATAATCAATAATTGATGCCCTTCACCCCGGTAGGGTGCCATGTGTACGATCTGATCTTCCGGGCCCAAATCGATGACCAGTGAAAGGGGATCTCCATGGCCACGTCCTCGTGTGATGCGGTCAGCCAATACAGTAAAGCTGCGTCCTTGTGATGTGACAATTAAGATGCGGTCTGTGGTCATGCACGGCAAAATAAAGCGGGCCTCGTCACCCTCTTTATATTTAACATCGGTTAAGGCTTGCCCCTTGACGGCTCGGATCCACCCCATTTTGGAACAAATCACGGTAATGGCCTCGCGCTCAATGAGGGCGTCTGTGGGAATATCAGCGACAACAGGTGCCACCGTCAAAAGTGTGCGTCGGGGGCCATGGATCGTATCTTTTTCTAGCAGTTTGCGTAAAGCTGAAACTTGTTCGCGAATCTTTTTCCTCTGCAAAGATTCGTCACCTAAGGTTTGAGTCAGGTCTTGGTGCTCAGCTGTCAGCTGGTCCAACTCTGTGCGTATGCTGATCTCTTCCAGCTTACGCAAGGCGCGTAAGCGCATATTTAAAATGGCTTCTACCTGAGTAGAGGTCAAAGAAAACTGCCTCATCAAAACTTGTTCTGGCTCATCCTCTTCTCGAATAATCCGGATCACTTCATCCATATTGAGGTAGGCAATAAGATAGCCCTGCAAAATCTCAAGACGTCGTTCGATTTGGCCTAGGCGGTTGCGGATGCGCCGTCCCAAAACCACGAAACGGTGATCGATGTACTCTTGTAAAACCTGCTTGAGAGACATCACCCTGGGTACGCCTCGGCTATCCACCACATTCAGGTTGAGTGAAAAGCGAATTTCCAAGTCAGTCAGTTTAAAAAGAGATTCCATAAGCATGTCAGGATCAACAGATCTTGATTTAGGCTCCAGAACAATGCGCAAGTCTTCAGCAGATTCATCACGAATGTCTCCCAACAAGGGCAACCTTTTTTCATGCCATAAATCAGCAATCTTTTCGATCATTCGGGATTTTGGAACTTGATAAGGAATCTGAGTGATAACCACTTGATATTGTCCAGATTTTCCTGGTTCTACTTCCCATTTGGCTCGCAGACGAAAACTGCCACGGCCAGCTAGATAGCTTAAGGCCATGCTCTCTGGCGATTCCACCAAAAGCCCACCGGTTGGAAAATCAGGGCCTTGTACAAATCCCATAAGGGATGCGTCACTACAATCAGGGTGTTTGATCATATGGTCAAGGGCAGCGCACAGCTCCAAGGCATTGTGGGGTGGAATATTTGTGGCCATACCCACGGCAATGCCTGAAGCGCCATTTGCCAAAAGATTTGGAAAGGCCGCTGGGAAAACAATGGGCTCTTCCGTTTCTCCATCATAAGTGGGGCGAAAGTCCACCGTGTCGTCGTCAATATTCTCCATAAGAGCTTCTGCGAAAGGAGTGAGCCTGGCTTCGGTATAACGAGCAGCTGCGGCATTATCCCCGTCAATGTTGCCAAAATTCCCGTGCCCCTCAATTAAGGGGTAGCGCACGGAAAAGTCCTGAGCCAAACGCACCAAGGCTTCATAAATAGCTGAATCACCGTGGGGGTGAAATTTACCCATGACATCACCCACTACGCGGGCGCATTTTTTTGGCATATTTGTTGGCTGTAGCTTCAAAAGCCGCATGGCATAAAGCAACCGCCGATGTACGGGTTTTAAGCCATCCCGCACATCCGGCAGAGATCGAGATAAAATTGTCGATAAAGCATAGGAAAGATAACGCTCACTCAAAGCCTGAGGTAGAGAAGTCTCTAAAACATTTTTTGCAGCGTCTGACATGGGCGTTACGGTTCTTTATCCATTTAAGTAAAACTTTAGAGCCACCACTCTACTTTTTTAAGGTGTGGCTGTCTAGGTCCGTCTGACGAATGCCCAATAGGAATATGGGGTCTTATTAAGCGCGGGGCTCTTCCTTAGAATACTGTTTATCAATCATAATTTGAGGATGCCCCAAACATCAAGTGGAGTTTTGATGGATAAAAAGAACGGTCGATTAAAAAAGATAAAAGTCTGGGAATTAAGATCGAGTCTCAAATGGAAATGCGGCTGTGTTATCAAATGAATAGCCAGAAATCAATACCTTTATATGAGCCTATATCAAACACTTTAAAGGAAACTTGTTATGGAAAAGTGTTTGCTTAATGTGATTAATGGTGGTTATTTCACTTTCATTGACTCTCGTCAGTTTACAATCTTATAAAAAAGACCAAGAAAGTAAGACAGTCTCATTTTTAAGGGGTTGGCCTTAATCCTACTTCATAGGCAGAAACCCTCCCACCTGGGCGTCCCATAAGGATTGATAAAGTCCCTTGTGCATTAAAAGTTTGGAGTGGTGGCCATCTTCAACAACCTTCCCTTGATCAAAAACCAAAATCCTGTCCATCCTTAACAAGGTCGAAAGCCGATGCGCAATCACAAGCGTCGTTTTGCCTTCCATTTGATTCCATAGATTGTCTTGAATTTGGCTTTCAGTGATGGAATCGAGTTGGGAAGTGGCCTCATCCAAAATCAAGATGGGGGCATTCTTGAGAATAGCCCGCGCGATGGCGATCCTCTGCCGTTGGCCACCAGATAATTTTATTCCCCGTTCACCCACAAGCGCATCATATCCTTGGTGTAATTTTATAATGAATTTATGAGCGTCTGCCTGCTTAGCGGCTTCGATCACCTCATTGTCCGTTGCATCTCGACGACCATAGCGAATGTTTTCCATCAAAGTGCGGTGGAATAATGACGGATCTTGGGGAATCAGTGCAATATGTGCACGTAAGGAGTCTTGGATAACTTCTTTAATATCCTGACCATCAATAAAAATTCTTCCCCCAGTGAGGTCATAAAGTCTTGAGAGGAGGTTAATGAACGTCGTTTTCCCGCCTCCCGAATACCCAACCAGTCCTACTTTTTGCCCTGCTGTTAGTGTGATCGTCAAATTTTCGAAGAGTGGGTCGCTGTTTGGGTATGAAAAAAATATATGGTCAAAATGAATTTCTCCCCCTCGGGTAATAAGGACTTTTGCATCGGGAAGATCTTGAATCTCGGGGGAGGGGAGAATCACTTGAAGCGCTTCTGTTATACGTCCATAGTAATCTGAAAAGCTTGAAACGCGTCTTGTAAGATTCCAAAGCTCGCTGAAAAGCTGACTGTTAAGCATGAGAATTAAGGCAAAGTCACCTATTGTAATCCACTTATCTTGGTAGCCTTTGAGCAACCAATAGAAACTAATGCCTTGGAGAATAATAAAAGAGGTACTGTAACTGACCCAAATCCAAAAGTAAGCCTTCTGCAGTTCTTGTTCTGCGCTTTGTGCATCATAAAAGGCCTGACCCATGATACTTTTTTCCTTAGGCTTGCCCGTAAACAAGCGAACCGCCAGGATGTTAGAGAGGGAATCAACAACTTTTCCTGTAAGGGTGGATTGACTTTGTGCCCACGCAGCTGCAAGGCTCGTAAAATATTTTGAGCATAAAAAGGCGGTTCCAAAGAAAAGGCTGGCCCAGGCCAAGGTGAGCAAGGCAAACCGTGGACTTGTGTTCCATAGTGTGACAATAGCAATGTTTAAAGCCACAAATGTATAAAGGAAGTCATCAATGATCAGTTGAAGAAGATCTGGTACACTGGAGGAAAGGTGATTAACCTTAGTCGCAAGTGCTCCTGCAAAGACATTTTGATAATAAGAGTGTGTTTTCTCCAATAACAAATTGAAAGCTGACTCCTCAATCTTAAGACGTAATTGTGGAATCATTTTAATTTCTACACAGTAAGTATAGAGACGGGCGAGGCCTTCTGCCAGAATGATAAGCCCATATAAAGCGCAATGGGATAAGTTAAATAGGAAAATAAATTGGCCGAGTCGACGACAGCAATCCGGTCCAGAATCACTTTTGTGATGAACGGTTTGGCAGAAAGTGAAAGCCCCCAGACAATAATACCCGCTAACATCACTGCAATTCCAGCGTGAAAAGGTCGCAATTGACGAATAAAATATTGGAGGACTTGGCGACCGCTTATGTTATTTTTGTACATATTGACCCCTTTCAACAGGAAGGTTGAGAGTCGTGTGTTTGTAGTATAAGTGAAAAGCGCTGAAAGTAAACAGAAAGTAAAAACATCCTCTTATTGGACGTGAATATTTATAGTGTTTAAATGAAAGGTTATTTTGAAAAGTAATATCAATGGAATGGACTGAAGTTGAAGTGGGGCTTCATTAACAGAGGCCGGTATGGTAAGGGGGAGATTTTAAGAATATCACCTAGAAATCATCAGATCAACACAAGGGCAAGACGGAAGGATTTTAGCTAATACATTTTTCTCCCAACCATTCACTAAAAAAGGGAACGAAGGTTTTGAAAAATTGATTTTTTGAGCGCATTTTGCTAAGCTGTAGTTCTTAGAAACATTAAAAAAGGAATTTAAACCATGTCTCACGCGAATCCCCTCATTCTACACCGTCATCCTGAACTTGCTTCAGGATCTCATTGCCCATCAGCAACAGATTCCGGGTCAATGCCCTGAATGACAGTACAATATGTCATCCTGAACTTGTTTCAGGATCTCAAGGCCGTATGAAGGAATATGCTAAGTCATCTTCAGCATGACAGTTTACAAAAGGTTGTCATCCCCACGCGGATTAAGAAAAGGTCTAAGCCAGGGTTGCAAGGTGATTCGGGGCCACAGGAGCTCACGCGTGTAAGTGTGATGCAGTCTGACCCTTACGTGTCATCCCGGGCTTGATCCGGGATCTTATACCGGTTCTCAAAGAGATGCTGAATCAAGTTCAGCATGACAGTTTATAAAAAGTTTTCATTTTACAAAAGGCTGTCATCCCCACGTGGATTAAGAAAAGCTCTAAGCCAGGATTGCAAAGTGATTCAGGGTCACAAGGGATCACGCGTGTAAGTGTGATGCAGTCTGACCCTTTACGTGTCATCCCGGACTTGATCTGGGATCTAACCTTGACCTTAAACACTTAAAATATATGGATATCCATAATGCACATGGATATCCCACTCAACCCCGCAGAAAGAAAGGAAAGTATATGCAAAAAAAAATAAAATACGAAAATGATATTATTTTGGCCCAAAGCCACAGCCTGCAAGGAAAAAATCGGGATATCCCATGGATATCCAGGATATCCATAAACGCCAACAGAAAAGGATAGCAAAAGATGAATAGATTTAAGAGAGCAACCTTAGAAAAAGCTTTGGGGGTCAATGTCCACGTGGCATGTGATCGTCCGTGGTAACTTGAATTGAGAAAGCCAGGTATTGATATAGTTTTGAGGAGTCAACGATTTAGGTGTCTTGATTAAAAATCGCCATCTAAATTTTCCTCGAATTTTATATAAGGCTGCAGGGGCGGGGCCCAAAACCTTGACCGACTCCAGAATGGGGGCTTTGCGCGCGAGAGCTTTGACACATTTTTCAAGGAGCACTTCATCTTTGCTCGAAAGAATCAAGCTGGCCAATCGTCCAAAAGGTGGCCAGCCAAAAGCCTTCCGTTGTTCCATTTCTGCAGCCATGAATGCATCTCGGTCCGACAGCACAAGCGCTTCCATTAAAGGGTTTGTGGGGTCATAGGTTTGCAAAAAAACACGCCCCAGGGTGTGGTGTCGCCCCGCACGCCCTGCCACCTGCATGAGAAGTTGAAAGGTGCGCTCTCCTGATCTTAAGTCACCCCCGACTAAACCTAAGTCTCCGTCGATGATGCCAACGCAGGAAAGGCCCTTAAAGTCATGGCCTTTGGCAATAAGCTGTGTACCTACGATTACATCCACTTCGCCCTTTTGAATGCCGGCGACGGCTTCTTCTACAGCCTTGAGATTAGTGAGTTTATCCGAACTCATGATCAGGATCCGGGCATTAGGCAGCAACGCTTGCACTTCATCACTGATGCGTTCCACCCCTGGGCCGCAGGGCAATAAGGTATCCTCTTCATGACAGGAAGGGCATGCTTTCGGGACAGGCGCTGTATAGCCACAATGGTGGCATTGGATATGCTCCACGTGCTTGTGCTTGACGAGCCATGCGGCACAGTCTGGGCAGGCAAACCGGTGTCCACAAGAGCTACATAGAGTGACTGGTGCGTATCCACGGCGGTTGAGGAACAAAAGGGATTGCTCTCCAGCGGCAAACGTTTCCAAAAGGGCTTCGCGCAAGGGGGCGCTAATCCAAGATCCGCGCCCCTTATGGCCACGCATATCAATCAATTTGACAGAAGGGAGTTGGTTGAGATTGAAGCGATGTGGCAGGCTAAGATAGCCATATCGCTTGGAGTGAACGTTTTCCATAGTTTCCAAACAGGGGGTTGCAGAGGCAAGGACTACAAGAGCGCCTTCTAATTTTCCGCGAACAATGGCCATGTCCCGTCCATTGTAGATCACACCGTCTTCTTGTTTGTAGCTAGGGTCATGCTCCTCATCCACAATGATCACTTTAAGGTTCGGAAAGGGTAGGAATAAGCTAGACCTTGCACCCACCACCACTCTGGCTTGACCATGAATGACCTGATGCCAGACTTTACGCTTTTGGGCAGGGGTAATTTCCGAGTGCCAGATGCATGGACGTTCTCCAAACCGTGCTGTATAGCGTTCAATCCACTGGGTGCTTAAGGCAATTTCAGGCAAAAGTACAAGGGTTTGGAAGTCTTGTGCCATAGCTGCTTCAATAAGGTCAAAGTAAACCTCTGTTTTGCCTGACCCCGTCACACCATCAAGCACCGTCACGTGATAGGTGCCCAGTTGCGTGCGCAAGACATGTGCTGCCTCTTTTTGGTTTTCTGTTAATGCTTTAATATCAGGGGAAGTCGGTAATTTAGGAGAGTCCAAATGCTTAAGAGGGTCACCCAATAGTTTATCAGGTAGTAGCATTTTTAAGACCAGGCCTGGAGGATTCATGGTATAGGAAGCCATCCAGTGGATAAAATCCATTAAATGAGGCCGTAAATGGGGTAACTGATAGATCTTCTCAAGGGGTTTCATGTGTGAAACGCCTTCCCCAGCAAGATTCACAATAACACCATCTAATAATCGTGAACCAAAGGATACACGCACCCATTGACCTATATGAGGTGGGTTTTCTGAGTCCACTAAATAAGAAAAGTATCCGGCTAAAGGAACAGGTAGCAAAACACTCACAATGATCTCAGTGTCAGTCATTAAGTAGGGTCTTGAATTTTCCCCAGAGGCTTGCAGAAGGAGAAATGACATCTCTTGCTGAGAACTGATCTGCAAACTCTCTGGCCGCATAAGCAATGATGCCTGCACATGTTGCAAATGAAGGGGATGCATATAGTCCATCCATACCTTGGGCTTGACCAAGTCTCACTTGTTTGCCAAGAACGTGAGTGGCAAAATCCCGCATGCCCGTTAATTGACTCGCGCCTCCTGTCAAAATCACCCGATTCATAAGGGCGATTTCCGGGTGGGTGATGAGCTTTTTCTTTAAGTGGATAAAAATTTCTTCAAGCCTAGGCTGAATAATTTGGTTGAGTTGGGCTTTTGTAATGCTTGATTCATTGCCACCCTCTGAGTCACCAATTTGTGGCACCAGAATGGACTCTCTCTCATCACTATTGAGTGTTGCTGCAGAGCCATAAAGCGCCTTAATCCGCTCAGCATGTGCTAATGGAGTTGAGAGAATGCGAGAGATATCTTGGGTAATGTGATTGCCACCTAAGGAGACGCTCGTCACAAATGTCGGGCGTTGGTGCACATAGGTAATGAGTGAGGTTGATCCACCCCCCATGTCAATGAGAATAGAGCCAAGATCCATCTCATCCGGGACGAGTGTTGCAAGTCCTGAGGCATGCGGAGCAGCCACGAATGCAGCCACATCAAGATGCGCTGCAGAAAGGCAGGCAGTAAAATTGCGTAATACGTTGGAAGGTGCTGTCATGACATGTATATGAGCTTTTAGCTTACTACCGTACATGCCCTTGGGATCTAAAATTCCCTTTTGATCATCGAGCTCATAAGATAATGAAACGGCATGTAACACCTCATGACCCCGTTCATGCATGACTTCCTGCACATGTTTCCAAAGTAGCCCAAGGTCATCTTGCCTTACAGGGTGGGAGGATAAAGGTATTTCGAGGGTGTGAATGTTTGATGAGATAATTGTAGCGGGTATGGCCACAAAAATTTTACGCACAGTTTCGTCCGCCTCGTGTTCAGCTGAGTTGACGGCTTCGGCTACAGCAGAAGTCATCGCTTCCATATCCACGATTATGCCACGTTTTAAGCCGCGTGCCATGTGTTGCCCAACACCAATAGTTTGTGTTTTGTCCTCATCTATGATACGGGCGATTGCACAATTAACTCGTGTGGACCCAATATCGAGGGCTGCAATAATGTCGTTCTTGTGAGATGGTTTTCTTTTGAACATTTTAAGTCTCTTTTGCTGTACCTTTTGTTTGTAGCTTTAACCCTGCCTCAGGAATCATTTTTAAAATAATACGTCCTTCTAGGCGTAAGTCCACAATTTTGATTACGAGTGTATCAAGAAGTTTTTTCTCCGCTAAATCATTTAACTTCATAAATGCAGTATCTAAGTCACTTTCTGGAAGGTAGACTTGAGTGCCATTGGTGAGAAGTAAATTCCATCGACGTTTCCCAATACACACAGCAGTTTTCACAAGCGAATGAACTGTAGGGTATTGCTCTAACTTTTGAAATAAAGGTGGAGCGTTTTTAGCGGCAGCCTGCCCTGCGATTGAAGGGAGTTCCTTAAACTTTTCTGAAACCTTATCTGATAAGATTACGCCTTCCTTATCTACGAGTCTCATGGCTTTACCTTCATGCCAAATTGCTATGGGCTCACGTTCAATGACATGGATCATGAGTTGATCAGGGAATTTTTTTTTCACAATGGCAGACCATACCCAAGGTAATTGTTCAATGCGTCCTCTAATAAGATCGGGGTCTAATTGTAAGAGGGCTTGCTCCGGTGTGAGTTGAGCCGCTTTTAAAATAACATCAATATTTGTGTACTTTAAAGGCTTAATATCAACTGTTGTTACTACAAAGCCAGATTTTTTAAAAAATGATTCATTGCAGTTATGAATTTTTTCGCTAATCCAATGGGGTGCATTGATGTACCAGAGGATAAAGCAAAGCCCCACAACGGAGATTGGGGACATAATTGGCCAAAAGAGCTGGCGTAACAAAACACGTGAGTATCTTTGTTTATTGGCAGCTTTCTTTTTTTTAGGAAGCATGCGACGGGGGATGGGTTTTAAATCTGGTCTCATGAGAGTTCACCTATAGAAATGCCTAATCGTTTGATCTCCCATTCGAGCATCACTCCTGAATGATTCCACACACGATCGCGTACTTCTTCACCGAGGCTTTCAATGTCCATTGCTGTAGCATTGCCTTGATTGATTAAAAAGTTACAGTGAAGGGGGGATACAATGGCACCCCCTCTTTCAAGTCCACGACAGCCTGCCGCATCAATCAACTCCCATGCTTTGCAAGTGCTTGGGTTTTTAAAAGTGGATCCTCCTGTGCGAGATCTTACAGGTTGGGTTTGCTCACGCATTTCCAAGTAAGTCTGCATTTTTTTGGTGATCTCCTCTTGAGGAGTTATAGTCCCTTTCATGTGGACACTCGTAATAATATGTGTTGAGGGAAGTGATGCGTATCGATAAGAAAAGCCGCATGAAGCGCGATCAAGATGAAGAATATTGCCTTTTTCATCTACGGATTCAACTTCCGTAACAAGATCATTCATCTCTCGACCATAGGCCCCCGCATTCATTCGAATGGCGCCCCCAATAGTTCCCGGAATGCTCACTAAAAACTCGAGTCCACCCAAGGCATGCTCACGTGCGACTTCTGAGACCGTACGATCAAGTGCCCCAGCTCCTACCTGTAAAGTCTCATTGCTTACATGAATACTGGTAAATGATGGCCCGCCCAGTCTGACAGTCACACCCGGGATACCCCCATCCCGGATGATAACATTTGACCCTACGCCTAATACTGTGAGTGATTCGCTATATTCATTAGCCAGTTGAACCAAAGTACAAAGATCGTCCACATCCTGTGGGCGGACGACTGTCTGCCCGTTCCCGCCCACACGAAACCATGTAAGTGGACCAAGTGGCGCATTAAAGGTCACTTTCCCCCGGATGTGGCTTGTCAGTGCATCCTGGAAAGGTCGATTATTTGGCCACATGGGTTTCCCCGGAGCTTTGCAGTAAGGCATTTAGGGCTGTCGGAAGTTGATTGGCCCACTGCGAAATACTTCCTGCCCCCATACAAACGATCATAGATCCAGCAGGGATAGGGCGCTCTGAAGTGGGGGCAAAAAGCATATGAAGATGAGCGGTTAGTTCAGTTTCATTTCCAACAGAATCAATAGGTTTGCTTGGATAGGCCCGTTTAAGGGCTTGAGCAAAGGCTATGTCATTAATTCCCTCAATGGGGTCTTCCCCCGCACTATAAATAGGACAAACCACGAGACGATCTGCCAGGTGGAGTGCATCCACAAATTGTTGAAACAAATGAGACAAACGGCTATATCGGTGTATTTGCAGGACTGCAATCACCTCGGACTTTGTGGCATAGCGTGCTGCCTTCAATACCGCATCAATTTCAACAGGGTGGTGAGCATAATCATCGATAATGACGGTGCCCGACACCTCACCCACACGGGTGAAGCGTCTTTTGACCCCGCTAAATTGGGCCAGAGCTTGTAAAATGATGCCTGGCGCATATCCCATCTCAATCGCAACAGCCACCACAACGAGAGCATTTTGGATATTGTGCTTTCCATATAGTGGAAGCTGAATATCTTTTAGCGTCAACCAATTGAGGTTTTTAGCTTTAATGACAGGGGAAGTAGGATTAATCACCACATCGAAAGTAGCGCCTTCTGGGCACATACGGATATTGATTGCTTGAATATCGGCTCCCGGCTCCAACCCATAGGTCAATTTCCGCCGATCAGTCACGCGATTCGCGAGACTTTTAACAACAGCATGATCACTACACAAAATGGCCAGACCATAAAATGGGGTGTTGTGCACGAAAGTTTCGAAAGCGCTGACAAGCTTATCAAAGGTTCCGTAGTTTTCCATGTGCTCAGCGTCAATATTGGTGACAACGGCAATCGTAGGAGGAATCTTCAAAAAACTTCCGTCCGATTCATCCGCTTCTACCACAAACCACTTGCCCGACCCCAGTCGGGCGTTTGTGCCATAGGCATTAATGATTCCACCATTGACGACCGTTGGGTCAGCGCCTGCGCTATCCATGAGCGCTGCACATAAGGAGGTGGTCGTCGTTTTTCCGTGGGTACCCGATATACAGATGGATTGGCGTAATCGCATGAGTTCTGCTAGCATTTCTGCACGACGGATGACGGGAATGCTCAATGCACGCGCTTGGATAAGCTCAGGGTTATCTCCTTTGATGGCTGAGGATGTAACCACCACCGCTGCACCTTCCACATGAGCTGCTGCGTGGCCAACAGAAACATGGATACCCTTTGCGCACAGCCGTTTTACATTAGCGTTGTTGGAGCTATCGCTACCAGTGACTGTAAAGCCTGAGTCACTCAGGACTTCAGCAATACCACTCATGCCGATACCACCAATACCAATAAAATGAAGCGGACCTGTTCCTGGGATATGACTCACTTATGCAATCCTTATTCTTTTGGAGAGTTCAATAGACTCTCGATGACCTTAACCATTTCGTGGGAGGCATTTGGCTTTTGCATTTGCCTTAGTTGTTGTGCCATTTCCCGTCGTTTCATGTTGTCTTTTATCACATGTTCAAGGATTTTTGCCAACTCATTTTCATTTAAAGTGCTCTCTTTTACTACAAGAGCAGCTCCCCTTTTCGCCAGCTCTTGCGCATTGACCGTTTGATGATCATCCATGGCATTGGCATAAGGAATGAGCAAGGCTGGTGTGCCAACACACATGAGCTCGCTTAATGTGGCTGCCCCCGCACGGCAGATGGCTAAATCCGCTTGTGAAAGAAGAGCGGGTACCGTATCAAAAAATGACTGCACATGAGCTGTGATTCCTGCATTCGCATAAAGCGAGGTTACGGCGGTTAGATCTTCTGGCCTAGCTTGATGATAGACGTTGAGCTTCTTACGTAAGGCCGGAGGCAACAGAGCAATGGCGGGTGCCACAACGTGGCTCATGATCCGGGCCCCTTGGCTGCCGCCCAAAATGAGCAACGTCACACATGATTCTGTTGGACTCCAATGAACATTCCTAAATACGGGCCGGACAGGGTTGCCGGTGTAGGTGCACTTGGATAACCATCGAGATTTCAGGCCCTTGAGTGTCATAAAGCCTGTTGTAATGCAGGTGGCGAGGGGCGTAAAGAGCCGAGTGACACGGCCTGCATAGGAATTTTGCTCATGAAGCATTAACCTCGCACCCGCAAGCGCTCCTGCCAGAAGGGCTGGCGCAGAGACATACCCTCCAAAACCCACGACGAGCTGAATACGATGCTTATGCATCCAGCGCCATAGGCATAGGGTTTGCCAAAGTCCTTTTACAGCAAAGAGGGCGTGCCCTTGGAGTCCATTTAAAGGTGCCAGTTGCGTACGCTTAACAGGCGTTTTAGCCGAGAGTGTTTCTGGGAAGTGCGTGCGCTCATCGGTGATCACATGGGTAGGGTAACCTGCCTGCTGAAGTGCCTCATTGAGGGCAAGAGCAGGAAAGAAGTGCCCACCAGTACCGCCTGCCACAAGGGCAATGGTTGGTTTAGTCGAAGCTCCCGTCGTTTTTCGAATCATTGTAGGCTTATCCTTGTTGTGGTTAATAGGCGCTTAAACTTAGTTCTAAGCAGTTTATCCATTGTTTCCAAGACTTTCAAAAGATTTATAGCTTGGCTTTGCTTTGTGTTGATAAAGCATCTTTTATGCTCCTTTTGGGTTATGTTGATGTGATATCCTGGATATCCCATGGATATCCCTGTTTTTTCCTTGTAGACTGTGGCTTTGGGCCAAAATGATATCATTTTCGTATTTTATTTTTTTTTGCATATACTTTCCTTTCATTCTGGGGGGTTGAGTGGGATATCCATGTGCATTATGGATATCCATATATTTTAAGTGTTTAAGGTCAAGGTTAGATCCCGGATCAAGCCCGGGATGATATCTTGCCAAAAGATCCCGGATCGCTTCCGGGATGACATCTCGCCAAAAGATCCCGGATCAAGCCCGGGATGACATATCGCCAAAAGATCCCGGATCAAGTCCGGGATGACAGTAAAAAAGCCCAGATTGACACGAAAGGGTCAGACTGCATCACACTTACACGCGTGAGCCTCTGTGGCCCTGACTCACTTTGCAATCCTGGCTTAGACCTTTTCTTAATCCGCGTGGGGATGACAACTTTTTGTAAGATGACAGACTTTTCTAAACTGTCATGCTGAACTTGATTCAGCATCTCTTTGAGAACCGGTATAAGATCCCGGATCACTTCCGGGATGACATCTCGCCAAAAGATCCCGGATCAAGCCCGGGATGACAGTAGGCTAATTGCAGAATAACGATGGAAAATGACAGGAAAATGGCGATTAAATGATTGAAAATGAGACATGGTTGACATTCCTTTTTTAATGTTTTTGAGGATTACAGCCTAACAAAATGCACTCAAAAAATCAATTTTTATAAACCTTCGTTTCACTTTGGTGTTTTTTATGACAAAAGATGTGAAAAGACTATTGACGAGGGTAACCGCGGACTGTTCGGGAACTTATGCCAGGCTCTTCTTGCAGAATCTCCATGTAGGCATCATTGATCCGTACAATGCCTGCTTTTAAGTTGTATTCATAAAGATCCATTAAATCAGGATTAGAAGTAGACTCTTTTGCGGTTTCGCATAGGGCCCGTAATGCATGTTTATACGCCTGAATTGTGGCATGAGGCCACCGTCGTACCAATGCCATGTTTTCACGGCTGGTGGCACCGCACAAATCGGGATGTTCAAAGCAGCGTGAAATGCTGACAGAATCTCTTGTGCTAAACGCTTGGTTAAGGACGCCCTCAGATAGGGCTGTATGCGCATCTGAGGACTCATAAAGTTGATCTAACAATTTGGAAATTGAAACGGGTTGACAAGATGTTGATGGCCGACCTGCCTCTGCCTTGATTGGGCCTTCTGATTCGTTCATATCTTCAGTGGTTATGATTTCTTGAGGAGAGTTTTCACTCTTATCAGAGTCTTCTATTGCTGAGTCTGATACAGGGGGGGAAGCCTCATGAGTGATTGGCTCCTCTTGTTCATCTTCCATTACAGTGGAAAGCCGACCAACTTTCTGTGGATAGAGATGAGTATCTGTCTTGCGCTCACCTTCATGCCCTTGACCATAAGTTAGACTTGATAAAAGTAACCCTGCTGTAATAGTGATGGCGAATTTTTTCATGTTTCATAGCCTTGTTTTGCAATATAGAGATATCTTCGCCTTGCTATTATTAAGAAAGGATTAAAGAGCGCCTTAGTCATTGTCACATTTCTGCTTAGGAAGGAGTCAGAGGGCTCAAAATTTGGTCGCTTAAAGTTCTTATTTAAGGAGCTTGCCACTCCTTTTTGCTCTGGTTTTCAGCCCCTTTTGTGAGGGGTAAAAAACGGGCGGTCATCCCCCTTGCCAGCAATAGATGAGTATGCTAACAGATGGGCGTAAACTTTACGAGTACAGCTCATTTTAAGGGTGAACGGGGATATGAATCAGGTTGCGCAGCGTTACGCGCGGGCATTATTTTCTCTCAGCGTTGAGGCAAAAAAGGTGGACCTGGTGCGCCAGGAAATAAACCGGCTTAGTTTATTGGCAAAAAGCTCTCCGCAGCTTAACACCTTTATGGCAGCAAAGCGATTTGGCCGCAAAGCCCATGCGGATGCGCTGGAACAGTGGGCGACAAAAGAAAAGGTGAGCCCTTTGCTTCAGCGGTTTCTTACCTTCGTTTGTATGCATGGACGGGCTGAGCATTTGGGACAAATCGCGCAGGCCTTTGAAAGCCTTGCGTGCCAAGCCGAAAACCAAATGCGTGCTCAAGTGACATCAGCTGTTTCTCTAACCAAAGATCAGCAAAAATTGGTGACAGAGGCATTGGCGCACGCGTTTAAAAAAGAGATCTTTTTGGATCAAGCAGTGGATGAGCATCTGCTGGGCGGAATGACCATTCGCACGGGGTCCATGTTAATTGATGGTTCGTTAAAATCGAAGCTGGCTCAGCTTCAGCAGGTTATGAGAGAGGGTTAATACGATGGAACTTCGTGCGGCAGAAATTTCTGCAATCTTGAAAAAGCAAATTGAAGAATTTGATCTGAAGGCGGATGTTTCAGAGGTAGGTATGGTTCTTTCCGTGGGTGATGGTATTGCCCGCGTTGAGGGGCTTGACCATGTGCAGGCCGGTGAAATGGTAGAATTTTCCAGTGGCGTTCGGGGTATGGCTCTCAATCTTGAAGTGGACAATGTGGGTATCGTGCTTTTCGGCGATGATCGCAAAATCTTCGAAGGCGATATTGTTAAGCGCACTAAGACGATTGTAGACACACCCATTGGAAAGGGTTTGCTCGGTCGTGTGGTAGATGCCTTGGGTAACCCCATCGATGGTAAAGGTCCACTTAAAAATGTGAAGCGTGGCCAGGTTGAGGTGAAAGCTCCAGGCATTATTGCCCGTAAGAGCGTTCATGAGCCCATGCAGACAGGTTTGAAAGCCATTGATACTTTGGTCCCTGTGGGCCGTGGTCAACGTGAGCTCATCATTGGTGACCGAGAGACGGGTAAAACCGCTGTGGCCATTGATGCCATCTTGAACCAGAAAACCATCAATGAAGGTAAAGATGAATCTCAGAAATTGTTTTGTGTGTATGTGGCCATTGGTCAAAAGCGCTCCACGGTGGCTCAGATTGTCCGCACACTGGAAGAAAAGGGCGCCATGGATTACACCATTGTGGTGGCGGCCACGGCTTCTGACCCCGCGCCTTTGCAATTTTTAGCACCTTACACGGGCTGTGCTATGGCGGAATACTTCCGTGACAATGGGATGCATGCCCTGATTGTGTATGATGATTTGTCTAAACAAGCTGTGGCTTATCGTCAAATGTCTTTGCTTTTGCGTCGTCCACCAGGACGAGAAGCTTATCCCGGTGACGTGTTTTACTTACACTCTCGCTTGCTCGAGCGTTCGGCCAAGATGAGTGATGCCCAAGGTGCAGGTTCCATGACGGCATTGCCGATCATCGAAACCCAAGCGGGTGACGTTTCTGCTTACATTCCCACCAACGTCATTTCGATTACGGACGGCCAGATTTTCTTGGAAACGGATTTGTTCTATAAAGGTATCCGCCCGGCCATCAACGTGGGTCTTTCAGTGAGCCGTGTGGGTTCTGCTGCGCAGGTAAAGGCTATGAAGCAAGTGGCGGGTTCCATTAAGCTGGAATTAGCGCAATATCGTGAAATGGCCTCCTTTGCTCAGTTTGCCTCTGACTTGGATGCTTCTACGCAAAAATTGCTTCAGCGGGGTGAACGGTTGACTGAGTTGCTCAAGCAGGCGCAGTTTTCGCCATTGACCATGGAACAGCAAGTGGCGTCTATTTTTGCGGGTGTGAAGGGATATCTCGACACGATTCCGGCCAAACAGGTCAACCGTTTTGAGCAAGAATATCTCAAGCAGCTGAGCAATAGCGCGCCGGAGATTTTGAATGCAATCCGTGATGAAAAGCAGATTTCTATAGATACGGAAGCCAAATTACGGGCCTTTTTGGAAAAATTTGTGCAGGATTTTGTGAGCTAAAGCATGCCAAGTTTGAAGGATCTTAGGGATCGAAAAAAGAGCGTTGAGTCAACGCGCAAGATTACCTCAGCCATGAAAATGGTTTCGGCGGCAAAGTTGCGCCGGGCTCAGGATCAGGCAGTGGCGGCCCGTCCTTATGCCGCATCCATGGCCAGCCTTTTAAGCCGTTTGACTGCTGAGGCTTCTGGCCTTGATGTCATTCCGCCTTTGATGGCAGGAACAGGCAAGGATGACCTGATCTTGCTGGTGCTTATGACCTCAGACCGTGGTTTGTGTGGAGGTTTTAACGGATCTTTAATTCGGGAAGCACGGATGCGGATTCAGGCCCTTCAAGCCCAAGGTAAACAGGTGAAAATCCTGTGTGTTGGGCGCCGGGGTCGCGATGGCATGCGTCGGGAGTTTGGCCCGCTGCTCATCGATAGCGTAACAGATTTAGGCAAGCCGCGCTTGACCTTTGCAGACGCACAAATGATTGGCGGTAAAATCTTAGACTTATTTGAAGCCGGTGCTTTTGATCGATGTATTTTGGTTTACTCCCAATTTAAGTCAGCTATGACTCAGATTTCCACAACGGATCAGTTGATACCCTTTCAAGCTTCTGTGGGTACTTCTGAGGGAATTGGGGCGTCTGCTTTATTCCTTTATGAGCCTGATGAGGCCAGCTTACTCGAGGATCTGTTGCCTAAAAATTTACAGGTCCAGCTTTACAAGGCTCTCCTTGAAACCTATGCCAGTGAACAAGGTGCCCGTATGAC
>CANLAL010000003.1 GCA_947488045.1 Alphaproteobacteria bacterium
CCCCACTTTTTCTAAGTGAAATTTTTGTGTGACCAACTCTAAAATGAGTTCCGCTGCAAAATGTAGGCGCATCAAGCGATAGCGACGTGGCCAATTAATTTTCATCAGAACACTTTGGTTTGGCTTTAAACCGTGCTCCTCAGGAAGGGCATAGAAAATTAAATTTCCATCCATGCGGGAATTGAGAATGTTCAAATCATTTACTGTGCCATGGTCACTTTCTTGTCCGCCAGAAAAGGAATAGGCGATTGATGCTTTAAGGAGGATCTCATTTCCACTTACGTTCGTAATGGTGGTGTGAAGGGTGTGTTGATAAGGATCACTCCAAAAAACTTTTTCCATGTTTCAAGGCCTTTTAAAATATCCCTATGATTACCTTAGGATAAACGGATCACTCTTGACAAGGGGGTTTGAAAGACCTCTTCTCTGGGAGATGTGTTGGATGAGAAATGATCAAGCTATGGTTTTTTCAGCGCCTCTAATCGCCTTCGATCGATATGTTTTTTATCCTCATCAAACGTTTGGGAAATCTGATGAATGACTAGGGGGTCTTCAGTTACAATACCGAGTTCATGACCTGCATCTAAAGACTGAGGATAGAAATTGCAGGATCCTAAATACATCATTTTTCCATCAATGAGCAGAATTTTTGCATGAATGTAAAGATGGTTTTGCGGATAAATAAAACCACCGGATTTGAGGATGCGATGTTGGTTGGAGGTGTTTTTGTCGACGGTCTTACTAAAAGGAAAAGGAGTCATCATAACCTCAACGGTGACGCCACGCGTTCTGGCTTGTAAAAGAGCCTCTGTCACTTCCATATCTTGCAAATCTTGTTGATATATTTTGATGGATTCTTTTGCCTGCGCAATGAGACCCATAATGACAGGACGGTGTTCGGAGCCCCATACTAAATGGGGAAGCGTTTCACCACGTGGCTGTGGAAAAAGCTCTTTTGGGTGCTTAATAGCCTGAAAAAACCATTGCTCCATTTGCGCCAAAAGGATGGGATCTGTGATTGTAAGAGCAAAATCTCGAGCTGGCGGAATACGTTGGGAAGGAATGCCATCAAAAGATTCTTCATCCCAATTGCCAGTACCAATCAACCCCAAAGTATTATCTACAAGAAACATTTTTGCATGGACTTGTTCTTGAGATAAATGAAAAATGTGGACGCCCATTTTTTTGATGCGCTCAAAGGGTGTCAGTTGCCCTCCTGATTTTTCATGTATGAACGGTGCAGTTTCAAGTAAGCAATATATTTCAAGAGTTGGTGTATTTTCTTTAGCTTTCTCGAGGGCAGATAAAATAAGAGGATCAGTGAGCTTGTAGGCCGAAATGTAAATGCTGCGGGCGGCCTTTTCAATGGCATTAATCCACACGCTTCGGCCATCTTTAGGAAAAACCGTTAGCGCCGAAGAAGCTGGGATACATTCTTGTTGAAGAACAGGCTGTGCGTGGACGGGCAAGGCGCTTAACATTGGTAAGAGAACGCAACATAAGGTGAATAATCTTTTTTTCATCACAATGTTCCTTGAAGGGGATGGTCTAATATTTATGATAAATAAAAAGCAAGTGATCATATATAAAATTCTCATATCTCTTTGCAAGCATGGAATTTATCGTGAAAACTTCTTCTCAATGGCTGTGGCCACACCTGCGGGAACGAATGTCGAAATGTCACCTTGAAGACGGCCAACTTCCTTCACTAAGCTTGATGAAATGAACTGAAAACGGTCGGAAGCCATCAAAAAAATGGTTTCAATGGAAGGGTCCATGCGTAAATTCATGCCTGCCATTTGGAATTCATATTCAAAGTCTGATACGGCTCTTAACCCACGCACAATCACCCGAGCATTCACTTGATGAGCAAATTTTAGGAGCAGACAATCAAAAACCTCAACAGTAATTTTTGCTCGAGGTTGTTTGCGCTGCATGAACGCTTCAATTTCTTGTTTCACCAAAAAAACCCGCTCTTCCACAGTAAAAAGAGGCGATTTGTGAGGGTTTGTAGCAATGCCGATCACCAATTTGTCTACAAGGGTGCAGGCTCTCCCAATAATATCCATATGCCCTTGAGTGAGAGGGTCAAAGGTGCCCGGATAAAGGCCGATGAGAGCGTTATGCATCAGTGGGCGTATCCTCATTTTCCATGTTTTCTAGAGGACTTGAAGTCATGTCATCATTCACTGGTGCGCTGATGGAGACAGAGTTCGTTGCAAGCTCTTCGCCCTCGGCAGCTTCATTTCCATCATCTTCGGGCTCTTTAATACGTGAGACAGAAACCACTTTTTCATCCCCAGCGACACGCAGCAATGTGACTCCTTGGGTCTTGCGGCCTGCGATACGAATGTCGTGCACAGGGCAACGGATAATTTGACCACCATCGGTGACCATAACAAGGTCATCAGTATGCCCTACAGGGAAGGAGGCCACCACATGACCATTGCGTTCAGAAGTATCAATGTTTGCGATACCTTGCCCACCACGACCTGTAACCCGGTATTCATATGCTGAGGTACGCTTTCCAAAGCCATTTTCCGTAACACTAAGAATGAATTGTTCCTGTGCTGCCATTTCTTCGAAACGGACTGCGGATAAGCTTTCGCCTTGCGAAGCTTCCAATTTTTCATCTCCCGCCCGACGTAATGCATTAGCCTGGCGAAGGTAATTGTCCCGCTCATCCATCGTGAATTCAGTGCCACTGAGGATAGATAGTGAGATGACCGCGTCATTTGTCTCCAATCGAATGCCACGCACACCTACGGAGTTGCGGCCCACAAAAAGACGCACATCATCCACTTGGAAGCGGATACATTTGCCTAATTGTGTTGTGACAAATACATGATCAGAAGGTAGGCAAGGTGCAACGCCGATGAGACGATCTCCTTCTTCCAGTTTCATGGCAATTTTACCGTTGGCTTTGATATTTAGGAAATCGGACAAGGCATTTCTACGTACTGTTCCCACTGAAGTGGCAAACATAATGTGCATGCCAGCCCATGTGTTTTCATCTTCAGGTAAAGGCATCACGGTGGTGATCACTTCTCCCGGAGATAAGGGGAGAAGATTGATCATGGCTTTGCCACGAGATTGAGGGTTGCCCAGCGGGAGTTTGTAGACTTTCAACTGGTAAACCTGGCCTGTGGAAGAGAAGAACAAAACGGGAGTATGGGTATTGGCGACAAACACTTCGTTCACAAAGTCTTCATCTCGCGTAGCCATGCCAGACCGCCCCTTTCCGCCACGCTTTTGTGCGCGATAGGTGGAGGCAGGAACCCGTTTGATATAGCCGGCATGGCTTACGGTAATCACCATATCCTCGCGGGCAATGAGATCCTCCATATCCGCCATGAACTCTACTTCATCAATGGTGGTGCGGCGTTTATTTGGGAATTTTTCTGCAACCTCTGTTAGCTCGTTACGAATCAACTCCATGAGAAGAGGACGTGAATTGAGGATGGTGAGGTGACCTTGAATTTTTTCCACAAGCTCATGGAGCTCACCTGCAACTTTATCCCGTTCAAGCCCTGTTAAACGATGAAGGCGGAGATCCAGAATGGCTTTGGCCTGAGTTTCCGTGAGGCGATACGTGCTGTTTTCAATGATGATGCGATCGCTTACAAGGCGCAACAAAGGCTCCAAATCAAATACTGGCCAAGCCTTTTCCATGAGCTGCTCTCTGGCGATGGCAGGGTCAGCGGCTGCACGAATCATGCGGATGATTTCATCAATGTTTGCTACAGCTACGGCCAGGCCAATCAGAATATGCGCCCTCTCTCGTGCTTTTTTGAGGTCGAATTGAATGCGCTTGACGGTGACCTCTTCCCGGAACTCAATGAACAGGCTGATGATGTCTTTCAGGTTCATCATTTGAGGTTGGCGGGCATTGAGAGCCAACATATTGACACCAAAAAATACTTGAAGTGGTGTGTAGCGGTATAGTTGATTGAGGACGACTTCGGCCACTGCATCTCGCTTCAGTTCGATGACTACGCGAACGCCATCCCGATCTGATTCGTCTCGCAAATCAGAAATGCCTTCAATGATTTTTTCCTTCACCGTTTCTGCCATGCGCTCAATCATGCGAGCCTTGTTGACCTGGTAAGGCACTTCTGTAACGATAATGGCTTCTCGCTCTTTGCGGACAGTTTCAAAGTGGGTTTTACCCCGAATGATAATGGACCCGCGCCCCGTACGATAGGCTTCACGAATACCGTTGCGACCTAAAATCACGCCCCCAGTTGGAAAGTCTGGCCCCTTAATATATTCCATAAGCCCGTCAATGGAGATATCTGGATTGTCAATATACGCACAGCATGCATCCACCACCTCATTGAGATTGTGAGGTGGGATGTTTGTGGCCATGGCCACTGCAATGCCGCCGGCACCATTAACGAGTAAGTTGGGGAAACGGGCGGGAAGCACTACAGGTTCAAGTTCTTTGTCGTCAAAGTTAGGCACAAAATCGACGGTTTCTTTATCTAGATCTTCCAAAATATAGTGGGCCGGGTGACTCAGGCGTACCTCCGTATAACGGGCGGCAGCCGCAGGGTCGCCATCCATGGACCCAAAGTTTCCTTGGCCATCAATCAAGGGAATTCGCAAGGAAAAGTCTTGAGCCATACGTACCAAGGCATCGTAAACGGCCATATCTCCGTGAGGGTGGTATTTACCCATCACGTCACCCACTGCTCGGGCTGATTTACGATAGGATCTATTCCAATCGTTATTGGCTTCCTTCATCGCAAAAAGAATGCGTCGATGAACAGGCTTCAATCCGTCACGTACATCTGGAAGGGCGCGGCTGACAATCACGCTCATGGCATACTGCAAGTAGGAAGTCTTCATTTCCTCTTCGATGGTTACTGGAATAATGTCTTGCTGCTTGGTCATGAGGATTCCTATTTTTGTTTCGTTTGCCGCTACTTTAGCAAGTTGCTGCCATTGAATTTCTTAGAGTATCAATCTAACGGTATGCTTAAGAAGGGTTCAGGTTACCCTGCACGCTATCAAAAGGGGACGTCGTCATCAAAACCACCAGCGGATTTGCCTGAGGAGCTACTTAATGCTGCAAAATCATCACTAGGCCCAACCATAGCAGAACCGTCACTGCCACCACTTCGGCCATCGAGCATGGTTAACTCGCCACGGAATTTACTTAAAATGACTTCGGTGGAGTAACGTTCCTGGCCGTTATTATCCGTCCACTTACGGGTTTGAAGCTGTCCCTCCACATAAATTTTTGAGCCCTTTTTGAGATAACGCTCCGCCACTTCACTGAGACGGTCATTAAAAATAACCACACGATGCCATTCGGTGCGATCCTTGCGTTCACCCGTCATTTTATCTTTCCAAGACTCAGACGTAGCCACAGAAAGGTTAACGAATTTGGAGCCATCCTGTGCGGTGCGCACTTCTGGATCCTTGCCCAAATTACCAATTAATGTGACTTTATTGACGCTACCTGACATTTCAACACACCTCTTTAGAAAAACACATCCTCATTTATAGGCCAAAGTGACTCTATGCGCTAGAAAATTCGTGAACTTTTCCTTTGGGGTTGCATGAACGGTATACTTTAAAATTAATCCCAAATAAACCTACTTCATTTTCTTTACCATCATGAATTAACGGGTGAATAAGTAAACTTATTACTAGAGAAATCACTTAAGGAAGTAAAAAGAGTGTTTGATCATGATGAAAATGGTTAAGAAGTCAATCAACGCGATGAGTTCTAAAATGATTGGGCCTCAGGAAACCTATACATCTGGGGCCCTCACACTTGCTTTTTTTTAAACCACCTTCTATGATGGATTTTAATGTTTAATGGTGAGATAGGCCTTCCATGATTGATCTTGAAAGACTACGTATTTTTCACGCTGTGGCAAAGCACGGAAGTGTGACCGCTGCGGCAATTCAATTGGGATTGAGTCAACCTGCCATTAGCCGTCAAATTTCTACTCTTGAGGACCAACTTAAGATTGCTCTTTTTCATCGCCATACCCGCGGTCTTTCCTTGACTGAAGAAGGGGAAAAACTCCTTGTGACTGTTAAAGATGTTTTTTCAACATTGATTATGACAGAGGCTCTACTTTCTGAAGAAATGACACCTCGAGGAGTATTAAAGATTGCATGCAGTGATAGCTTTGGTTCACTTTGGCTCACTCCCAATATGGAAGCTTTTATCCGTCAATATCCTCAAATCGAAATTAAAATTCAGGTGGTAGGGGATGATGAGGAAATTGATTTATCTGTTCGAGAAGCAGATATTGCTATTCGGGTAAAACCGCCACAAGATCCGCGTCTTATTTTTGTTCCTTTTTTAACATCATCATGCAAGCTTTATGCTTCTAAAAATTATATAGAAAAAATAGGAATGCCCTCCCATTTGGAAAATTTAGACCACCATCGAATTCTTTCGGTGAGTGCAGATCCTGCTAATTGCGATAACTGGATTTTAACAGCGGGCCTTCAGGAAGGGCATATGAGAAAACCGCACATGACCTTTAATAGCCAGTATGGATTATTTCAGGCCGTGAACCATGGAGTGGGTATTGCTGCCCTGGATGTGTATGTGCTGATGAATGCACCTGACTTGGTTGAAATTTTACCTCACGAAACATGCCATTACGTGCCCCATGTGCAGCGGTTGATGGTTTATCCACAAGCGTTGCGTCATTCCAAGCGGATTTCTGCGTTTCGTAATTTTTTGCTGAAAAAGCTTATGGAAAATCATCCTTATTAAGAGTGCCTGCTTCAGGGTTCCACCACTTGTAAAGACAAAACAAAATCAACCCAATGAACCAAAAGAAACAGGGCATAAGCCATACATTATTTTGGCGAATGGACCCTAAGATAAAAGTAATAAGTGAAACCAGCGTGTAATAATAGGCGCCAAAGAGAGAAGACGCGGTCCCAACACAATCTTGGTACCGATCTAAGGCAAAAGCCAATGTATTGGCGGTCGTCATCCCTGTGCCTATGGCGGAAATAAACATGCAGCTGACAGTGATGAATGCGCTCATAGTTATATGGTGGGGTGAAATTAACCCACTCAGAGCAAATACCGAGAATAAAAATCCAGCTCCCAGAACCAAAGTCAGGCCCCAGCTAATCATTTTTTGATAAGCAATGCCTTTGTGGTGGAAGAATTTAGAGGACAGATTCCCAATCAAAAAGCCCATGGCAATGGCAATAAAACTCATGCCATAAAGGGTAGGTGAGAGCCCTAAAAGGGTAATGAGATAGAAGGGTCCCTCACCATAATATGCAAATCCAATTCCGTTGAGCCCACCCACCAGTCCTCCAAAAACCAAGACTTTAGGGTCTTTAATCATGCGATGGAGTATAGCGGATACCTTAGGTTTTGGAGCCATTCGAGACTGCTCCCCATGGGTTTCAGGCAGATGCTTGAGGCCTAGCAGGGACGTTGCGAGTCCGCCCACAACAAAAAACAAAAAAATCACGCGCCAACCCACATAATCAACAGTTAAGCCCCCAATGATGGGGCCTAACGCAGGAGAGAGCGACATTGCCGCAGAAATAGATGCAAAAACACGGCCCTTCATTGCGCCATCAAATGCATCCCGGCAAATGGCTTGCCCTATGACGGAACCTGTTGCTCCACCAAAAGCTTGAAAAAAACGACAAAGAAGAAGGGTTTCAATATTTGTGGCAAGGTAACAAACGAGGCTTGCTATTGCAAAAAGGATCATTCCCCAAAGCAGAGCAGGTTTGCGACCGATAAAGTCAGAAAGCCGTCCCCAAAACAAAACCCCTGCGCCAAAGCCCAGTAAAAAGATGGAAAGAGTGTATTGCATCATTGTGGCCGTGGTGTGTAAATCCAAAGCCACAGAGGGAAGTGCGGGGGAATAAATGGCCTCAGAAATTTGGGGTAAAATCCCAGCCAGCACCAAATACCAAATAGGGACAATCAGGCTCATGAGGCTTCTTCTACAAAACAGGATTCATCACGTTTTTCAGGATAGATGCCCAGTCGGCTCATGAGCGCTCTATCCTCCTCAGGCGCTGCATTACTGGTTACAAGAAGCTTTTCTCCATAGTGAATAGAGTTGGCCCCTGCATAAAAACACCAGGCTTGCATTTCATCGCTCATTTCAGAACGTCCCGCCGAAAGGCGTACATGAGACGTTGGGAGCAAAATACGGGCCACGGCCACTGTGCGTATAAAATCAAAAGGATCTACTGGAGGCTGATCAGCCAATGGGGTTCCTGGAACACGGATAAGCATGTTAATGGGTACGCTTTTTGGTGGTAGCTTTTTGCTCGCTAGAAAATGTAGCATTTGTGCCCGATTGGCGGGCATTTCCCCCATGCCAATGATCCCCCCACAGCATGTATTGATGCCAGCTTCTTCAACATATTCAAGTGTTCTGACCCGGTCTGAGAAGGTGCGGGTAGAAATTATTTCTTCGTAAAAACTTTCAGAAGTATCAATGTTATGGTTGTAATAATCAAGGCCGGCTTCTTTTAAGCGTGCGGCTTGGTGTTGTTTGAGCAAACCCAAGGTCACGCAAGTTTCCATTCCTAGTGCTTTGATGCGTGTGACCATGTGTGCCACTTTTTCCAAGTCTTCGTCCCTAGGGCCACGCCAAGCTGCACCCATGCAAAAGCGTGTGGAGCCTATTGATTTAGCCTTTATAGCTGCTTGAAAGACAGCTTCTTCATCCATCAAGGGTTTGTTTTCAAGCCCAGTATCAAAATGGGCCGATTGAGGACAGTAAGAACAATTTTCAGGACAAGCGCCCGTCTTGATGTTCAAAAGAGTACTAACTTGAATAGCATTAGGATCAAAATGCTTTAAGTGGACTTGACGGGCTCGGTCCATCAAATTTCCAAAGGGCAAAGAAAATAAGCCCATTACTTCGTCTAAAGTCCATGAAGGAGTAGTGGAGGAAGAGGTCATGTCACAAGTCATGATAATAATCCTTTTTCAGTTTTTGTGTGGTGTGGTATAGCGTGTGCATGGCCATCATATTTAATTATAAAACTCAATTTTGAACCTAAGATACCCTCAGGAGATGCCCTTATGGATCCCGTTGCCAGCTATAACATCTTCCTTCAGGAACGTCAAAAGAAGAGCTTAAGGCGATATCTGCCTGCAGTAAAATCGGGGCCATTTCTCAACTACGCTCACAATGATTATATGAGTTTAAGTGACCATCCCGCTTTGGTTCACGCGGGAACTGAGGCCTTGCATAGATGGGGCCTTTCTGGCGGGTCTTCCCGTGTGTTGCAAGAGCGTATCCCCGTTTATGAAGAGTTTGAGGGGCTTTTGGCCCGTACGTTGGGTATGAAAGATGCCCTTACATTCGTCAGCGGCTATCAAGCCAATGCGACGGCATTGGGCGCTTTATTAGACGGCAGGGTTTTAAAAGCAAAACCCATCGTATTTTGCGATCGATTAATTCACGCTAGTCTTTATCACGCCTTGAAGTTGGTGGGGGTGATCCCTAAGCGTTATCCGCACCAAGATATGGGGCATTTGGCTAGGTTATTAGATGAATACGACCGTGTGCCTGGGCCAAAATTTGTGGTGACTGAGTCTATCTTTAGTATGGAAGGCACGATCACTGATGTCTCTGCCCTTGCCGAGCTGTGTGCTCGTCATGAGGCCTTTCTTTTCCTTGACGAAGCCCATGCCTTGGGTGTGTGCGGCATGCAAGGCTATGGTTTAGGCCCTGGCGTGGTGAATCCTGAGCAAACGGTTCTTATGGGGACTTTCAGTAAGGGGGTTGGATGTGCGGGGGCCTATGTGGCTGGGCCACAAGTGGTCATGGACTATCTCACAAATGCTTGTACAGGATTAATCTATACAACGGCGCCTTCGCCAGTGATTATGGCGGGGGCCATGGCCGCTTGGGAGCTTTTGCCTCACTTAACACAAGAGCGCGCCAGAGTGATGCAATCGGCTCAACACCTTTTTGAGGGTATTGTGCAGATGGGTTTGCAGACCTCTCCCATGGCCAATCATATTATCCCCATCATTTTGGGTAGCAATGAGGTAACGTTGCATGCCAAAGAAAAGCTCCTTGCAGAGGGCATACAAGTGAGTGCCATTCGGCCGCCCACTGTGCCCATAGGCACAGCGCGTTTGCGTTTGGGGCTACAGCCAAATCTAAGTGTTACTCAAGTAGAAACCACACTTAAGGCTCTGGAAACTCATGTTTTGCCCCTTATGGGTGCAGGAGCTGTTTTGTGAAAAGGGGCACCCTTATTTTATGCCATGGATGGGCTTTTACCCCCCTTTTCTGGGATGATTTTTTACCTTTCATTTCCAAGGATTGGGAAATAATCTGGTGGGATTTGGGGTATAGAGATGGGACAGTCAGTATGCCGTTACCAAAGGTGTTGGAAGCCCCCATTGTGGGAATAGGCCACTCATTGGGGTTTGCGAAATTAGTTTTGTCACGGATTTTTTTTACCCAATTAATAGGCATGAATGCCTTTGCTCGATTGGACATACCTTTGCAAAAGGTTGAACAAATGGAAGTGGCTTTAAATCACAACTCGCTACGATTACTCACCCAGTTTTATAGGCAGTGTGGTCCAGCTAAGGGCCAGATTCAGTGGCCTTTAAGTACAGATGGATTAGAGCGGCTCAAGGAGGACTTGGCTTTGCTTAAAACCATCGATTGTCGTCAAGAGCTTGCCCAAAACCAATCTTTTGTAAGCGTAATGCTTAATGATCAAGATCCCATTGTGCCTTCTATCCCCACAAAATTGCAGTTTGAATCTTTAGGAGGTCACGCTAAGGTGCACACCATGATTGCTCCCCATCATGGTGTAGGGATGGATCAGTGGATGGTGCTTCGGGATTATTTAAATGTTATTGAATAAAAATCCAGATAGACATCTTATCCTATCCGCTTTTGACGACGCTGCATCAACCTATGAGGCTCATGGGCATGTGAATGAACTAATAGCTAGGCGTTTTTGGAGTTTTATTTCACATCATTTACCAAATGAATTTTCTGCTCTTATGGATTTAGGCTGCGGCCCACGAACATTTTTGCCAAACAGTCTTATGGAGAAAATCCCATGTATACTTATTGATGGGGCTCCGCACATGGTGATGCGAGCCCATAAGAATAACCAGCACGCAAAGGCTATAGTGATGGATGTGGCCCACCCTGCCTTTTATTGTCCACAAGGTGTGGCACTTTCTAATATGACTTTTCAGTGGGTGGATGATTTAGGCGCTGTCATTGAGCGTTATAAGGCGCGTTTGAAGATGCTGGGCTTCAGTATTCCTATTTTAGGATCTTTCCGTGAGTGGATATCCTGGTGTGTGCGTCATGATGTTCCTGAGAGACTCAACCCCTTGAAGACAGAAGAGACTTTAAGATCATTGTGCGAATCTATAATGGGGGGAGGTGTTCATCTGCATGTAGAGGATGTGTTTGTACCCTATGAAAGGCCAATTGAATTTGCTTTGGATCTCAAGGGGATGGGGGCGCACATTATGGTGAACCGTCAAGAGGGATCATTAAGGCGTTCCCTGTATGCTGCCCGCATGAAGGATGATTATTTCAATGGGGTCACTTATAAAGTCGCTTTTGTTTTGATGACTTTTGGAGAAAATCAATGAAAAGTATTATCGTTGTAGGGACGGATACGGATGTGGGAAAAACCTTTGTCTGTTCATGGTTGATGCGCCATCTACCCTATACTTATTGGAAGCCTGTGGCTAGTGGAGTGGCCTATGATGACGATACCTTAACCATGGTCCGATTAAGCGAAGTTTCTCATAATAGAATTTGCCCATCAACCTATAAACTCAAAGCGCCCTTATCACCTCACTGGGCCGCAGAGGAAGAAGGTATTGCCATTGACATAAGTCGGCTGCAATTGCCTCCGGCAAGGCCACTGCTTGTGGAAGGAGCGGGAGGTATCCTAACACCTTTGAATTTAAAGGTCACCTTTTTGGATTGGATCAAAATTACACGCCTTCCTGTTCTAATCGTGGCGCGAGATCATATAGGCACCATCAATCATACCTGTTTGACCATCAGAGTTTTGCGTCAGGAGCAGGTGCCTATTTTAGGTGTGATTGTGAGCACCAATGGGGACTGTCTTCCAGATCCTCGACATGGTTCTGCCATTAGTCATTTTGGCCAGGTCCCACTCTTGGCAACCCTTCCCTTTTTGGAAAGCGGGCTGCAAACTTTTCCCATTCCTGAAACCCTATCGGAGGCGCTTTCATGAGTAAGCATATTTGGTACCCCTTCACGCAGATGAAAACTCAAAACCCACCCATCACCATGCATCGAGGAAAAGGCCTTTATCTTTATGATGGGCAGGGTCGGGCTTATATGGATTTGGTTTCCAGTTGGTGGGTAAACTTGCATGGGCATGCCCATCATAAAATAGCTCGAGCCATTGGTGCCCAAGCGTCCACCTTAGAGCATGTTTTGCTGGCGGATTTTAACCACCCTCCAGCATTAATTTTTTCTGAAATGTTGTGTGCAAAGTTAGACCCCTCTCTTTCTCATATATTTTTCAGTGATAATGGTTCCACTGCCGTGGAGGTGGCCTTAAAAATGGCTATCCAATATTGGCACAATGAAAACCAGACTCAACGTAACCGTTTTTTAGGTTTTCAAGGGGCCTATCATGGAGATACTTTTGGTGCCATGACTATGGGAAAAACCTCTGGGTTTTATGGACCTTTCACGGACTATCTTTTTGCAACGGACACTCTCCCTCTGCCTATCACATGGGAAGGGGATGAAGGTGTGGAGGACAAAGAAGCCCGCGCACTGAAAGCCCTGGACCATCACATGGCCCAATATGGAACGCAAACGGCAGCAATGATTATTGAACCCTTGGTCCAAGGAGCCATTGGCATGCACATGCACCGGACTGCATTTTTAGATCAAGTGGTAAAAAAGTGCCAAAATGCGGGCATCTTAGTGATTTTTGATGAGGTCATGACAGGGTTTGGCCGTTTAGGAAAAATGTTTGCCTACGAGCATTTGATCTCAAGGCCTGATATCATATGCTTGGCAAAAGGGATCACCGGTGGATTTTTGCCCATGGCGGTGACGGTTTGCAATGATACGGTTTATGAGGCTTTCTTGAGTGATTCCATCACCCAAGCTTTTGTGCACGGTCATTCGTATACGGCCAATCCTTTAGGATGCGCCGCAGGTATTGCCTCATTGACGCTATTTGCAGAAGAAGGAACCTTGGAAAAAATTGCTGTTCTTGAAGAGGTCCAGCGGAAGTGTAGCCTGGCCTTGTTGGAAACAGGGCTTATTACAAAGCTTCGTCTTCAGGGGACCATCGCCGCATTTGAACCAAAAATGGAAGCCACTTATGGGTCTGATACCAGTCGGTATTTGCGTCAACTCTTTTTAAATGAAGGCCTGATTTTAAGGCCATTAGGCAATGTGATTTACATCTTGCCACCTTATTGCATCACACCGGATGAGTTGGCGCTAGCCTATAAAAAAATCACCCGTGTGTTAGCGGCAGGAGACACCCAGCAGACACATGGTTTTTTTCCATAGTTTTAATCTTGATATTGCGGAGGTAGATTTTGCAGCCAACTGTTACCATCATCACTGTCAAACCCCAAAATGTTTTCCATACAAATTTCACCGGTAATATAATGTTCAAAAGACTCCATTAAGACTTGATTGGCTTTCTCCTCAGGGAAGTCTTGGCAGGTGCCATCACAGTGTCTCCATGGGTAAGAAAGGAACTCATCAAAATGATGTTTTTTGGCTGAAAGCGGGTAAGGATTTTTTGTCAGAAGGGGATAAGCCAAATCCGTTGTATTGACATTTGCATATTTTGTAAAAGCAAAGTTAAAGGGCCAATAGGTGATGACACCAGTATACTCTTGTGGATGTAAGTTTGATCTTTGGGCCCATTGAACGTATGCAGGTGGATTTTCTAAATTGCGTAAGGTGGCCTCAAAAGCGCCCACTAAAATCGGGTGGGTGGGTTTAGCTGCAATCATGTAAACGTCTACCAGAAGTCCTCCCCGATCTGAATGCACAAGAAAATCATAGGTGTGCATAGCCTTTAAGGGAGAGTATTGGAGGATATAGTTCACATCCGTATATAAACCACCTAAGATACGTAAAATGTCAAAACGTAAAAAATCTGCCGCGATCCCAAATTGTTTTTGATCTAAAAGTGAGGGCATGAAATCTGCTGCACGTAATCTAAGCGTGGGATCATCAATGCTCCGGAGCGTTACATTAATGGAAGTGGCCCATTGGAGTGTTTCAGGAAGAGCGCGGGGCGCGTTGGTCCATAAAATATGTTGCCACTGTATGGGGTCATGATTCAAGGTATCCACGATCTTTTCCATTGTAGCTCGGTCTTGGATGCGTAGTTCCTTTGGATTTTTGAGATCTGTTAACCAAATGTGATGGGAGATGGGGGGAATTTTTAAATCCTCAGCTGGCAAAGCTGACAAACCTTTATACCGTTTTTGTGTGTCCATGAATGCATGAATGCTCAGGCCTTCATAAGTTGCATGGGTAAAAATGTCAAAAGGAAAGGGCTCTTCCTCCTTATCTTTTGCATGAGTGCAGAAGGAGAGCAAAAGTAAGATAGAGAACAGAGTTTTTTTCAAAGATGCCATGTTTAAACTTACATTCTAATATTGTGGGCACGTGGGTTCAGACTTTGTGAGCAGGAAAGGATTGCAGGTCTTTGAATATTTCTTCTCTAGGTCCACCAAGCTAAAGTAAAAAATTATTTCATTGCCATTTTCACTTTTAAGAATGGAGAAGCTCCCAGTGCAATCTTTCAAGTCTTCTCCCCGTTCAAAGCGAGCAAGAATTTCCTGCGCTTGTGGGTCAGACTCTTCCAATCCCTGTATACTGAAACTTTCCCGAACTTTATTCTTAAGATTTTCTTGTATGCTGCAGAAACTCTCAACATATTTAAAGATGGGATTTGGCAACCCCGGTAGGCAATAACTGAATGAAAGACAAGAAACTTTGTTTTCTTCTGACCAAGAGCGTCCCATCTTTTTCCCATCTTTACCGAACTGGCCCGGATAACATTTTCCGAAAGCTTTTTCATAGGCAAGCATTTCAAGTATAAAGGTTGCTTTCCTCTTATCAAAGTCAGTAGAGGGGCTGTTGGGATCTATTTCGCTAGTGTCAGTTCCCACAGTCATATGATGCAACTCTTCATAACCCCTCTCATCTAGCCCGTTGCTATCCTGACAAGATAAGATAAGATCCCGTGTTGTATATATATTCATCTGCATCAAACAAATCTGACTAAAAACTCCCGTGGTGACTTCGTCGGCAAGGGTGCTAGACTCATACTTTATAGCATCGCGTAAAGTGGGAGAAGTGAGCAATGGAATGATTTCTGAAATGGTCTCATCCAAGATGGGATGCCCAGGGATGCTGGCAATCATAAAATTTTCTATTGCTAAGCTAAGAGATTGAGTAGGAGAGTCTACAAAAAAATCAAAAGTACGCATTAAAGATTCAGGAGAACGGTGAATAACATAGTTTAAATCCGCGTACCATCCGCCAAATGTGGTTAAAATATCATAACGAATCAGGTCAACTGCAGCGCCAATCATTCCATTAAGACTTGTATCATAAAGCAGGATAAGGGCGAGGGGCAGGGTTTCCAGCTGGGTTGAGTAATCACGAAGATCTCGAATTTCCATCCCTGAGCCAATCAATTGTTGCACACTGGAAGGGATCAGGGAAGGGTCATTCACCCACAAGATGTGCTGCCAGGGTTCACGAGCATCAGCATTGATGGTGGCCATTATATTGCGGAGGTTTTCCAAATCATCATTGCTAATTTCCTTTGGAGAATTTTCTCGTGTAAACCAAATATGATGAGAAATAGGGGGTATTCGAAAGGGAGTTATGGTCATTGTTCCATTAGTGGTGGGAACAAGGTTTTGATAGCGATGAATACGCTGTATCAATTGAGGACAAGATATTGTTTTAATAGCCTCAATTATTTTTTGCTCATGACTAAATTCAGGTGTGCCCGGTTCAAAAGATAAAGGCCTCATCGTATTTGAGGCGTGTAAAGGTGTGATCGAGAGGACAATAGGCAATAACAGATTGAGGGTATACTTTTTCATGGAGATGGCTCTTTTTTTTGATTAAACTATAGACAAAATAAGGGGTCATCTAGAAAAAGTCAACATTTAAAATGAGTAAGTCATTCGCCAAGGCTACGATGCAAATATGATCTGAAATTGCTCTTCCAGATGGCGGTCCACATCACTTAAGGAAGCCTTTATGTCAAGGGCGTGGAGTGATGTCACGCCAAAGCCTTCTAAACCGCACGGAACAATCCCTGTAAAATGTGTGAGATCGGGGTGAACATTCAAGGCGATGCCATGAGTGGTAACCCAGCGGCTGATACGCACCCCAATGGCCGCAATTTTGGATTCGTGGCCATGAATGTCCGTCACCCAAATGCCTACCCGTCCCTCTCGGCGGAAACTTTCCACCCCGAGGCAGGCAAGGGTGAGGATGATCCATTCCTCCAGCTGCCACACATAGCGGCGTACATCTTGACCATGCTTACGCAGATCAAGCATGAGGTAGACCACCCGTTGCCCGGGGCCATGGTAGGTCATTTGTCCACCACGACCGGTGGCGTAAACAGGGAAGGTGTGTGTGCCCAGAATGTCTTCTTCATGGGCGCTGGTTCCTGCAGTATACAGAGGGGGGTGTTCCAAAAACCAAAGCCTTTCGGGGCCGCCTGCTAAAACATCTGCAGACCACGTTGCCATTTGGCTTAAGGCCTCGGGATAGTCCACCAGAGTGAGGGCATGGATAATTTGGGGGCTCATCGTTGATCAATACGTAGCTCAATACGGCGGTTGCGGTTGGGGTCTTTTGTGGAGAGCGGTTGATATTCACCAAATCCCGTAGCCGCCAAGCGATTGGGAGGAATTCCCTGTTTGGCTAGGTAGTTCACAACACTTAAAGCCCGGGCAGCGGATAGTTCCCAGTTGGAGTTAAATTGGGGCGTGTGAATGGGCTTATCATCCGTATGACCATCAATACGCAAAATCCAATTCACATCTCGTGGTAACGTTTTGGCAATTTGTTTCAGAGACTGGGCCAAAATAGCCAATTGTGTTTTGCCTAAAGATTCAAGCTCCGCAGACCCAGAGGGAAAGAGAAGCTCTGATTGAAACATAAACCGATCACCCACTACCACCATGTCCGTACGGCCAGCTAAAGCTTCCTTGAGGCGGCCAAAAAACTCAGATTTATACTCGAACAATTTTTCAGCAGCAAGCGTTTTATCCAGCTGAGCAGAAAGTTTGGCTAATTGGGCTTCCAAAGATTCTTTATGGGCAACCAGCTCATCATGCTGAGTTTGGATCTGTTCATGCTTTTCTAATACTGTATCGTGGGCTGCTGACTTCTTTTCCAATAATGAGGTGAGCTCAAGCAGTTTGGTTTGAAGAGAGGCCAGTCGTTGTTCAAGTGAAGTTCGCTCCTCAGCCAATGATTCATTATCTTGATTGAGGCGATCTGCATGCTGGATCAATGATCCATGCGCCTCTTTGAGCTGCACATGCTTTTGATGAGTTTGTGCCATTAAGTGTTCAAGGCGCTCAATTTCTTCTGTTAAAGTCTGGGCTGTTTCACTTTGTCCAGAAAGTTGTGAAGTGAGATAATATTGAGAGACAACAAAGACTAACACAACGAACATGAGCACAACTACGAGCGCTGTCAATGCATCCACAAACCCTGGCCATACATTGAGGGATGACTCACTTTCTCTGCGGCGTGAATACACAAAACAGCTCCCATAACCCACCGGAGAATATTCTACCCGGATGAACCATTCTTGCCCATTAAGCATGTTTCGTCAACAGGGTGAGAGATTTCCTGGAAAAATATGAAATGTTTAGGCTGGATTTAGAACGAATGCTCTGCGGGCTAAGAGCGTTTGTTGCCCTATAGGTTGGTAGATTTGCTTCTGAGCTTCCATAATGATGACCCCAGCCAGTTTTTTGCATAGTCCATTAGAGAAATGTTCCGTTTGCGGAAAGAGTTTCAGGAAAGTTCGCGTATGTGTAGGGGGCATCATCAGACTATATGAAATCGATAATGGCGTCAGATGACATTTAGTGAGGTGTTCAGAAAGTTTTCGTGCAGTAAAAGGAGCTCCATATCCAAAAGGCGTGCGATCCATACGGGACCAAATTCCGGTGCGATTGGGTGTGCAAATCAGCAGCCGCCCTCCAGGGGCCAAGATGCGCCAACATTCTTCCAAGACGGGTCCAGAGTGTTCCATAAATTCAAGCCCATGAACCATAAGTATTTTATCAACCGTTCCTGGTGCAAAAGGTAGATTCTGAGGATCCGTTAGAGTGACACAATTAGGCCCTAGAAGTGGCCAGGGAAGCGCACCAAAACCTTGCGGAATAGCCAAATAAACGGCTTGCGCATCATCCGTAAATGGTCGGATAAAAGGGCTTACGTAGCCTAATCCCAACACACGTTCACCTTTGGATTGTGGCCAAATACTACGAATAGATCTCCGCAAGGTTCGTCTGGCTACACCTCCTAACGGGGTTTCGTAAAAGGTTTTGAGTTGGGCGCAGTCCACTTCAACTCCTCTGTTTCAAAAGTCTGATGGATATCTTATCAGGATTTATCTCTAGGGAAAAGCACCCTAGTTTATGGATACTTTTTTGTGGTCATCCTCCCATGGCTTTGACGAGTGCGATTCGGGCTACAAGTCTCTGTGAGATAAGTTTGGTATAAAGGATTTGATTATTCAACAGAGTGACTTTGGCTTTGATCAAATCCAGTGTGGCTTGGGTTCCCGCACGGGCGCTGGATTGGGTCAGCACAAAGCTTCTTGATGCATTTCCTACCATGCTATGCTGAAGGCTAATTTGTTCCTCTAAACTATGAAACCGTGCCAGTTGATCTTCCATATCTTGAAAAGCGGGAAAACGATTTGTTTGTAAGCGCTGACAGTAGCTTCATAAGCGTGCAATAGAATACGTTTCAGATGTGGAAGAGCGGGCAGCGTCATGTTCATCCAATTTTTTCAATAATGTTGCAATTTAATGCGGGCGGCAGATTCTTAAGATCCCTTTAAGAGAGAAAGTTGGAGAAATAGTATCCAAAAGTTTCGCGTGACACACACGTCGACTGGCGCCATAATCCCCCATGTTTTTTAATCAAAGCGCTAAGGCAACACATCTATGAGCACTTTTTTTGGCACTGATGGGGTACGTGGTCCAGTTTTTCAAGGCCTTTTAACACCCGCATCTTTGGCGCGACTGGGCCTCAGCTTGGGACATGCATTAAAGACCTGCCATGGTCAGGTGGTGGTGGGGATGGATACCCGTGTTTCTGGCCCTCTTGTGAAAAGCGCTCTTGCGTCAGGTTTAATGGCGGCAGGCATGCATGTGATGGATGTTGGCGTTGTATCTACCCCCTGTGTGGCCTTCTTGGCTCAAAAACTGGATGTGGATTGTGCGGTGATGATTTCAGCTTCACACAACTCCTATCAAGATAATGGCATTAAAGTGTTTGGAGCGGGAGGCTCAAAACTTGATCCTGCACAAGAAAAAGCTATTGAGGCTCTTTTTCATGGACCTTTAGATTTTTGCCTGCCAAACCAAGTGGGGCAGACGACGATACGTCCTGATGCTGTTCAGCTTTACACGCAGCATCTTCTCTCCCTTTATCGCGGCTTAAACCTCTCTGGCCTGACCATAGCTTTGGACTGTGCGCATGGATCTTTAAGTGCACACGGTGCAGATGTTTTTAAAGCCCTGGGCGCGCGGGTGCACCTGATGGGCCATGAGCCAGATGGCGTCAATATCAATGCTGGTGTGGGTGCCACACATCCTGAGGCTCTGCAGCAATTTATGAAAACTCACCAGTCGGATGTAGGCTTTGCCTTTGATGGCGACGGGGATCGCGTGATGACATTTTTGTCTGAAGGCACACTGCTTGATGGCGACCAGATGTTGGCCATTCTCGCTCAGGCCTGGCAGCAAGAAGTAAAACTTGATCCCCCATGTGTGGTGAGCACGGTTATGGCTAATCATCAGTTAAAGGCTCTCTTGCATGAAAAAGGGGTGGCCTTACATCAATCTGCTGTGGGCGATAAGTATGTTGTGCAAGCGATGGAAGAAACAGGCGCGCTTTTGGGTGGTGAATCTTCAGGCCACATGATTTTAGGCCCTTTGGCTGCCACGGGGGATGGTCTGCTCACTGCTTTGGAGCTGCTACGTATTCATACGCAAGTCAAATCACTGGCGCAGGCTTTTAGGCCTTGTCCCCAGATTTTGCACAATGTGCGGGTAACCCACAAGCAGGTCTTAAATATGCCGGAATGGTCAGACTTCTATCAAGCTCAGATGGTTTCCTATGATGCGCATCTCTCGTGCTTGATTCGCGCGTCAGGGACAGAAGCCTTAGTCCGCATTATGTTGCAAGGGAAAGATGTGGATTTGCTACATCGGGTTGCGCATGTGTTTGCTGGAAAAATTAAAGAACTCGATAATCAAACAGAAAAAAAGGTGTAATAAATGATAAACAAACCCGCTTTAAAACCTATAAATCGTTGCTTTTCTTCGGGCCCCTGCCAAAAGCATCCGGGGTGGTCTTTTGAAGGGCTCCAAGAGGCCTTGTTGGGGCGGTCCCATCGTTCTGAAGTAGCCAGAGACCGCTTGCTGCGTGTGGTTGAAGAAAGCCGAGAGCTTTTGGTAATTCCGCAGGATTATCACATTGGCATTACGCCAGGGTCCGATACAGGTGCCTTTGAAATGGCCCTATGGAGTTTGGTGGGGGCCAAACCCCTTGTGGTTCTTGCGTGGGATGTGTTTGGCAAAGATTGGGTGCATGACATCCTGAACCACATGCATTTAAAAGATGTGGATTGTCGTCTCGGTGTAGGGGGACATTTGCCTTCTTTTGATGGCATTGATCCTAGCCATGATGTGGTTTTCACATGGAATGGGAGCTCCTCCGGTATTATGATGGATCGCCACGATTGGATTGCGGATGATCGCACAGGCCTCACGTTGTGCGATGCTACCTCTGCCGCTTTTGCCATGGATATGCCGTGGGATAAATTGGATGTGACGACCTATTCCTGGCAAAAATGTTTGGGTAGCGAAGCCGCTCATGGCATGATTGTGTTAAGCCCACGGGCTATGGAGCGCCTCAAAACATACACACCTGCATGGCCAATCCCCAAGCTATTCCGTTTGGCCGATCATGGCGTCGTGCGTGAGGCTGTTTTTGTGGGGGAGACCATCAACACGCCCTCCATGATGTGCGTGGAGGATGTCTTAGATGCCTTCCGTTGGGTTCACTCCATAGGGGGGTTGCCCGCGTTGGTTAAACGAAGCCGTACTAATCTCGCTGTTCTGGAAAAATGGATGGAAGGCCGAGAAAGCTGGATCCGCTTTTCCGCTGCCGTGCCTTCTCAGCGTTCTCACACCAGTATGTCTTTGCGCCTATGCGCGCCTGAGGTGCTTGCATTGAGTCGGGCTGCCCAGTGGGATTTGGTGTCGCGTGTGACAAAGCGCTTGGATGTGGAGCACGTGGCTTATGACATCAAAGGGCACAGTGGCGATGAACCTAATATTCGTATTTGGGGCGGTGCCACCGTGGAGTCTTCAGATATTGAGCGTCTCATGCCCTGGATCGAATGGGCTTATACAATGGAAATGGTATAAGATAACTTAGCAAGCCATACGGTTAGTAGAATTTTCCAGGAGAGAAATATGCGTGCATTTATGCTTGATCTTCATCCAGATCGACTATGCAGGTGTTGTGCATGAAGAGGGCTGTTTTAATGGCTTAATTTAGCCAAAGAGGTTGAAAAGCTTGCCTTAATCTTATGAAAAAAGGGTGCAACCTTAATGTTCCAAAATCTCTTGAAAGAGGAGCGGGAATATAGTGGAAGTTTCCTTTTCCATTCTATGCCGTAAAGCGCTTTGATTTTCTCGAGATTTCCATCATCACGCTTACCGAGCAGCGTCATGTTTAAATAATCTAAGGGAAGATCATGAGTGACTACTAAAAATGGATGCAGATTGGCCTGGCTGCGTATGCTGCCTTTAACCTCAAAATCCCAGTTTTTTTCTTTACTGTCCAACAAGTTTTCAAAAACAACTTTGTTCCAAAATGCAGGCTGCAAAGAGCCTCTCCACTTTTCATCCCGTTTCTTATAATAAATACCCCTTCCGGAACGGGAAGGCGTTCTGTTTAATTCTTGTGTGGCTCCATAAATTTGCATGTAACCGGCTTTTTCCATTTTCATATTATCCAAAAGTTGTCCTAGGCGCTTTACATTCAAGTGAGACAAAAAATAATCGTCCTATAGATAGAGAATGTAGGGAGTCTTCACCGTTCTTAATGCGCGACCAGAAGTATCAGACCAAGATGTTTCAGGGCTATGCATAAAGACATTTACACGTGGATGAGTAAATTTTTTGGTGTTTGTAATCAGCACGATAGGAACTGAACCATTAGTCAATGCAGGCCACCTTAAAAAAGTATTTTGAAAAAGGGATCCTATAGTTCCTCATATTTGTCACAAGAGTTAACAACGTTAGTAAGGTCTTGAAACGGATGTGAGCCAAAGGATACAGGGGTTGTTGTTAAAAATATAAAAAAACTAACCATATACCTCTAAAATTTACGTCTCATCACCTAACTCTTCTTAACTACGGTGCCTACATATTGTAATTTTATACGCTAGTTCTTGCAAGTCTTCTGAGACCGCTATCTGTGGCGCAGGCTTATCGTAGCCAATGCTACTTTAGAGTGGGCCACTAGGGCTTAAGAGAGGAAAATATAGAAATGACCTGTAACTTCAAAAAAACTCACATGCTTAAACCCTTAAAATGGAGGCTATTGGAATATTCTGGGATACTCATTGCTAAGGCTATTAATTATGGGTATATAGGGTATTCAACGAGCTCAATAAAATTGTTCATACATTTGTAAAAAATGAATTTAGTTTGTACTTGAAGAGTCTTTGTCTCGTAAAGTAGCCAGCCTTCAATTTTTAATGGGGGTCTATAACTTTTTCCCTCTTGCTTTTTTGTGTTTCCTATGGCGCCCTGGACTGGCGTTGCTTTTGACGATCAACCCCCATCGCCCACCACCTGTTGACATTTTCCTGGCTTGATATACTATATGTTGTATACCTGCCCTTTTGAGAGACGAGAAAAAATATGCCAAAATATGCCATTACTCTGGATCTAACCCGTGACGGCCTGCTCACAGACTTCGGAAAGATGACTCTCACGGATCGTTATCTTATGCCGGGAGAAAGCTATCAGGATGTCTTTGCACGAGTGGCCGCTCACTTTGCAGATGACCAGGCCCATGCCCAACGCATTTATGATGCCATCAGCAAGTTGTGGTTTATGCCTGCAACACCAATTTTGAGCAATGGGGGTACAAGTCGGGGGCTGCCTATATCTTGCTTTTTGAATGAGGCAAATGATAGTCTGCAGGGAATTGTGGACCTCTGGAATGAAAATGTGTGGCTTGCCGCGCGCGGAGGGGGTATTGGCAGCTATTGGGGCAATTTGCGTTCTATTGGTGAAAAGATTGGTACCAATGGAAAAACATCCGGTGTGGTGCCCTTTATTCGAGTGATGGATTCACTCACGCTGGCCATCAGCCAGGGCAGCCTGCGTCGTGGGAGTGCCGCTGTTTATTTGCCTATTGACCATCCGGAAATTGAAGAATTCATTGAAATTCGCCGTGCGACAGGTGGAGATCCCAATCGCAAAGCCCTGATTCTTCATCATGGCGTGGTCTTGACCGATGCCTTTATGGAAGCCGTAGAAGCAGATGCCCCATGGAATCTTGTGAGCCCGCTGGATGGAACGGTGATTCATACGATTTCTGCGCGATCTTTGTGGATCAAGCTGCTTACTGCCCGTATTGAAACGGGTGAGCCTTATCTGATTTTTATTGATCACGTGAATAAGGCGATCCCAGAGCATCACAAGCGCAATAATTTAAAAGTGAAAATGTCTAACTTGTGTAGCGAGATCACGCTCCCCACCGGCACCGATCATTTAGGGAACGATCGTACAGCCATTTGCTGCCTGTCCTCCCTCAATTTAGAAACTTATGATGAGTGGAAAAACGAGCCGTGTCTCATTGAGGATGTGATGCGATTTTTGGACAATGTCCTCCAAAATTTCATAGATACGGCTCCAGATTCCATGGCTAAGGCTCGATATGCCGCCATGCGGGAGCGGAGCGTAGGCTTAGGGGTTATGGGGTTCCATTCCTTTTTGCAATTGAAAGGTGTGCCCTTAGAGTCGGGTCTGGCTAAATCTTGGAACATGCAGATGTTCAAGCATATCAAAACTCAGGCTGATGCAGCCTCGGTGGCGTTGGCTAAGGAGCGCGGCGCTTGCCCGGATGCCGCAGAATTTGCTATTCAAGAGCGTTTTTCTAACAAAATGGCCATTGCACCCACCGCCTCTATTTCCATTATTTGCGGGGGCACATCGCCGGGGATTGAACCTATTGCAGCCAACAGCTTTATGCATAAAACGCTTTCGGGTTCTTACAATGTAAGGAATCGACATTTACAAAAATTGTTGGAAGAAAAAGGTCAAAATACGGAAGATGTGTGGACATCCATCACCATTAACGAAGGGTCTGTCTTGCATTTAGATTTCCTAAGCGATGATGAAAAAGATGTGTTCAAAACCGCCTTTGAAATGGATCAGCGGTGGCTTATTGAGCATGCGGGCGACCGTACGCCTTATATCTGCCAAGCTCAATCTTTGAACGTATTCGTGCCACCAGATATTCATAAAAGAGACCTGCACCAGATCCATTTCCAAGCCTGGAAGAAGGGCGTAAAATCTTTATATTACTGCCGCTCCAAATCCATTCAACGAGCAGAAGTGGTGGCCAATTTGGATACAACAGATTTGCGCCCTGTGGAAGAAGAAGTGCCCAAACCCATCGATTATGATGAATGCTTAGCGTGCCAATAGCCGCATTTTTAGAAAGGAAGTCAAGCCATGTCATTGCTCACTCCAAATCCCGTTTATAAGCCTTTTAGCTATCCCTGGGCCTATGAAGCCTGGCTTACCCAGCAGCGTATTCATTGGATGCCTGAGGAAGTGCCCATGGCGGATGATGTGCGGGACTGGCAACGCAATATCACCCCTGTGGAAAAAAATCTTTTGACACAAATTTTTAGATTTTTCGTGCAGGCGGATATTGAAGTCAACAACTGCTACATGAAGCACTATTCTGGTGTGTTTCAATCCACAGAAGTGCAGATGATGCTTGCGGCCTTTTCCAACATGGAAACCATTCACATTGCGGGCTATGCCCATCTGTTGGATACTCTGGGGATGCCAGAGGTGGAGTATTCAGCTTTCCTCCGATATAAGGAAATGCGCGATAAGTACGACTATATGCAGCAATTTGGCACGGACTCTAAGGAAGCCATTGCCATGACTTTGGCGGTCTTTGGTGCCTTTACTGAAGGTCTCCAACTTTTTGCCAGCTTTGCCATTTTGATGAACTTCCCACGTTTTAGCAAAATGCGTGGTATGGGCCAGATCGTTTCCTGGTCCGTGCGGGATGAAACTCTTCATACCAACTCCATCATTAAACTGTTCAAGACTTTTGTGGATGAAAACAAAGAAATTTGGACGCCAAAATTGGTTCTGGAAATTCGGAAGGCGTGTGAGACTATTGTTTCTCACGAGGATGCCTTTATTGATCTGGCTTTTGAAATGGGTGCAGTGGAAGGTCTTTCAGGGCCTGAGGTCAAGCAATACATTCGCTATATCGCGGACCGACGTTTGACCCAGCTGGGTTTGGAGCCCATGTACCGCATTGAACGCAACCCGCTGCCTTGGATGGATACGATGCTTAATGGTGTTGAGCACACGAACTTTTTCGAGAACCGTGCTACGGAATATTCGCGTGCAGCAACAAAAGGCACGTGGGGTGAGGCATTTGGCTCTTAAAGGGTAAATCCGACTGATAACCATTGAAACTCACAACATTAACCTTATGATTCGGAGTGGCTGCATCCAACTGGGTGCAGTCAACCCAACACTTCAAAGGTTGGCTAACCATAACTTATTTGAAATGGCCCTTACTGAACCGTCGATAACTGCACTCTCGATGGTGGCTCTAAAATCCTTATAAGTTTTACTTTAAGATTCCACCAAAGAAGATCTTTTAGGGCGAACGCCACATCTATTTGGAAAATTAAGATGCTTTTCCTGGTCACCGGTCACCACTGATTGTGCAGCTTTAAGGCTCCCCAATTTTTAGGGCGCGTTGTCAGTTTATGTCCTGTAAGGTTATGATCAAACGAGAGTATCAAAAAGATACTTTATACCATTTTATCCACATGCAATAAGGCTCTGATGGGGGCATAGCTTTTGCGGTGGTGTGGAGAAATGCCTACACGTTTTAACCCTGCTTGATGATTGGTCGTGCCGTATCCCACGTTGGTGTCCCACCCATAGTGGGGAAAGTCTTTGTGGAGTTGATACATGAGTTGATCTCGTGTCACTTTTGCAATAATGGCGGCACAGGCAATGGAGAAACTTAAGGTATCTCCTTTTACGATGGGAACAACTTTAGCTTGAGGATGGGCAAGAGGAAGAGTACCATCCACCAAAAGGGTTCTCACTTCTTGAAAAGCGACATGATCATAGGCCCGCTCCATTGCTACACACGTAGCTCGGCGAACATTAAGTGCGTCAATCTCCTCCACGTGAGCCATGCCAATGTTAAAAGTAACATTCGGATGAGTGGTTAAGGCCTCAAAGAGAGTTTCCCGCTTTTTGGGAGTAAGCTTTTTGGAGTCTTGAACTTTTCCCTCTAAGCTCTGCAGATTATAGAAATCTGTTATCAGTACTGCGCACACCACCACGGGGCCCGCCCATGGGCCATAACCCACCTCATCTAATCCAAGACAAGGACCTGCAAACTGGCCATCAAAGGCAAGGGTAGGATGGGTCATGATTTAGGCTTGCGCTTGAACAGATGAACTATCCCCAAACTGCATCGTTTGAGCCACTTCCACAAGGCACACATCCGTTCCCACTCTTTACCATAAAGCGTATCAATCAATTGTTGTAGGCCTGTAAAAGGCTCTGGCGCTTTGGCGTGGAGACGGCGGGCCGCTTCTACCCAAAAAGGGCTAAGGAAAAGAGATAGGACAGTCAAGGCGATGATCAGCTTCTGACCGTCCTCATCTATGATGTGGCTTTCCAAACCCACAGTGGCAAGTACGAAGGAGAACTCTCCGATCTGTGAAAGGATCAATCCCGCTAAAACGGCCCGTGGCCAAGGCTGTTGTAGAAAGCGCATGATCAGAGTGTTCAAAGAGGTTTTTCCGATCGTTAAGAGGATCAAAAATCCCAAGATCATGAGCAGGTGATCCCATACATATTTCAAGTCCAAAAGCAAACCAACAGATAAGAAGAAAACCATGAGGAGTATACTTTGGATGGGGTCAATAACATGGAGCATGTCCTTACGATCTCGAGAGTTACCGATAATGAGCCCCGCCAAAAACGCACCATAAGCTGCTGACAGTCCTAATAAGCCTGCAATACTTGCACATCCAAAGCACCATACCAGGCTGGCCAATGGCAGAAGACTGCTGTCTCCTGAAGTGAGAAATGTAGTAATTGGCAAATGGACACGCTTTGCTTTTCCAAATGTGTAAAGGAGCATGCCTAATATGCCCACACAACCAATCATTTTAGACCAAAAAGCCACAATTGAAACATCACTCGCTACGCTGCGAAGTAGGATGATGATGGGAATAAGTGCTAAGTCTTGACCGATAAGAATGCTCAGGATGATTTTTCCAGAAGTGGTTCTCAGTTCACCAATACTTTCTAACATTTTTACAGCTACGGCCGTACTGCTAAGCGCAAAGATGCAGGCAAACATTAGTGTTGGGGCAAGGGGCAGGTTAAAAAGATTGTGACATAAATAAAAGACCCCACAACTTAAACCCAGCTGGAGTACTACTGCAGATACCGCGAGAAGCCAAATCCGCTTGAAAACCCTTAAATTAAGCTCCATTCCAATGGAAAAAAGGAGCATGAGTACCCCTAATTCTGCCAGATTGGAGACGGAAGCGCGGTCAGTCACCAGCCCAAAGCAGGAAGGGCCCAAAATGATGCCTGCTAAAATATATCCAATAATGGGGGGTTGCTTTACACGTAAAAGCGCCAGGCCCCCCACAAGGGCAAAGGCAACTACCAGAACAACTTCTGTAAGATTATGAGCGTGCATATGATTGCGCCTCCATCGAGCGAAGTTTGTCCTGAATCATCTGCATGTCACGCCAGGCTTCTTTTTTTTGCCCTGGTGAGCGAAGCAGATAAGCTGGATGAAATAAAGCAGTCGTTGCAACAGGGGTTTGAAGCCCGGAGGTCATATAATCATGCCATGTGCCCCGCATGCGCATAATCCCATCACTCCGACTCAAAAGGGTTTTGGCTGCTACACCGCCCACTAAGATCAGAATCTTCGGTGCCACAAGCTCAATATGTCGTTGTACAAAAGGCAAGCATTGGAGAAGCTCTTGAGAAGAGGGCTGTCGGTTTCCGGGAGGGCGCCATGCAATCATATTGGTAATATATGCTGTGCTACGATCAAGACCAATGGCGGCCATCATGCGGTCTAGAAGCTGACCGCTAAGGCCAACGAAAGGCTTGCCTTGTTTGTCTTCTTCTGCGCCAGGAGCCTCTCCCACAAACATGATGGGAGCTTTTGGATTTCCATCACCAAAGACAATGTTTGTGGCCATGGCTTTAAGAGGACAGTCTTCAAAACCTTCCATGACGGCTTTGAGCTCAGCCAAGGTGGCAGCCGATGCAGCTAAAGAAGCAGTGCTTCTTCCCTTGGCCACAGGTGCAGCTGTCAGTTTAGCCACATAAGAGCTATTTGGGCTTTCAACTTGAACCAGCAGGGAAGACTGCGGGGCTTGAAGATGTTGAGCAGGCCTTTGGCGAGGAGCAGTGACGTAAGTTTCAATCAGCGCCGATCGTGGGTCTACATGGGGCATTCGAGATCTTGGTTTGAGTAGAGCAAGAGCTTGACCGGGGGCCACGCTCGTTGTGCCCTGTTGAATCAGTTGGGCTACTTGTTGAAACCATTCATACCGTTGTTTATAAGTCACACCAGACACCTTATCCTTATGCAACGCATTCTAATGGAATGAGGGGCTCATTTGAAAGAAATTTCTGAAGATAGTGATATTTGATTTGCCTCGTTAACAAGAGGGGAGGTTTTCCACATTGATGAGTGTACCTTCTGTAATGCTTTGTAAAGCGGTGCTTTCCATCCGAAAAACCGTATTAGGGGTTCCGGCTGCAGCCCAGACAGCTTCATAAGAAAGAAGGTCTACATCAATAAATATATGTGGAATGGTTTGCATGTGACCCAAAGGAGGAACGCCTCCAATGGCAAACCCTGTGACTTGGCGTACAAAGTCTGCATCCGCTTTCTCGATAGGTTGCCCCACATGGTGCGCGATCACCTTTTCATTGACGCGTGTGGGCCCGCTGGCCAGCACCAAAACCGGTTCATGCGTGGTGGACGTTTTAAAAATAAGAGATTTCACAATTTGCCCCACTTGGCATTGCAAAGCTTGGCTAGCTTCTACAGCTGTTCGTGTGCTGGCATCCAATTGCATAACATGGGCATCCAAAACCCCTTTTTGTTCGAGGGCATTCTGAACAGATTGGGCACTTTTAGGTAGTGGATGCGTCATGAAGAGTCTCCCTTACTTGGACTTTGAAATAATGAATTGTTCCATGGCCTTAAATGCATCGGGGATAGCTGAAAGATTGGGCCCACCCCCTTGAGCAAAATCAGACCTTCCCCCTCCTGTTCCCCCGAGAATCACTGTTCCTGCGCGTAGTAGCTCAACAGCACTGATGTGTGACGTAAGATCATCCGTGACACCCACTAAAAGAGCTATTTTTTCCCCACCAGTTCCAGATACAATCACAATGCCAGACTTTACATCGCCTTTCAACTTATCCACAAGTGAGCGCAAATGGGAAGTATCCGCATCCACCACCGTATGAAAGACGGTTGAAATGCCTGCAACATCCTGAGGCACTATGGTTTTTTGGCCTGCTCCATCGCCAGAAAGGAGTTTTTGCTTGAGGCTTCGGATTTCTGCCTCAAGTTTTTTCTTTTCCTCAAGCGTTGATTGTATCTTGGAAGATAAATCCGCGGAAGACGCTTTTAAAAGTGCGCACGCACTGTTAATTTTGCCTTCCAAATCGTCAACCAAGTTATCCACAGCTTCTCCTGCGACTGCTTCAATGCGGCGGACGCCTGAAGAGACACTGGCTTCATTGGTTATCTTAAACATGCCAATATCCCCGGTGCGGGTCACGTGTGTGCCTCCGCAAAGCTCCAGAGAGAAGGTATGATCTTGGCCTGTTCCCATGGATACGACCCGCACTTCATCACCATACTTTTCCCCAAACAGAGCCATGGCTCCTTGGGCAACGGCCTCTTCAGGAGAGAGGAGCTGTGTGGTGGTTGGCGTATTGGAGCGGATTTGACCATTGACCAAATGTTCTATGGCTTTGAGCTCTTCTTGCAAAAGGGCCTTTGGATGACTGAAATCAAAACGCAGTTTATCTGTACTGACCAGAGATCCTTTTTGCGTCACGTGATCGCCTAAAACCTTGCGCAAGGCAGCGTGTAGAAGATGCGTGGCTGAATGATGATGGCGTAGGCCTTGACGATGCGAGCGATCTACCGTCATCTTTGCGGCTTGGCCCACAGCCAAAGTTCCTTTTTCCACAATGGCTTTGTGAACATGGAGTTTGCCGAGCTTTTTGAGGGTATCCGTGATTGTGGCCATTGCCCCTTCAGCCGTGGTGAGTGTGCCTTGATCGCCCATTTGCCCACCTGACTCGCCATAAAAGGGGGTTTGGTTGGTCAAGATCAGGATTTCATCCCCTTGTTTGGCGTGGGAGGTGATGGCTCCATTAAGGACAAGGGCAATGATTTGGCCTTCTGCATGCTCCAGATCATATCCTAGAAATTCTGTAGCGCCCTGCTCTTGCGCCAAGTCAAACCAGATTTGATCTGTTTTGGTATCCCCGGAGCCTGACCAATGGGCTCGGGACTCATCACGCTGCTTTTTCATGGCTGTTTCAAACCCCGCCACATCTACGCTGCGGCCTTCACTGCGCAGTGCATCTTGCGTAAGGTCGAGAGGAAAACCGAAAGTATCATAAAGTTTAAAGGCCACATCGCCTGGAAGGGCTGCGCTTTGCGGCAAGCGAGAGGTTTCGTCTTGGAGCAATTTCAACCCCCGATCGAGCATTCCCCGGAAGCGTTCCTCTTCATGCTGAAGTGTCTGGGTAATGAGAGCGTTGGCCCGGATTAGCTCGGGGTAGGCCGCGCTCATTTGCTCCGCTAAAGCCGGCACGAGACGATACATAAGTGGATCTTTGGCCCCCAATATATGGGCATGACGCATGGCCCGGCGCATGATGCGCCTGAGTACATAGCCGCGTCCTTCACCGGCCGGTAGGACGCCATCAGCAATGAGGAAGCTGGCGGCACGCAGGTGATCGGCAATGACACGATGGGAGGCGAGGGTCGCTGGTGTGGCCTTTTGCCCAATGGCATCCTCACAGGCATGAATTATGGCTTGGAAGAGGTCTGTCTCATAATTGTTATGGATGCCTTGCATCACAGTGGTAATGCGCTCTAAGCCCATACCTGTGTCAATGGAAGGCCTAGGTAAGCTAATGCGTGAGCCATCAGCCAGTTGTTCAAACTGCATGAATACCAGGTTCCAGATTTCAATAAATCGATCCCCATCTGCATCCGGGCTTCCGGGAGGGCCGCCCGCAATTTTATCCCCATGGTCATAAAAGATTTCGGAACAAGGGCCACACGGGCCCGTATCACCCATGGACCAGAAGTTATCGGACGTGGCGATGGGAATAATGCGATCATCAGAAAGGCCGGCTATCTTTTTCCAATAACCTGCTGCCTCTTGATCCTCCGCGTAGACGGTCACCAGGAGCTTGTCCTTGGAAAGGCCATATTCTTTCGTAATACATTCCCAGGCAAACCGAATGGCATCTTCTTTAAAATAGTCTCCAAAGGAAAAATTCCCAAGCATTTCAAAGAAGGTATGGTGGCGGGCCGTAAAACCTACGTTCTCCAGGTCATTGTGCTTGCCGCCAGCTCGCAAGCACTTTTGACTGGTGGTGGCACGGGTATAGGCACGCTTTTCAAGCCCGGTGAACACATCCTTGAATTGAACCATGCCCGCATTGGTGAAAAGCAGCGTAGGGTCATTGTGAGGGACCAAGGGACTAGACGCCACAGGAGTATGACCTTGAGCGGTGAAATAATCCAAGTAAGCGGAGCGAATCTGTGCCGTTGTTTTCATGTGTCGTGCCTTTGCCATTACGTGCGGTTGGAAGAAGGTTAAGATTCATTCATAGCGAATCTAGCCCTTTCCCTCAAGTGACTTTCAAGTGGGTTTATTGGGAAGGGGGATTTGTGGCATTTTCTCATTTTGCGCTTTTTGCTCCATTGCCCAAACTGCATAGCTTTACTTGTATCTATGCTTTTGGGGTGGGTTTTAAGAAGGTTAATACTTAGCATATATGATTCTTTATATGTGCAGTATCCCCTACAATTGACTGCCCTCCATCAATAATCATATTTTGGCCCGTAATATTTTTTGCTTTGTTAGAAATAAGGAAATCAACCATGTGAGCTATATCTTCTGGCTCAATAAATCTCGCAAATGGCATGGGTCTTAATTTTTCACTGAGTTCATTCGCACTTAAATTATTAATGTCATATATCCTTCCTGGACTCACAGCATTTACATTAATGTTAAAAGGAGCAAGCTCTATTGCAC
>CANLAL010000004.1 GCA_947488045.1 Alphaproteobacteria bacterium
CCGGTGGGCAGGAATACCGTCTAAGTAGACCATGTGAGTGCCGTTTCCACCTCCTGTAAACCCAACATCAGTTAACTTTGCTTCACCAGGACCATTAACCACGCAGCCAATCACTGAAACAGTCATAGGTGTTGTAATATGAGCTACCCTTTCTTCCAAATGGGTGACAGTCTCAATCACATTAAATTGCTGGCGAGCACATGAAGGGCAAGAAATAATATTCACCCCTCGATGTCTTAGTCCCAGGGATTTTAAAATGTCAAAGCCCACACGAATTTCTTCTTCTGGCTCTGCAGACAAAGAAACTCGAATCGTATCACCTAGACCTGCCCATAAAAGCATCCCCATACCGATGGAGGATTTCACAGTACCAACCCGCGTTGCTCCTGCTTCTGTAATTCCTAAATGCAAAGGATAATCACAAACCTCAGCCAGCGATTGATACGCAGCTACGGCCAAAAAAACATCAGAGGCTTTAACGCTAATTTTAAAGTCAAAAAAATCATTATCTTCTAAAATTTTTGCGTGATTGAGTGCACTTTGTACCATGGCTTCTGGACAGGGTTCACCGAATTGCTCTAGAAGCTCTTTTTCTAAACTGCCCGCGTTTACCCCAATGCGCATGGAGCATCCGTAATCTTTTGCAGCTTGAATGACTTCACGTACGCGGGCTTCCGATCCAATGTTTCCAGGGTTTATACGCAAACAAGCAGCCCCTGCTTTTGCGGCTTCAATGGCACGTTGGTAATGAAAGTGAATATCGGCAACGATGGGAACATTTACCTTTGGAATGATATGTCCTAGGGCCAGTGTGGATGCTTCATCGGGACAAGAAATGCGAACAATATCTGCCCCAGCCTTTTCTAACCTTAAAACTTGCTTTACGGTGGACTCCACATCTGTTGTCAAAGTGTTAGTCATGGATTGCACAGAAATAGGTGCGTCCCCACCTACAGCTACGCTACCTACATGTATTTGACGGGACCTGCGACGCACGATAGTGCGGTATGGCCTGATCTCAGACATTTTTTATTCCCCATGATCGCAGACCCAAACAGGAAATCCCTACTAGGAACTGGGGCTGTCGCTTGATACATACTCCTTGATGGCTTTTTCTTCAAGCGGAATGTGTCGTTTGACTTCACCAAGTTTGCCAAGGAAGGGAGTCTTTTTGCCATTGTTTTCAAGGGTTAGAGCTCCCACATTTCCAGTAGAAAGATATGTCGAGCCATCTAAGTGAACTGCAATTTTTTCACCTGGTGCCAAAAGAATATCTCTGATCGTTTTTCCATCTTGTCCATAAACTTTAATCCAGACCTTCTCAGTGGCATGAATATAGCTTTCTGAAAGGGCTGGCGTAGAAGGTAAAAGAGGTGCTTCAGAAGAAGGGGATGACGCTGTTGGGGTGGGGCGGGCCTCAGAGGAGGAGGAAGGGGATGCTTTAGACTCTGTTGATAAGGCCTGAGGAATAGGTTCTGGAGAGATGAGTGCAGTTTTCTTTGGTAAACGCTCCTGCCGTTCATCTACATAAAACCATCCCAACGCCAGGACTATGGATGCGGTCAAAGCACTAACAAAAAGTAATTTTTTAGAAGGCGTTGCAGCCTCACCAACGTCCGATAACCGGTCTGCAATAGGGCTTTGAAGAGTCATGTCTCTTTCTTCTCGATACTCTTTGACTGCTGCGAGGCCATCTAAACCTAACAAATTAGCGTAAGAACGAACAAAGCCCAGCGTGTATGCCTGCTCAGGGAGGCGATCCAGTTGTCCCTCCTCAATGGCTGAAATATAATCTCTGCGAATACGAAGTTCTTTAGAAACCTCAATAATAGTCATTTTTTTTGCAATTCGAGCCTTTTTAAGTCGCAAAGCCACACTTTCATTTCTATCGGGTCTTTCTGAAGGGGTGGCTGGAATCTGGTGATCGTTTTCTTTAGCCACTTTAGTTTTGGCTTCCGAAATCGGTTCTTTTTTTGGTCGTTTTTTTTGTTCTAACGTTGTCACGTGACACCCCTTTCTTACGCCATCGCCTGTGTGTTTTTTAAGCTATTAATATGGCTTTTTATTAACTGCAATTGATTTTAAGGTTAAGGCAAGACCCCAATAATTAAAGCTTTTCTAAGCAGAGTATATGAAAACACAAAAGCTTATTCTAATCAAGAGATGAATATTTTTCGATCGGAAAAAACCTACTTTACATTTACCCATACAGGCGCATGGTCTGATGGCCTGTCGAGCGCTCTTATGTGACGATCCACACCTGTTGATTGTAACCGATCTATGACTTGTGGAGATCCCAAAATATGATCAATACGTAACCCACGATTTTGAGTGAAGGAATCTTGGCGATAGTCCCACCACGTATAGTTTTTTTCCTCTGGAGAGTCCTGTCTTAAAAGGTCGACGTAGCCCAGGTGAAGCAGTTTTCTTAGGGCCGTCCGCTCTTGAGAAGAGCAAAGAATTTTTTCTTTCCAGGATTCGGGGTCATAGACATCTTGGTCATCTCTTGTGATGTTGTAATCCCCCCCTACAACCACAGGCTCATCTTTGGTAAGCAGGTGGGCCATGTGTGCTCCTAAACCCTCCATAAATGTCAATTTGTAATGAAATTTTTCGCAGTCCACTGTTTGTCCATTGGGTACATAGACGCTTGCTACACGCATGCCGCCAGTTACTGCTTCGATATATCTGGCTTGCGGGTCATCAGGGCAAAGGGGGAGCCCTCTTGTAATGTCCTCTAAGGGGAATTTTGAGGCAATTGCTACTCCATTATAGGATTTCTGCCCAAACACAACCAGGTTATAGCCTTGACTTTCAATGTCTTCAAAAGGAAAAAATGCTTCCGTGACCTTAATTTCCTGAAATAAAATCACATCTGGTTGGGTTTCTTTCGTCCATGCACAAATATGTTCTAGCCGAGTGCGAATGGAGTTCACGTTCCAGGTTGCAATTTTCATAAAGTAATGACTCTTAAAAAACAGAAAATGAATTGCCACAGCCACAGCGAGATGTGGCGTTGGGGTTTTTAATCACATACATGGCACCCATGAGGCTTTCCTCAAAGTCCAGCTGACTTCCAGCCAGTATCCCTAAAGACGTCTCATCAATCACAACGGGGGTGCCAAAAGCTTCAATTTTTACATCATCTGGGGTGACTTGTCTGTCCACACAAAAGCTATATTGGAAACCCGAGCAGCCGCCCGCTAAAACCGATACGCGAAAAAAGCAGGCTTCCTCTTGTTTGGAAAGAAGGAGCTGAATGCGTTCTGCTGCCTGGTTTGTAATGGTAAAGGGGCGCGTAGGCCCAGTCAAAATTTTAGAATCGTCAACCATGGAATTGCTCACTTAATAGATCTTTTTTTTGTTCGAAACAGGTCATATTTCATCATCCTTATCGTTGCTGTTTATGGATATCATGGATATCCACGGGATATCCATATTTTTTCCTTGTGCTACGCGGCTTTGATGGCAATGGATATCATTTTGTGTAAATTTTTTTTTCTTCATATGCTTTCCTTGCTTTCTGCGGGTTTGGTATGGATATCCAGGGGGCATATGGATATCCATGGTTCAGCATGACGGAGGAAAGGGGATAATGATTGAAAGTAACACATGGTTAAACTCCTTTTTTAGCGTTTCTAGTAGCCTGAAAATACCAAAATGCTATCAAAAAGTCAATTTTTAGAAACCTTCGTCTCTCGCTCAACCCTGCTTCCTTCGTCTGGGATAAACTCAACACGCTCTTGGGCCCCTTTTGCCGCAAATGTTATGAATTTCTACACAATTTATTTTAGGGTTTACAACGCCCCCTGTCTTAGGGGATAACTTTGAAGGCAATATACCTAGGTATTTGAGGATTTTAAACCTATGACCATGAATCTAGCACCCTATGCGTGCACGGCGCAAGACTCTCGGAGTCGTTTTTACCCTGAGGAGAGTTGTTTCATGAGGGATCCCCTGCAGCGGGACAGGGATCGCATTATTCATGCCACAGCCTTTCGGCGCCTCAAACATAAAGCGCAAGTTTTCATTGCCAATGAAAGTGAGTATTTTAGAACCCGGCTGACCCACAGCATGGAGGTGGCCCAAGTGGCCCGCGGGATTTCTCGGTCTTTAGGGTTAAACGAAGATTTGGCTGAGGCTGTATCCTTGGCTCATGATTTAGGACACCCACCCTTTGGACATGCGGGAGAAGATGCTTTAAGTGAAGCGCTGCGTGAATTGGGTGGTTTTAACCATAATGACCAAACCTTTCGTTTGCTTCACATCCTCGAGAAAAAGTACCCTACGTTTGATGGGCTTAATCTTTCATGGGAGACCTTAGAGGGTATTGTGAAACATAACGGCCCTATCGTCGGAGGCCTTGAGAAAAACCCTAGCTTGCGCAGTATATATTCTTTTTCAGCTCAATATGATTTGGAGCTTGAGACTTATGCAAGCGCTGAAGCACAAGTTGCAGCTCTTTCCGATGATATTGCATACAACAGTCATGATATAGATGATGGTTTTAGGGCAGGGCTTTTTGGTTTGGCCGAATTGCGGCAAGTCCCCCTATTGGGTCAAATTATAGAGCAAGTTTATCAAGCCTATCCTAACTTATCCCCAGAGGCTGTCATTCAAGAGACCATTCGTCGTCTTCTTAACTCATTTGTGGGCCGTTTATACAAGGAGACGAGAAAGCGACTTGATGATGTGAAGCCGGGGTGTGCACAAGACATTCGGAATCTTTCTTTTCCTATTGTAGGTCTTGATGATGAAACGACTAAAAACCTCAGTGACGTTCATCAATTTTTATCTGACCACATGTACTTTCACCCTGTCATTGTGGAAATGAAGAACATGGGTCGTGCGGTTGTTCGAGATCTTTATACCACAGAGCGACATAAGCGATATGCAACCCATGGGGAGCATGCTGCCATTAGCGCTGCTGATGCCATTGCACACCTGACAGATATTGAGGCGCTCGCCGCCCATGAAAAGCTTACGGGGAAAAAATACGTCTCCCCATTCACCCACTCAACAAAAGTGGCTATCTAATGAATTTATTTGAGCATTATCATCAAAAAGTAATCTCCACTCTTAATGACATGATCGCAAAAGGCAGCTTGCCGAGCGGCATTGATTTAAGCCGTGTGAATTGTGAAAGCCCTCGGGATGATAAGTTTGGAGATATGGCGACCAATGTTGCGATGGTTTTAGCAAAACCAACCCAAAAATCGCCTTTAAACTTGGCTCAGGAAATTGCTATTGAACTTGAGAAAGATCCAGATATCGCAAGCGCTTCTGTCGTCGCACCTGGGTTTATTAACTTGGTTTTGCCCGCGCGCATTTGGCAGTCCCACTTATCTTGCATTTTAGATCAAAAAGACCACTACGGAGATGGTGTTTTAGGCAAGGAACAATGGGTCAATATTGAGTATGTATCCACAAACCCTACGGGTCCTATGCATGCTGGCCATGCGCGTGTTGCGGTGGTGGGGGATGTGCTGGCTAACCTTCTGAAAAAAGCTGGCTTTCATGTGGAAAAAGAATATTACATCAATGATGCGGGGGGGCAAATTGATGTTTTGGCCCAATCTGTTTACTTGCGATATGGACAGTTGCTGGGTCAGGATGTGAATGAAATCCCTGAAGGCCTTTATCCTGGTGAGTACTTAATCCCTGTTGCTCAAAAAATTGTAGACCAGTATGGAGACAAGTGGTTGAAAGAGGATCAAAGCGCTTGGCTGGAAACCTTTCGTATCACTGCAACAGACGCTATGATGGATTTGATCCGTGAAGATCTCGCTCTCTTAGGGGTTCAGCATGATCTTTTTTCCTCTGAAAAAAGTCTTTTAGAAGCTGGAAAAGTGGATGCAGCTATTGCAGATTTAGAGAAAAAAGGACTTGTTTACACAGGAACGATTGAGCCTCCAAAGGGGATGGTTGTGGAGGATTGGGAGCCTCGTGAACAACTACTTTTTAGGGCTTCTGATTTTGGGGATGATACCGATCGTCCTTTAAAAAAATCAGATGGTAGCTGGACATATTTTGCCAGTGACATTGCTTATCATAAGGAAAAATTTTCACGGCATAACGCCCAACTTATTAATGTTTGGGGCGCAGACCATATTGGTTATATCAAGCGAACCACAGCAGCAGTGAAGGCTGTTACGGATGGGAAAGCGGAAATAGATGTTTTGATTTGCCAGTTGGTAAATCTTTTTGACAATGGTCAGGCCATTCGCATGTCTAAAAGAGCAGGGAATTTTGTAACCCTCAGGGAAGTCGTGGAAACTGTGGGTAAAGATGTGGTGCGTTTTATGATGCTCACGCGTAAAAATGACATGACATTGGATTTTGATTTCGCCAGGGTTAAAGAGTTTTCAAAGGATAATCCTGTGTTTTATGTTCAATATGCGCATGCTCGCATTTGTTCTGTATTTAGACAACTTGAGGGGGCGGCCCCTGAGCTGAAGCACGCTGACTTTTCTTTGCTGGATAACTCGCAAGAGCTGCGATTGATTAAGCAGCTGGCCCTTTGGTCTAAGACAATTGATCTGGCTGCGCGCCTTCATGAGCCGCATAAAATCTCTTTTTACCTTTATGAGTTAGCCTCCCAGTTACATGTGCTCTGGCATCAGGGTAAAGAGGATGCGGCTTTGCGCTTTATTATACCGGGCAACGAAGCGTTAACGAGGGCCAGACTTGCTCTTCTACAATCTGTACGATACGTTCTTTTGTCTGGGTTGAGTGTTTTTGGTGTTACCGCGCTTGAGGAGATGCATTAACTATGGCCTATCAGAGAAGAGAACCACATTTTCAAAGCAAGCTTGAACAAGAGACTGTTTCTGGGCAAGCTGCATGGTCGGACCGTACTTTGGAATCCCATAAGCGTCCTTTTCATTGGACGATGCTTATTGATAGCCCTCAAAAATTGGTTGCATTGATATTAGCCATTCTTTTTGTTTTTGGCGTGGGGCTTTATATGCTCATCATCCCAACGACAACAGAGGTAAAAAACACGGCCATTCCTCTGATTCAGGCGGATGAAAACCCCATAAAAATTCTTCCTGAAAATCCTGGGGGAATCCAAGTTCCCCATCAAGATAAATTGGTTTACAACCGTATCGATGGACGGGGAAGTTCTGATGAAATCACTCAGCTCGAGAGAGAAGACACTGTAGATCCAGCCTCCTTAGAGATTGCATCTGCGCAGGTGGAGCAAACGCAAGACGTTGTTTCAGCCGAACCTACTTCCAATTACCATGTTTGGCCCAAGGCAAGCCCCCCACATTTGTCGGCAAAGCTTAATCAAGAAAAGATGCAAGCCACAAGCGCGCCGCCTATGCCTACGCAGCCCAGCTCTGAGGAAGAGCAAGTTTTGGTCCAGGCACCCGCTAACATGCAGGCTCCTGTTGGAGATGAAATTGCAAGACTTTTAGAACCAAACTCTATGGAAGAGCAAGAAGACCGTGCGCAACCCTTAAAGGTAGAAAAAAAGCTTAAAGCTGTAGCTGCTCCCATCGGCAAGCTAAAGGATAAGAGGAAAGATCAAAACCTTGTTTTGGCAAAAAAGCATCGTATTCAAATTGCCTCTCTTTCAACACAAGCGGCAGCAGAATTGGAAAAAAAGCGGTTGTGGTCTAAAAATAAAGAAACCTTGGGTAAATATAAGGGCATGATTTCTGAAGTGCCTGGAGCAGGGGGTACCTATTACAAAATTTTTGCTGGACCTTTTGCTTCTTCGGATGCCGCAAAAATCTTCTGCAAAAAATTCACTAAACTTAACAAGTCAGCTTGTTTTGTTGTTGCCCCCCAAAAGGATTAAAAACTGAGTGATTGATTTTGTCGGTTCATTAGAAAAAGTAATTTTAGCATTTCTCCCCATTATTTTGGCCATTACATTGCACGAAGCTGCCCATGGCTATGTGGCAATGAAACGAGGAGACATGACGGCTTACAGGGCGGGTCGCGTTTCATTTAATCCATTGAGACATGTGGACCTTGTGGGTACATTGCTTATTCCTGGGCTTTTATTTCTCAGTCACGCCCCATTTTTAATGGGGTACGCTAAGCCCGTGCCAGTCAATGCGCGCTACCTCCATAATCCCCGTTTGGATATGGCCTGGGTCGCTTTGGCGGGTCCAGGTATGAATATTATCTTATGTATTTTAAGCGGCATTGCTTTAAAGGCCTTAAATTTATGGGGCCAATCGGGCGCATTCATCCAATTTTTCCATGCACTTTCAATAAATATGATTTTTGTAAATATATTCATAGGGCTATTTAATTTGCTGCCGATCTTGCCCTTAGATGGAGGTCGCATTTTAAGCAGTTGCCTAAAACCCTCATTAGCTGTAAAATTTCAGAAGTCGGAACCTTATGGCATGCTTATCATAATGGGTTTGGTTTTGGTTATCCCCTGGGTTTTTAAAATAAATCCCATCGGTATGGCCCTTACAAAAACTGGACGCTTCTTGGTAGAGTTAATGTTTTCGCTATTTGGAATCCGTTAAAAAAACGGCTATCATAATTGTCTCATTAAGGGAAGGAAAAGTACACATGGGTACGTTTAGCATCGGTCACATTCTATTAATTCTTGTTGTTGTTTTGGTCATCTTCGGGGCGGGGAAGCTCCCTAAGCTCATGGCTGAGCTTGCGAAGGGCATGAAAGCTTTTCGAAAGGGAATGCACGAGGAAAAGAAGAGCCCTAAATCTTCAAAATCAGTGGCAATGGTCCCTTCATTAGGAAGCGTTAAAAAAGAACCGGCCAAAAAGACGCCTGCAAAAAAAGCAGCTCCAAAGAAAGCAGCCGCACCGGTCAAAAAATCCGCGACCGCAAAGAAGGGTGCAGCTGTTAAAAAACCTGCTCCCGCAAAAAAAGCAGCTCCAAAGAAAAAAGTTGAAGTTAAAAAAGCGCCCGTTGCCAAAAAATCAACGGCGCCTAAAAAAGGGACTGTGAAAAAAACAACCAAGAAAGCGTAGGGTATTGGCATACAATGCATACGTTAGGTTGTATAAGGGGAGTTGAATGTTAGATCTTGCAGCGTGGGGTGAGTTTGTTGTCATTCTCATCCTCGCCCTAATTATTATTGGCCCAAAGGACATGCCTAAAATTTTAAGAGTCTGCGGACGATGGATTGGAAAAATGAGGGATTTTTCTTATACAATTCATAATACACTTACTACACTTTCTCATCAAGAAGATGAAGACGAAGAAAAGGGACCTAAATCACACCCATGACACTGCTAGACCACCTTATTGAACTCAGGCGTCGTCTTATTTACTGTCTGGTGGGGTTTGTTGTTTCCACTGGCGGCTGTTATTTTGTTGCTGAAGATATATTTGGATTTCTCACGCGTCCCCTTGTGCAAATTCTTGGGGGGCAACATCAGCGGCATATGATTTATACAGGACTAGCGGAAGCCTTTTCCAGCTATGTAAAATTAGCGATGTTTGGGGGCTTATTCGTTTGTTTCCCCTTTATTGCCATCCAAGCGTGGCTTTTTATTGCCCCGGGTCTTTTTGAACGTGAAAAGCAGGCTTTCGCACCTTTTCTTATTGCGACCCCCTTTCTTTTTTTAGTGGGTGCGGCACTGGCCTATACCGTCATCATTCCCATGGCATGGGGGTTTTTCTTAAGTTTTGAGACAACTGGTTTAGCTGGAGCAATGCCCATTCGTTTTGAAGCTAAGGTGAATGAATACCTTCATACGGTGATGCAGGTCATTTTTGCCTTTGGACTTTGTTTTCAGCTCCCGGTTGTCTTGGCCTTGCTTGCTCGAATCGGTGTTATTAAGGTTTCCCAGTTGGTTCACATGCGTAAGTATGCCTTTTTATTCATTGTGATTGGGGCTGCAATCCTAACGCCTCCTGATTTTTTGAGCCCATTTGGCCTCATTATTCCCCTGGTTATTCTCTACGAATTGAGTATTCTACTGATTAAGTGGATGGGGCCAGGTGTTTCAAAAGAAGTATCATCTCCTACTGAGATGAATTAGGTCATGGAGATCAAAAAGCTGTGTTAAGTCTAAAATGGATCCGCGATCATTATGATCAGGTTGAAAAAAACCTCAGTCGCCGCAGAATGCAATTGGATATCAACCCTTTGCTTGAGCTGGACACCAATCGACGCGCGCAATTACAGCGACTGCAATCATTACAAGAAGAACGCAATACGTTAGCAAAGCAAATTCCTGAATCAAAAAAGCAGGGTGGGGATGTGTCCGCATTGGTGGATCGAGCCAATTCTCTTAAAGTTTTGATTTCAAAAGAAGAGGAAATTGGTAAAGATCTTGAGGGTCACATACATGATATTTTGTGTTCAATCCCAAACATTGTTGCCTCAGAATTACCCGATGGAAAATCAGAAGAAGATAACGCATGTGTTCGCTCATGGGGTGAGCCGCCTGTTTTTGACTTTAAACCATTAACGCATGAAGTTCTTGGCACTCAATTAGGGCTTTTGAAAGCTGAATTAGGGGCACAAATGTCCGGCTCACGTTTTGTGGTGTTGCAGGGGAAACTTGCAAAGCTGGAGCGGGCCCTGGGGCAATTTATGTTAGATCTCCATACACAGGCTTACGGATACCAAGAAGTATCGCCGCCACTCATGGTGCGTCCAGAGGCAGCCTTTAATGTTGGGCAACTGCCCAAATTTGAAGAGGATCTTTTTAAGACAACATCTGGTCACTATCTGATCTCCACAGCAGAGGTGCCATTGACAAATCTAGTCGCTGGTCAGATTTTGAGTGAAAGCAGTTTACCCTTACGTTTTGCGGCCTTAACGCCATGTTTTCGATCTGAAGCAGGGGCTGCCGGAAAAGATACAAAGGGAATGATACGGCTTCACCAATTTTACAAAGTAGAGCTTGTCAGTATAACGACACCTCAACAAGGCAAGGATGAACATGAACGTATGTTATGTGCCGCTGAGGAAGTACTGAAGCGGCTTAACTTGCCTTATCGGGTCATGCTCCTTTGCAGTGGTGATGTTGGGTTCTCTTCTCACAAGACCTACGATGTAGAGGTATGGTTACCGGGGCAGAACGCGTACCGAGAAATTTCAAGCTGCTCCTATTTCACAGATTACCAGGCGCGCCGACTTAATACGCGATACCGTTCAGAGCATGATAGCCTTGAGCTTGTACACACACTCAATGGATCTGGTTTGGCAGTAGGTAGGACTCTTGTGGCTGTGTTGGAGAATTATCAATATGCTGATGGCAGCATTAAAATCCCGGAAGCACTTGTGCCCTACACAGGTTTTCATACAATTGAAGGAGTCTTAGCGTGACCAAGATACCCAAAAATCCACGAATTCTTTTGTGTAACGATGACGGAATTCATGCCCCTGGCCTTAAGTCTCTGCATAAGATTGCGCAAGAAATTTCTGATGACATATGGATTGTGGCGCCAGAATCTGAGCAAAGTGGAGCAAGTCATTCTCTATCTTTACGTCACCCTTTGCGGATTCGAGAAGTGAGTCATAAAAAATACTCAGTCAATGGCACACCTACTGATTGTGTTTTGGTTGCCTTGCGTCATCTCATGAAAGATAAAGGCCGGCCTCATTTAGTGCTTTCTGGTGTAAATTATGGGAGCAACTTAGGGGAAGAGATTACCTATTCAGGCACTGTGGCTGCGGCTATGGAAGCAACCCTTTTTGATATTCCTGCTGTTGCGTTTAGTTTGGATGTAAATGATTCTGGCCCCAAATGGGCGACTGCAGAGTATTTTGGCCCTCAGGTTCTGGAAGGATTAATGAAATACTCTTGGCCCGAAAAAGTTCTTGTAAATGTTAATTTTCCAGATCTTATTATCAAGTCTGTCGCAGGTTTTCGTACAACGTATCAAGGTCAACGGCAGATTTTTCAAGATCTATTAGAAACCTTTGATCCCAGAGGGCGTCCGTTCTATTGGGTGGGGACACCTAAAGATGACGATTCGCCCCATCCCCATTCAGATCTCACTGCAGTTAAACAGGGCGCTATTTCCATTACCCCCATCCATCTGGATCTAACCCACGAGGATAGTTTAAGTGAACTCTCTGGCCATTTTAAATAAAAATCTGATTTTAATTTCAGTAACCTCACTTGTGACGGCGTGTACGACTGTTCATGAGCCAGCGCCCGTGGAAATTCATAGGCCTGGTGAGTTTGTAAATGCCCGTCCTGGTGCGGATAGTACCCCTCAATTTGTGCTTCCAGAAGGGCATGTATCTTTGTCTTCTCCTCTGGCTCCTGAATCATTGCCCACCTCTCATACGAGGCGTGTCCAAATTTCCAAACTTGAGCCTTTGCCAAACGCCACACCTTTACATCAAGATGCTCCCCAGGATGAATCATTAGACGCGTCTGTTTCCGTAGAACCGGTCAGAATTCCTACGGAAGATGAGCCAAGCCTTGCGCAGGATCAGGTTATTAAGCCAGCGCCACTTATCACTACGGACCCTAGGGAGCCCCTAGAGACAACGGCCCCTCAAAAACCAAGGGTGCTCCCAAAACCTAAAAACATCTTGGCCCCAACCCCCCAAGCCCTTTTGGCAACACCTGGTCTTAAGTTTCTCTGGCCTGCTCATGGTAAAATCACTACTGGCTTTGGTCCCACAGATGATGGCAGCCGTAATGAGGGGCTCAACATTGCTCTGCCTAAGGGAACGCCCGTTCGTGCAAGCGAAGCAGGGCGAGTGGTTTTTGTAGGGGAGAAAGTGAAGGGCTTTGGAAAGTTAATCCTCTTAACGCACACGCATGGATGGTCATCTGCCTATGCTCATTTGGATAAGGTCAACGTTGTGAAGGGTCAAAAAATAAAGAGAGGGCAAGTCATAGCCTTTTCAGGCCAATCCGGAACTGTCTCCGTGCCTCAACTCCATTTTGAACTTAGACAGGATATTCAAGCCGTTGATCCTCAGCCTTATTTGGAGCATTAGGATTTTATTTACAGATTTTTGCTAGTGTCTATATGTAACTTAAAAACCCCTTATATTTAGGGATTGTCGAGGTTTACAACCATACTCGCTTTGGGAGGGCTTAAGTCCCTATGTCAAAAGAACAGAAAAAGAAAAAAATATCTTGCGCTCTTCAAGGTGGAGGTGCACATGGTGCCTTCACGTGGGGGGTTATGGATCGTCTCTTAGAGGATGATCGCTTTGAGTTTGAGGGCTTGAGCGGGACCAGCGCAGGCGGTATGAATGCAGTAGCCATTGTGCAGGGTCTTATGCGTGGTGGCCCTGAACAAGCACGCAAAGAGCTGACGCATTTTTGGACTAAAATTAGTGAGTCCGGTAAAAACAGTGCGATGAAACCAGGCCCATTAGATAAGCTCCAAGGTAAATATACCATGTCTAACTCACCTGGGTTTATGATGTTTGATTTTATGACCAAGCTCATGTCTCCCTATGAGTTTAACCCAAAAAACATCAACCCTTTAAAAGATGTGGTGAATGAGCTTTTTGACTTTGACAGTATTCGTAAATTCAAAGATTCAAGAGCCTACCTTTGCGCCACGCATGTTTACACGGGTAAATTGAAGGTTTTTTCCTCAGATGAGCTCAAGCCTGAATGTGTCTTGGCTTCTGCCTGTTTACCGTTTTTGCACCAGGCGGTAGAAGTGGATGGTGAATATTATTGGGATGGGGGGTTTATTGGTAACCCTGTTCTGTTCCCCCTCATTTACAATTGCGAGACCCCAGACATTGTTATCGTGCAGCTTAACCCAACACACAGACCCCACCTGCCCACCACATCACGGGATATTTCTGATCGATTAAATGAAATCACTTGTAATTCATCTTTGGTACGGGAAATGCGTTCCATTGCGTTTATTAGTAAGCTCATCGATGATGGATTATTGGATTCTAAGGCCGTGAAAAGGCTTCATATTCACTTGATTCGGAATGAAGAAGTGTTCCAGGAGTTAGGATTTTCAAGCAAACTCAACTCGGACTGGGACTTTCTTACTCATCTATTTAATACAGGCCGAGAAACGGCAGATGCATGGATTGAGAAGAATTACAAACACGTAGGGGTGAAAACAACGGCTGATATTTTGGACGATTATGTGAACGTCTAAAATGAAAACGAGTACCACAGAAAAAAACCCGCCAGCAGGATAGCAAGCGGGTTTTTTAACTGCTTTTAAAGGTAACGACTACTTGTTGCCGCCCTCATTAGCTGCAGATGAACCTTTGTGATCTGAATGATCAGCGTCATCTTTGTGATCTGTATGAGCGGCAGCAGCATCAGCCTTTGCAACTTCTTCTTTAGCTGCAGCTTCTTCGTGCTCAGCCTTAGCAAGACTCTTCTCAGCGTCAGCTACTTTGTCAAGAGCTGTTTCTTTGTCATTCAAAGCTTTTTCTTCAGCTTCGATGGACTTAGACAACTTCTCTTCAGCTTTTGCAACAGCAGCAGGGGCTTTAGCAGCTTCTTGTGCTACTGCAACCGCAGCAACACCAGCAAAAAGTGCCAAAGCAAGTAATGTTTGCTTAATCATTTCGTAAACTCCGTACATATATATGTTGTCTCACATGATGTGGAACAGAAGTGTTATCTCCGATATTTACTCAATTGACAAGAGGGCATAAAGTGTTTTGAGCATATAGCCAAAATTGTGTGCATTCTTTCTGAGGAACGATGCACTTGAAGCCAAAATTGATAATTATGTGGGCGTTCCTATGGGGCTGTTATGCCATCATTATTAACTCTTCCTGCTCTTTCGCCATAATGCCATGAAACCTAAGCGGTTGAGAGCCTTTTTGAGGGCTGCATGATCTGATGTCTCTTGCACTTTAAGGCCAGAGTGGTACCCTGAAGAAGGTGATAGGAGGCGCTTAAGATTATTCCATGAAAATTCTCATCCCCATCAAGCGGGTCATTGATCACATGGCAAAGATCCACATCAAACCGGATGGTTCAGGTGTGATTAATGATTATGTGAAAATGGCCATCAATCCCTTTGACGAGATTGCCGTTGAGCAAGCCTTGGTTTTGAGGGAACAAGGTCAGGCAACCCAAGTGACAGTCTTAAGTATTGGTCCGGTAGGTTGCGTGGAAACTTTGCGCCATGCATTGGCGTTGGGGGCTGATCAGGCCATTCACATACAGACTGATATTCCATTGTTGCCCTTGGATATTGCAAAACTCATTACCCATATTGTTCAAAAAAACGTTTTTGACTTAGTGATTTCAGGAAAACAGGCTATTGATAACGATTGTAATCAAGTGGGTCAGATGGTAGCTGCTCTTCTTGGGTGGCCTCAAGGCACCTTCATCTCTCAGGTCGTTGTAGAAGGAAAGACGCTGCTTGTGAAAAGAGAAGTGGATCATGGGATTGAACAGTTGCGTTTGGTATTGCCGTGCGTATTGACCACAGATTTGCGGCTTAATCGTCCCCGTTATGCCTCCTTACCCAATGTGATGAAAGCCAAGAACAAGCCGTTGGAAACATATACACTAGCGCAACTTAACTTTAAGCCCCGTGAGGGGCAAAAGACCCTTCAGATCCTTGAGCCTACTTCACGGGAAGGTGGCATCCTTGTGGCATCTATTCAGGAGCTGATAGAGCACCTTAAAAAAGAACAGGTTCTTTGATGAATATCTTAATCCTTGCCCCTGCCTATCAAGGTCACCTTCATGCGTCCATGGGCCCTGTCCTCACGGCAGCTCATCAACTTTCCCCCAAGGGCACGATCGACGCCATTGTTTTTGAAGCGTCATCGGGCTGTGCTGCTGCCAGCTGTGCAATGTATGTAGGGTTGACACGCATATGGCGAGTGGTATCACAAGATTTCGAGCAAACCATTGCGCCTGAATGGATTGTTCCGACCTTGGTTGAGTTAGCCCAAAAATATGATGTGATTATGGCCCCTGCCAATACTTTCGGAAAAAATATTATGCCTAACTTAGCCGCTGTATTGGATGTGGGGCAAGTGTCGGATGTGATTAAAATTTTGGGGCCACGGCAGTTTGAACGCCCTATCTATGCAGGCAATGCCATTGAGCAAGTGGAAAGCACAGATGCAAAGATTTTGTTGACGATTCGTCCTATTGCCTTTGATGCTGCAGTCATGGGGACGAGCCCAGTCCCCGTTGAGAACTGTTCTCTAATAATGGGCCATTTGAAGGACCGTGTAACCTTTATTTCCGTAGAAAAACCACCCTCTCAACGCCCTGATCTGCAAAGTGCAAGCGTTGTAGTCTCTGGGGGCCGTGGAGTGGGAGAAGACTTTTCCCTCATTGAGCAACTAGCCGATTGTTTTGGCGCAGCTGTGGGGGCCTCCCGTGCTGCTGTAGACGCTGGATTTATCACCAATGATTGCCAAGTGGGACAAACGGGTAAAGTTGTAGCTCCTGATCTTTACATAGCTGTGGGGATTTCCGGTGCGATACAACATTGGTCGGGTATGAAAGACAGCAAAGTTATTGTAGCCATTAATAAGGATGCGGAAGCACCCTTAAGTAAAATGGCTGATTATGTGTTGATAGGGGACTTGTTTCAGGTGATTCCTGAGTTGATTGTTGCAGTGAAAAAGGAAAAGGAAACAGCGTGAAAGTTATACAAAAGGTGGGTGTTCTTGGCGCTGGACAAATGGGTGCGGGCATTGCTTATGTGTGCGCAGCTGCAGGTTATCGTGTGGCGCTCGTGGATAAAGACCAAGAGAGTCTCACCAAAGGTCATGAGAAAATTCAAGGTTTCTCAGTCCAATATGCGCCCGCTAATGCTTGCGATCAAAGCCAAAAAGATATTTTAGGACGCATTGAGTTTAGTCTTGATGTCAATGCCCTGATCTCATCCCAGATGGTGATTGAAGCCATTCCGGAAAATGAAGACCTAAAGATTGAGATACTCAAACATATTGGAACCTTGATTGGAGCTGATGTTCCAATATGTACGAACACATCCGCTCTTTCCGTAACACGTTTGAGCAAGCACGTGTCTTACCCTGAGCGATTTATGGGACTGCATTTTATGAATCCAGTGCCCCTCATGCCGTTGGTGGAATTGGTGCAATCTTTTTCCACCTGCGAGGATGCCGCCCACCTAGTCAGTGCTTTTGTGGCTAGCCTGGGAAAAACGGCTGTTGAATGTGCTGATACACCAGGTTTTATTGTGAATCGGCTTTTGATTCCCATGATCAATGAGGCCATTTACATTTTTGCTGAGGGCGCTGCGCCTGTGGAAGATATCGACGAAGCCATGCGTTTAGGTACCAACCATCCCATGGGGCCCTTAGAACTGGCTGATTTGATAGGCTTGGATACGTGCCTGGCCATCATGCGACGTTTGTATGAAGGTTTTTCTGATAGCAAATATCGTCCCTGTCCTTTACTTGTGCAGTATGTGGACGCAGGCCGTTTGGGCCGTAAGAGTAAAAAGGGCTTTTATGATTATTAGTGCTAGGTATATTGTTTAAGAGATACAGATGAAAAAAGGACCCCCAATGGAAGAAAAATCAAACCCAACCTTAAGTTTTGAGGCGGCTTTAAGTGAGCTTGAAACGATAGTCAGGCAGTTGGAAGAAGGCAAGATTCCCTTGGAAGATGCAGTAAAAGCCTATGAAAAAGGATCATATTTAAGAAAACTTTGTGAGGAAAAACTCAATGAGGCACGATTGAGGATTGAAAAAATCACCACCTCATCTGAAAGTGGCGAGCCTCAAATGGAAATTTTTGAAGAGATCAACGGTTCTTAAAGAATGGATGCGCGAGAAAAGGCTTTTCAGGGGTTCGGGCAAAAATTTGAACCTATGCTTGATGGTCTTTTGAAGATCAATTCTTCTTTTATGCAGGAAGCTTTTGATTATGGTTGCTTAGGGGGAGGCAAACGTCTACGTCCCTTCCTCACCTATATGGTGGGCCGGCTATATGAAGTGCCTGAAGATATACTCCTGCGTGTGGGTGCGGCAGTAGAGATGGTTCACAGTTATTCCCTCATTCATGACGATTTGCCCGCCATGGATAACGCCACACTCCGCCGGGGGCGCCCAGCGGCCCATGTGGTTTATGGACAAGCCCAAGCCATTTTAATGGGAGATGGCCTTTTAAGCCGTGCCTTTGAGGTTTTAGTTAAGGAAGAAGAAGTTTCTCCTCAGGTAAGGGTAAGCCTGATCCAAAGCCTGGCTCGGGCCAGTGGGCCTGAAGGTATGGTGGCAGGGCAATGGTTGGATATCGATTCATCGCACAATAATGTGGGTTTTGACGCGCTCCTTGAGCGGCATAACTTGAAAACGGGGGCAATGATTGCTTGTGGCTGTGAGCTGGGGGCTCTTTTGGGGGGATGCTCCTCTGCTGAGCGGGGACTATGGAAAGAATTTGGTAGGGCTTTGGGTTTGGCTTTTCAGGTGGCAGATGATCTTTTAGATGCCACAGGAGTTGCACTGCAAATGGGGAAAGATGTGCACCAAGATAGCTTTAAAACAACATTTGTTTCCCTTTTGGGTGAAATGGGTGCCACGGCCTTTGCCCATGAATGCGTCCAAAAAGCGCATACAATTTTGTCGAAATTACACAGAGATACTGACCAAAATATAAACATTTTGCATCTGGTGGCAGACTATACTATAACAAGAATAACCTAGCATAAGATAAGGACACAACGACTCATGCCTGAGGCCCCTCTCACACCCTTGCTGGATACAATTTCCAGCCCCAAAGATATGAAACATCTTACCAAAGACCAGCTATGGGCTTTGTCCCATGAACTGCGTAGCGACGTGATCGAGAAAGTTTCTCAAACAGGAGGCCATTTAGGGGCCGGCTTAGGCGTGGTGGAACTGACAGTGGCTTTGCATCACGTTTTTGATACCCCCCACGATCGATTGGTTTGGGATGTGGGACACCAATCTTATCCCCATAAGATTCTGACGGGCCGTCGTGCGGGTATGTCTACCTTGCGTCAGGGCAAAGGTTTATCCGGCTTCCCAAAGCGCTCCGAGAGTCCTTATGATGCTTTTGGTACAGCCCATAGCTCCACGTCCATTTCTGCGGCCTTAGGAATGGCTGTGGCCCGAGATCATCAAGACAAAAACCATGCCACTATTGCTGTGATTGGTGATGGAGCCATGAGCGCAGGCATGGCCTATGAAGCCATGAACAATGCGGGCGCCTTAAAATCAAAGCTCATTGTGATTTTAAATGATAATGATATGTCCATTGCCAAGCCTGTGGGGGCAATGAGCACTTATTTATCTCGTCTGATTTCCTCTAGGCCTTATCATACCCTACGCGAGATTGCCAAAGGCATGGTGCGTCACTTGCCGAAGTCATGGGAAAATGTTGCGCGGCGTGCGGAAGAATATGCGCGGGGTCTTATGACAGGTGGAACCTTATTTGAGGAGCTGGGTTTTTATTATATTGGCCCCTTGGATGGCCATAATTTGGATCACCTGATCCCGATTCTCAAAAATGTGCGTGATGCGCCAGAGCCAGGGCCTTATTTAATTCATGTGGTCACGGAAAAAGGTCGCGGATATGCGCCTGCAAAGGATTCATTGGAAAAGCTCCATGCCACGGCCAAATTTGACGTGAAAAGTGGCCAGCAAGTGAAGCCTACCACGCAGGTGCCTTCATTTACAAAGGTATTTGCGCAAAGCCTGGTTCAGGAGGCGGATAAAGATGCGGCCCTTGTGGCCATTACAGCAGCCATGCCTTCGGGAACAGGGTTGGATCATTTTGCACAGCATCATCCCAACCGCTGTTATGATGTGGGCATTGCAGAGCAACATGCAGTTACCTTTGCGGCAGGGCTGGCATGTGAAGGTATGAAGCCCGTTGTGGCCATTTATTCCACCTTTTTACAGAGGGCTTATGATCAGGTTGTTCATGATGTGGCCTTGCAAAATCTGCCCGTACGCTTCGTGATGGACAGAGCTGGTTTGGTCGGGGCGGATGGCGCTACCCATGCAGGGTCATTTGACATCGCTTACTTAGGATGTTTGCCGAATATGATCCTTATGGCCCCCAGTGATGAGGCGGAACTTAAACACATGCTTGCCACTCTTGTATCTTATAATGAGGGTCCATCAGCCATGCGTTTTCCCCGCGGAGACGTCACAGGTAAAGTGGCCTTGCCACAGGAGGGAAAAATTCTTTCCCTTGGCAAAGGGCGCATTGTCAAGGAAGGCGCCGACGTAGTTTTGCTTTCTTACGGTACGCGCCTTTATGACTGTCTGGATGCAGCCGCCTGGATTGAGGCTCATTATCCACTGACCGTAACGGTAGCCGATGCTCGCTTTGCCAAACCATTGGATTACGATCTTGTCATGCAATTGGCCATGCACCATCCAATTATGCTTACGCTTGAAGAAGGATCTTCAGGTGGGTTTGGTTCTTGTGTTATGAGTGCTTTGGCCAATAGGGGCATATTTGACAAAGGCTTCATTTTTAGATCGCTCACCTTACCTGATGTTTTCCAAGATCAAGATACCCAAGATCAACAATTGATCGAAGCAGGGTTGTCTCAGCAGCACGTCATTGATCACGTATTGGGTTTGGCCCAGAATTTATTGTCTACACGTAAAAAACTTGCGTAACGCCTTTTTCAAGAGAGAAAATTATGTCCCATTTCATTAGAATCCAAGGCGCACGAGAACATAATCTTAAAAATGTGAGTGTGGATATTCCCAGGGACCAATTGGTTGTGATCACAGGATTAAGTGGTTCAGGAAAATCTTCATTAGCCTTTGACACCCTTTATGCGGAGGGCCAACGGCGCTATGTGGAAAGTCTTTCCGCTTATGCTAGGCAGTTTTTGGAGCTCATGTCAAAGCCAGATGTGGATTTGATTGAGGGTCTCTCTCCTGCCATTGCCATTGAACAAAAAACCACATCTAAAAACCCACGCTCGACAGTGGGGACCGTGACAGAAATTTATGACTATCTGCGCCTTTTGTTTGCGCGTGTAGGGGTTCCCCATTCTCCTGCCACCGGTCTTCCCATCCAAAGCAAAACAGTGACGGAAATGGTAGATCAACTCATGGCTTTACCTCATGAAACAAAACTCATGATCTTGGCGCCCATTGTAAGAGGCCGTAAAGGCGAATACAAAAAAGAGCTTCTAGAGCTGAAAAAAAGAGGCTTTCAGCGTGTGAAAATCAATGGTGAAATTGTAGAGATGGACGCTTTGCCCACCCTCAATAAAAACCTTAAGCATGACATTGCAGTGGTGGTAGATCGGCTGGTGATTCGCGAAGGTATTGAAAACCGCCTTGCAGATACGCTGGAAGTTGCCCTGGGGTTGACGGGTGGGTTGGCATATGCACAAGGGGTTGAGGCTGAACCTGGAGAAAAACCTCTCGTCCTTTCCAGTTTGTATGCCTGCCCCGAATCAGGATTTGCTTTGGATGAGGTGGAACCACGGTTATTTTCCTTCAACAGTCCCCATGGCGCGTGCCCGGTATGTGATGGGTTGGGGATACAAACTGTCTTTACACCAGAAACTGTTATCCCCGATGAGACTCTCGCCCTTTCTGAAGGTGCTATTGCGCCATGGGCTGTAGCTTCGGATGCACCATCTCTTTATTATCAACAGCTTCTTTCTGCCATTGCCAATCACTGTGGGTTTTCCGTACGCACCCCTTTTGAAAGTTTGACAACTGAGCAAAAGCAACAGGTGCTTTATGGCACAGGTAAGTCAGACGTCTTATTCTCTTTTGATGACGGTATGAAAAAAACCCAAATCAAAAAGCCCTTTGAAGGTGTCATCCCCGGCCTAGAGCGTCGCATGAAAAAAGCTGAGCAATTTTGGGTGCGGGAAGAGTTAAGCAAATTTCAAATCAGCCGGGCTTGTGGAGAGTGTCATGGGCATCGTTTGAAAATGGAAGCTCTTACCGTTCAAATCGCGGGGCTTCATATTGGACAGGTGACCCAAAAATCCATCAAAGCCAGTGACCAATGGTTTCAGACGTTAGAGGAGCATTTAAACCAAAAGCAAAAAACCATCGCAGAACGTATTTTAAAAGAAATCCGGGATCGTTTAGGGTTTTTATCCAGCGTGGGCTTAGGTTATTTAACCCTCTCACGCATGGCGGGTACTCTTTCAGGGGGGGAGAGTCAGCGTATCCGTTTGGCTTCTCAAATTGGTTCTGGATTGATGGGCGTTTTGTATGTTCTCGATGAGCCCTCCATTGGTCTTCATCAACGAGACAACGACCGATTACTATCAACACTAAAACATTTAAGAGATCTCGGAAATACAGTGTTGGTGGTAGAACATGACGAAGACACCATCATGGCCGCAGATTACCTGATCGATATGGGGCCTGGCGCAGGAATTCATGGTGGAGAAATTGTCTCCCAAGGTACGCCAGAGCATGTCAAGAATGACCCTAAAAGTCTTACGGGTGATTATCTTTCAGGGCGCCGTTTTATTGCTGTTCCTGAAAAAATAAGACCTGTGGACCTATCTTTGCAAATTCATGTGAAAGGAGCCACAGAAAACAACCTTCAAAATGTATCCGTTGGCTTTCCTTTAAAAGTGATGACCTGTGTGACGGGCGTTTCGGGTTCCGGAAAATCATCCCTTGTGATCGAAACTCTTTATAAAGGTGCCGCCAATAAGGTCAACCGCGCACGCGCACCTGTGGGTCAACATGAGGCAATAGAAGGTCTAGAACATATCGATAAAGTGATTGATATTGATCAGTCGCCCATCGGGCGCACCCCTCGGTCCAACCCCGCTACCTATACGGGCGCCTTTACACCCATTAGGGATTGGTTTTCAGGTTTACCAGAGGCAAAATCACGGGGATATGGGGCGGGGCGCTTTTCCTTCAACGTGAGGGGTGGCCGATGTGAGTCTTGTCAGGGCGACGGCGTGATTAAAATTGAAATGCATTTCTTACCGGATGTGTATGTGGAGTGTGATCAGTGTAAGGGGCGCCGTTACAACCGTGAGACCTTAGAAGTAAAATTTAATGGCAAATCCATTGCTGACGTGTTGGATATGACTATTGAAGAAGCGGTTGTATTTTTTCAAAATGTGCCCCCCATTCGCGATAAATTTGCAGCGCTCATGCAGGTGGGCTTAGGTTATATCAGTGTGGGGCAACAGGCCACAACCCTCTCGGGAGGGGAAGCTCAGCGGGTTAAGTTAGCCAAGGAGTTGAGCCGTCGTTCTACTGGAAAAACTCTCTATATTTTGGACGAACCCACCACGGGTCTGCACTTTGAGGATGTCCGTAAACTTCTTGAGGTTCTTCATGCCTTAGTGGACCAAGGTAATACTGTCATCATCATTGAACATAACTTGGAAGTGATCAAAACTGCGGATTGGGTTATTGATGTGGGCCCTGAAGGCGGTTCAGGGGGGGGATTTATTGTGGCAGAAGGCACACCTCATGTGGTGGCCCAAGTGGAAGCGAGTCATACGGGGCGATATCTTAAGCCATTATTGAAGTAGGGAATAGGCCTCATCAGAGCCGAATTGACACAGGGCCATATTTTTAAATTACATCAATACCTTATAGTTTCGACTGTATAAGTTGCTAACTTAGTTTTTTACACTTAATACGCATTTGAAGGCTTGTACTTGTTAGGTGTGAAGCTATAAGAGGTAAAAATACCCTATCAAACAAATAAAGACTTACCCAGTTCAGTCGTTCATTTACTGCCTATTCATGCTCAGGATATTTATCGAGAGACCTCTAACCATGCATGGGAAGAATAGAAAAATCCAAAAGACAGACATGCGGATGCTTCGCATGGGCTGCAGTTAAGAGGAAATATCATAAGCTAAGTGAGAAGTGGGAAGAGAAATGATGTGGCCCACTAAAAAGGACTTCTATGAAGATTTGGCATTAGTCATTATTGTGAATTACGCAGGGGAGAAGGATGGTGGGCGCTATAGGATTCGAACCTATGACCTACTGATTAAGAGTCAGCTGCTCTACCAACTGAGCTAAGCGCCCGCATTTATACCAACACTTGTTTAGTTTGAGCCTCGGTATTACCTGGGGCAACATGTCACAATAAGCAGTCATTTGTCCATGAAAAAAATGGACTGACACCGAAAAATTAAAAAATGATAAAATTTAGATGGCGTCCCCAACGGGATTCGAACCCGTGTTGCCGCCTTGAAAGGGCGATGTCCTAGGCCTCTAGACGATGGGGACTAAAGGTATGCCCACAAATAATGGTTAGCGGCCGGAAAATCAAGCATTTTCATCAAGGGTTTTCATAAAATATCGAACGCGTTTGATGGTGGCTTCCAAAAAGGCAATATAACTCCAGGGAGTTTAACAGTTACATACTATCAACGAGTCATATCAAGAAGGCGTTTATAAGGAATTTTGGATATCTAAAGCTAGGTTCATTTCTTTATTGGGGCTTGAGTGGGTAGGGTTTGCCCTTGGGTGAAGGTATAGAGCTGAACCGTTCGTTGATTGGTACCAGACGGCAATAACCTCAAGACTCCATAAACTCCTCTAAATCCATCTGGGGTTATGAGTGCCTTATTCATTTTTCCTGTGGATAAAGCAAATAAAGCCACACGAATGGCATCGTATCCGATGCCTGCAATGATCTGGGGTTGCTGACCATAAGCCTGCATGTAGTGAGACTCAAACTTTGCAAAACTTGTGGCATCCAATGCAGCGAAGGTTGCGCCTGCAAAAAGAGGATTGGTGGCAAGCTCCTGGCTGGTACGCCAATTATCCAATCCGTAGCAGGTGATTTCGGGTGAAATCAGATTGTGATAAGCCAATAATGAAGCGAGCGCTGTAGCTGCTTGCCCAGATTCCAAAATAACAAATCCACCTATATTTTGACCTACAAGTGGTGCCAAAAATTCAGGGTTTTGGAGATTTTGTTGGCTGTAAGAGGTTAACTGCACTTGTATGCCCTTTTGATCTGCAGCGGTTTGAAACAACTGAGCCACATGGTTGCCATAGGGAGTAGCGGGTGCCAAAACAGCAATTTTTCGGATCGCTTTGCTTTGCAAATGGTCTGTAAGGGCCCGCACTTGATCGTCAGGCATGATGCCGAACATAAAAACATGTTCATTTGCCACAGAGCGGTCATTAGACAGTGTTAATATTGGCAAGGATGATAATCCTTGTATCGCTGCGGTTTCAGTTGCTGTAAGAGGTCCCACAATAGCATGCACACCTGCGCTTAAGGCTTTTTGCATGGCTTGCTGAGCGCCATCAGGGGCGCTGCAGGTATCAAAAGGCAATAGCTTTGTATTTGACTGAGCTGACTCCAAAAACCCTAGGGTGATGGCATTTTCCAATGTCTGCCCAAGTTCTGCTTGTGCTCCACTTAAGGGTAAAAGAAGACCAATGCGGATTTCCTGTGTGAGGGATGAAGTTGAGGGCATAGTCTTATCAAGAAGTTGGGGTGACAGAGACATTTGAACAGAGGGTTGAGCCCTTTCAATGCTTTGTTGTTGGCAGCTGGCCACCAATAGGCCTATGATGAAAACAATGATCCATCTTACCCTTTGCTGAAGACCTGCCATGACATTATCCTTTCATTGTACTCAAGAGCCCGTTGCCCCACTTACACCAGGACTTTACATCGTTCCTGTGCCTTTGGGCAATAGTCAGGATGTGACTTTGCGTGCTTTGCAGGTGCTTTCTCAAGTAGACACCATCGCTTGCGAGGATACGCGTGTGACGGAAAAGTTTCTCCGTTCCTATAAAATCAGCAAGCCTCTTATGAGCCTCCACGATCACAATGAGCAAGGCCGTATCCCACAAGTATTGGAGCGTTTGGGCCAAGGTCAATCTATAGCCCTTGTAAGTGATGCAGGTACGCCTTTAATCTCAGATCCTGGCTATCGTGTTCTCCAAGCAGTTCTTGAAGCAGGACTTACTGTAGTTCCCTTGCCTGGTCCCTGCGCAGCCATTTGTGCACTTTCAGCTTCAGGCTTGCCCACACATCACTTTTACTTCCATGGGTTTCTTAAGCCAAAATCTGCTGCAAGGCAAAAGGAGCTTTCGGTTCTTAAAGCTCTTCAAGGCACCTTGGTTTTTTATGAGGCACCGCATCGGGCTCAAGAAACCATGGAGGATATCCTCATTGTATTGGGAAACCGTAAGGTTGTTGTTGCTAGAGAGATTACCAAAATGTACGAATCCTTTTTGAGGGGGACGGCTCAGGATGTTCTTGCTTCCATGATCCAAACTCCATTGAGAGGAGAAATTGTGGTGATGGTAGCCCCCCAGCTCTCAGGAGAAGAAGAGGTGGATTTGGACGCTCTTTTGCGCATGAGTTTGGGTGAAAATACGCTCAAATCAGCGGTTCAAGAAGTGATGAATCTTACAGGGTTGAGTCGTAAGGATGTGTATGCTCGGGCATTAGCCCTTAAGAGAATGGAAAAATGAACCCATTTAAAGGCCTTAAAAATTTATGGCACAAAATAATTGGCTCAGGATCTTTAAACTTACCCTTGGAGTACAGAAAATACCCAGAATATTTTGATGCGTTTAACATCAATGAAGGGACTAGGAAAAAAAACGCAGTTATCGCGGACGTATTAAAAACGCACAATGTTAAAACTGTTTTGGACCTTACCTGTGGTACCGGATCACAAGTTTTTTTCCTGTCCAAGAGAGGTTACACTTGTACAGGTGCAGATTTCAGCCCGGCTCTTTTGAAAATGGCACGGGGAAAGTCCCTCCGTGAGGGCTTACCTATTCAGTGGATTGACGGTGATATGAGAACTCTTAAAGTGGGAACTTTTGACGCGGTAATCACCATCTTCAATGCAGTGGGCCATCTCACACCAAAAGACTTTGAAGTCGCTTTGAAAAATATCCATGCTAATCTTACAAAGGGTGGTCTGTATGTGTTCGATATCTTCAATTTAGCCGCTATGACAAATGATAAGGTCAAGAATCTTTCCATGCATGTACAAAAGCAGGTACATGATACGGTCATCCATCATATGCAATGTTCCACACTTAACAAAAAGAAAGGCCTTCTTACCTCCTATGACTATTATGCTCTGCAAAAAAACGCAGATAAGCCCAATTTTATGAAGCATTCATTTTCTCTGCAACTTTACACACCTCAGCAATTAAGAGATATGCTCCATCGCCAAGGTTTTGAGATTATTAACCAATGTAACCTAGATGGCTCTGACTTCTTGCAAGAAACTACTTTAAGCATGCTCACGGTTGCACGGAAAATATCCATATGAAGACTGCCTACACAAAAGGTTTATGGGCGGAACGTGCTTGCACGTTGATCTTGTGGCTTAAGGGCTACATCATTTTGGGTAGGCGTGTGAAAACTCCGTTAGGTGAGATCGATATTGTGGCAAGAAAAGGGAGCACCCTGGCCATCGTCGAGGTGAAATATAGGCCTCAATTGATACACGACCCTATTGTTTTGTTTGAACAAAGGATGCGTTTAGAGCGAGCCGCAAAATATTTTGCCAAAAAGTTCAACGAACCCCTTAACATTCGGTTCGATCTTATGCTAGTAATACGAGGACGCCTACCGTATCACCTTAAAGGTGCGTGGCGGCCTGAGCGATAGTTAAATCAAGGGATAAAAAAATGCAAAGAAATCTGCAGCGTGCTTTGATCGTGTTTCTTTTACTTTGTATCAATATCATTACAGGGTGTGCCCCCGTGATAATTGGAGGTGGTGCTGCAGTGGTAGGCGGCGCCGTGGCAGAAGAACGTGGAATGGGTGGAGCGTTGACGGACACGGAAATCCGTACCCGCATTAATTTAACATGGTATCAACACAATCGAGAAATGCATGGAAAGCTGGGCCTGACCGTTCATGAGGGCCGGGTCCTGATTGCAGGGACAGTGGCAACGGAGCAAATGCATTTGGATGCCGTACGATTGGCGTGGCAGGCCAAAGGCGTGAAAGAAGTCATTGACCAAATTACAGTCATGGGCCGTGGTGAGACTTTAGGCGATGTAACCCGGGATTCTTGGATCACTACAAAACTTAAAAGTAACCTCCTTTTTGATGGTCAAGTAGCGTCGCGTAATTATACCCTTGTGACCGTAAGCTCTATTGTTTACATCATGGGTGTGGCTCAAAGCCAAGCAGAGCTCTTGCGTATTACGGATCATGCGCGGCGCATTAAAGGTGTGAGAAAAGTTATTAGTTACGCACGCGTGAAGGGCGATCCTGCCTTATAAAGTTTATGCAAGGGAATAAAAGTATATGTCGTGGTCACCAGAAGATAATCCCTGGTCAAAGCCCTCCCCATCTAAGGGAAGTCAGCCTAGCGGTTCACAAGATTTCAATGATTTATATAGCAAACTCAGGCGTCAATTTGACAATATGAATCAAAGTCATAACGGCCTTCCCCAAAAAAGTTTGGGCGTGCTTATTGGCGTGGCTGTTCTTTTGATTTACCTTGCTTCAGGAGTCTATACGGTGAATGAGGGCGAACAGGCTGTGATAACACGATTGGGTGCTTATCAAGAGACAAAGGGTGCAGGTTTGCGTTATCATTGGCCTTATCCTTTTGAAGAGGCCTTTGTCCGTAATGTTGCCGTAAATAATCACCTATCAAGTGATGAGCGACGCAGTGACATTCAACGAGAGCAAAATGACTATTACATGCTGACGGGTGATGAAAATCTTTTGGAGGTCAGTAAATATATTATTCATTGGCGCATTAAAGATTTGCGGAAATTTTTGTTTAATGTTCGGGCTCCAGAAGTGGTTCTGATTGCCGCAGCAGATAGCTCCTTACGTGAAATTATTGCCAAAACTCCCATTAATCTCCTCATTACAGAGCGTCGAGCACAAGTGAATGAAGAGGTGACTCAGTTACTTCAGGCTATTTTAGACCGCTATGATTCAGGCATCCAAATTGTTGAGTTTTTGATGCAAAAGGCGGACCCGCCTGAGCCAGTTATGGATGCCTTTATCGATGTAACGCGGGCCGAGGCAGATAGAGAGCGTTCTCAACATGAGGCAAAGGCCTATCATGATGAAATTCTCCCTAAAGCCAGGGCAAAGGCAAGAAATATTGTGTTGGATGCCCAAGGTTATGCGAATCAAGTGATTGCCCGCAGCGAAGGTGAAGCCGGTCAATTTGCAGCGCTCTACAAAGAGTATGCAAAATCTCCGCAAGGCACCCGTGTGCGACTCTATATGGAGATGCTTGAGGACGTGCTTTCAGGGGCTCAGAAGATGGTGGTTGACCCTTCTTCGGGTGCCCCTGTACATGGTTATCTTCCTTTGCCGGAACTTGCGAAAAAGCATGCCAAAATACAAACTGAAGAAACCCTATCTTCTCCCAAAGCTAAAGTTGTGAAAAAGGATCCCCAAAAATGACGCCACGGCTTTATAAGTGGGCCCTCTCGGGTCTTTTTTTGATGATCTTGTTCTTCAACACGGTGTTTCTAGTGACTGAGACGGAACATGCCCTTATCTTTCAATTTGGTGAAATGCAGCACGTATACTCTGCGCCTGGTATCAAGGGCAAAATTCCCTTTGTGCAAAATGTAAAATTTCTTGAGAAGCGTCTCATTGATTATGAGCGTCCTGCTTTTAATATCACTCTTTTGGATCAAAAACGTATTGTTGTGGATGTTTATGCCGTTTATCGCATTGCTGATCCCTTGAAATATTACAAAGCTGTTCAGGATGAACTCACGGCCCGTGCCCGCTTAGACGAAATTATTCCGGGAACACTTAAAGCAGTATTCGGAGGCTTTAGTCTTTCCCAGATTATTTCTGAAGATCGGCGGAAAACCCTCGACAAATTGCTCTTTCAGGTAAATAAGTCAGCCCATGAATTGGGTATTGAGGTGCTTGATGCACGGATTCGCCGTTCTGATTTACCACCCAAAAATAGTGCGGCAATCTTTGAGAGAATGCGTGCTGAACGCCAACGTGTGGCCCGAGAAATTCGTGCCCAGGGTGAAGAAACAGCACGTGAAATTCGAGCTACAGCAGATAAGGAGCAAACCATTATTATTGCTGAGGCTGAAAAAACAGCACAGTTGACCCGAGGGCAAGCCCAAGCCCAAGCCATCACGACACTGGCCGCCGTTATTGACAAGGATCCCAATTTCTATGAGTTTTATAGGTCTTTGCAGGCTTATCGGAAGGCATTGAAACCTGAGTCTACAACATATATTCTCTCGCCTAAGAGTGAATTTTTTACCCACTTTAATGGTTTTCGGAAGTAGGAGCGTTTCTCATGCGGATCATTAAGCATAAATCTCATCTAGTATCGAGTGTTTTGGCAATGAGTCTATTGGTGATGTCGTCTGCTTACAGCGCACCTTCTGCTCAGCTGCCTACAGAAAAATCCATAGGTAAATCACCAATTTCTGATACAAAAAAAACTACCAAAAAGGATGAGCCGCAGAAATCTGTCTTAGGCAGCCTGGCTTCTAATTTAGGAATTCATCAAATGGGGCGCATGAGTACAGGTTTGCCGTCACTCGCTCCGGTTGTGGAACGTCTTTTGCCGACCGTGGTCAATATCTCTACGACACAAACGATTAATCGTCGAATTTTTGAGTTCCCCCAATTTCCAGAGGGTTCTATTTTTGAACAGCTTTTGCCTGAAGTGGCTGAAGGTTCCCGCATGCCCCACCGCGCCCAAAAAAGTACTTCCTTGGGCTCGGGTTTCATCATTAGCGAAGATGGCTATATCGTCACAAACAATCACGTGATTCTGGATGCGGAAGAAATCACTGTAACTCTTTGGGATGATACTGAGTTAAAAGCCAAGGTAGTTGGGCGTGATCATCGGACGGATTTAGCTCTCCTCAAAGTGGACGCTCCGTATAAACTGCCTGCGATAGAGTGGGGTGATTCTTCTCTAGCCCGCGTGGGTGACTGGGTTATTCTTATTGGCAATCCTTATGGATTGGGTGGTTCTGTAACCACAGGGATCGTTTCTGCTCGAGCACGTGACATTTCGCGTACGCGTGCGGGTGGGGTGACAGAATACGTGGATGATTTTATTCAGACAGATGCGTCTATGAATTTAGGTAACTCAGGTGGCCCTATGTTTAAGGATGGAAAGGTCATTGGCATTACCACCGCTATCCTATCTCCCACAGGGGTTAATATTGGAATTGGATTTGCCATACCTGCCTCTGTCGCTAGACCTGTGATTGAGCAACTCAAGCAATTTGGTCGCACCAAGAGGGGTTGGATTGGCGTTAACATCCAAAGGGTTTCAACGGATGTGGCTGAGAACATTGGCTTAGGAACGCCACGTGGCGCGCTTGTGGGTCGATTAACCTCCCCTGATGGCCCTGCCGCCAAAGCGGGTCTAAAAACTTGGGATGTAATCGTTAAATTTGATGGCATAAGCATTCCGGATCCACGAAAGCTTACACGTCTTGTGGGAGATACCCCAGTGGGGAAAGAAGTCGATGTGGTTGTATGGCGGAATCAAAAAGAGGAGGCCATAAAGCTCACTGTAGGTCAGTTGGAAGAGCCTGATGAGTTTACGTCTCCTTTGTCCTATAAACTTCCAAAGCAACAAAGTATTGATGCTTTGGGCCTTATGGTCTCCACTTTAACCCCTGATATTCGTAGTCAATTGGATATTAAGCCAGAAGTTGAAGGTGTGCTGATTTTGGATGTGAAACCTGGAAGTCCTGCGGCTTTCAAGCGTATGCGCCCTGACGATGTCATTGTGGAGGTTGAACGAGTACCTACACGTACGGCAGAGGAATTGATTGCTGCAGTGGAAGCAGCCATTAAGGCCAATAAAAAATCTATTTTGGTACAGTATTACCGCGATGATCAACCAGGTTTTGAGGCTCTGAAGCTAGGTAGCTTTCCAACTGAAGAAAAAGCGGGAGAGGGGCAAAAAGAAGTATCAAACGTTTCACCTACCAGTTAATGGTAAAAACAGCTTGATCTCCCTTCAGGTCCAGGTTAGCTTAAGCTTCACGCCCGCTTGGTGAAATCGGTAGACACAACAGACTTAAAATCTGTCGCTCTTTAGAGCTTGCCAGTTCAAGTCTGGCAGCGGGCACCACTC
>CANLAL010000005.1 GCA_947488045.1 Alphaproteobacteria bacterium
CATATTCTTTTTAGACTTGCCAAATGGCTTCGAGTATATTATCCCCTAACATGCAGTCTAAACTTAAGACGCGGGCGTAGCTCAGGGGTAGAGCACAACCTTGCCAAGGTTGGGGTCGAGGGTTCAAATCCCTTCGCCCGCTCCAAAAGTCTCTTTGATAATAAGAAAAAAAAGAGTACTCTTGGAAGTGGAACTAGACGCGGTATTAACCTGTAGCCTTCCATGATAAGGGGGTATATCACATGAAAGATAGCCGTATTAACGGGGATCTCATCACTTCCCTGTACGCGCGCCTGTGCCAGCAGATTCAAAAATCTTCACACCTTCATTTGGAGACGTTTTTAAATCGTCTTTTAAATGATGAAACCCCTGAATCCTTAGTGGAAAATATGACGCTGGGGTTAGAGGAGCATTTGGTAGAATTTTGGAAACAGATTTGTATCTGGGATCGAAAAACCCCCAAAATCCATATTTATCCCTATAAAGTTAATTTGAATGGCAATGAATATAAGCGCACAATTGTTCATATTTTGCATATGGATTCTCCGTTTTTAGTGGACTCTCTTTTGGCTTTGATTGAGCGATTGGGCTATACTAACCAGTATTTCATGGAATGTGATTTAAATGTTCAGCGAGATGAAGACGGCCAGTTGGAGGGTTTTTCTCCAGACAACTCTGAGCCACTTGTTCAGTGTGAAGCATTTTTGCGGTTTGAGATTCGTGGGCACTCCACGCCCGAACAACTTGCTTTACTTTATAATGAATTTAGCCGTGTCTTAGAAGATGTCCGAATTGTGGTGAGCGACTGGCAATCCATGCGGCAAAAAATTGAGCAAGCCATACTGGAATTAGGATATCTTGAGCCTTCGGACGATATTCCTGAGGTGAGTGAATTCTTAGCCTGGATTAATGATCACCATTTTACTTTTTTAGGATATAGAGAGTTCCCCTTAGACCCATCTCAGGCATTAACAGGAGAGGGTCATTTAGGGCTTTTTAAGGAAAGTCGCTGGCTTTCTATTATCAATCTGCAAAAATTGGCGACCCATCATCATGCTTTTGCTCAGTCATCAGAGCTGATTCAGTTTAACCAAACAAAAGAATCTGCCACCGTACATCGGCCGATCCCCATGGATGTCATTGCCTTAAAGATGTTTGATAAAAATGGGAAGCTGGTGGGTATTCGTGAATTTCTGGGATTATCTGCGGCTGTTTCCTATAACCGTAGTCCACGCGACATTCCTATTTTACGGTTAAAAGTACGCCGTCTTTTACGTCGTTCGGGCTATAATCCTCAAGGTTACATGGGCAAGTTGCTTATCCAAGTATTGGAGCATTTCCCAAGAGATGAGTTATTTCAATCTACTGAGGAAGAGTTATTCCATATCATTATGAATGTGTTGCGGTTAGGCGCACATAAGAAAGTCGCTTTATTTTTAAGACAAGACCCTTATGGTGAATTTCTTTCTGCGCTTATTTACGTTTTTAAGGATCATTATTCGGCAGATTTAAAAGATAAATTCGCAGCTGAATTAACGGATGTTTTTAATGGAAAAATTCAATCTGCCTCTACCCATGTGAGTGATTTTGCGTTCGCACGTTTGCACTACATTATTGCGACTGATCTTTCTGTTTCACAGGTAAACTCTTCCATGCTGCTCTTTACCTTAGAAGAGATTAGCCGCCCGTGGGCAGAACATTTTAAAACGCTTGTTATTGAACGATTCGGTGAAGAATTAGGGCATCCTTTAAGCGTTAAATACTCAGAAAGTTTTCCCTCCTCCTATCAAGAGACTTTTATGCCTGCATTGGCTTTAGAGGATATTGAAGCTCTTGAGACGTGTTTGATGGATGGTATTCAAACACGTGTATATTTAAATCCTCCTGGTTCTAACCACTTACGTATTAAATTTTACAGCAGATTTGACCCCGTACCTTTGGCTTCTATTCTGCCTATCTTGAATAACCTGGATTTTAGTATTGCCAAGGATATGCCTTACAAAGTGTCGCCAAAAGGTATGGAAGCAGTTTGGATTCAAGATCTTGAGCCCTTAATTGTTTATCCGGGGTTGCTTCCTGAAGCGCTTCAGGAACGTTTCAGTGAGGCCTTTAGGCTCATATGGGCTGGTGAAATTGAGAATGATGGATTCAACCGTCTTTTGCTTAGGACTGATTTAGATATCTGGCAAATTCAAATTTTGAGGGCCTATTGCAAATATTTAAAGCAAATTGGATTTAACTTAAGCCAGTCATTTATTGAGGAAACATTAGTATTATACGCACCTATTGCGAGAGGTTTGGTTCATCTTTTCGAAGGTCGATTTGATCCCCAGAATCGAATGAAAGCTTCTGATCTTAAAGAATTGTCTCGAAGCTTAGAGACTGCGTTTGATACTGTTTCAACCTTGGATGAAGATCGGATTATACGTAAGTTTTATAACTTAATTTTATCCACATGGCGGACCAATGCCTATCAACGCTCTGAAGAGGGTGCCAGGAAAGACTATTTATCCTTTAAGTTTAATAGTGAGCGTATTGATGAATTGCCACCGCCACGTCCTTATTGTGAAATTTTTGTTTACTCCACGCGGATGGAGGCTATTCATTTGCGTGGTGGCCGTGTAGCCCGTGGAGGCATTCGTTGGTCAGACCGTCGTGAAGATTTTCGCACAGAAGTGCTTTCTTTGATGAAAGCTCAAATGGTGAAGAACGCTGTGATTGTGCCTGTGGGGTCAAAAGGCGGATTTGTGGTTAAACAGCTACCTGAACAACGGGAGGAGCAAAAAGCTGAAGTCATTCACTGCTATAAAATGATGATGTGTGGCCTTCTAGATCTTACCGATAACATGGTCCAAGGTATTTCCGTGCCACCCAAGAACGTGATTTGTTATGATGAGCCGGACCCTTACCTTGTTGTTGCTGCAGATAAGGGAACCGCTACTTTTTCTGACATCGCCAATTCACTTTCGGCTCAATATGGATTCTGGATGGGTGATGCTTTTGCTTCTGGTGGATCTGTTGGCTACGATCATAAAAAAATGGGAATTACAGCCCGTGGCGCTTGGGAATCTACCCGCCGTCATTTTAGTGAAATGGGTATTCAGCCGGATACAGATCTGTTTACCACAATTGCCATCGGAGATATGGCAGGTGATATTTTTGGAAATGGTATGTTGTTGTCACCCTGTATTCAATTGGTGGCTGCTTTCAATCATCAATATATATTTATTGACCCCACTCCCGATGTAAAATTAAGTTTTGCAGAACGTAAGCGTCTGTTCCAATTGCCCACTTCCACGTGGGCAGATTACAACGCGGATTTGATTTCTGAAGGAGGCGGTATTTTTAGTCGCTCAGAAAAATCTATTACACTTACTTCCCAAATCCGCCAGGCTTTAGATTTGCAAACAGAAGCTGACCATTTATCTCCTTCTGAACTCATGCACCACATTTTAAGAGCTCCTGTGACGCTTATATGGTTTGGAGGTATTGGTACCTTTGTGAAAAGCACGCAAGAGACCCATGGAGATGCGAGCGACCGCGCCAATGACACTATACGTGTCGATGGGGCTCAAATGCGCTGTAAGGTGATTGTGGAAGGTGCTAACCTTGGCATGACACAGAATGCACGTATTGAATTTGCTTTAAATGGCGGACGTATCAATACGGATGCCATGGATAACTCAGGTGGTGTGGATTGTTCAGATCACGAAGTGAATATTAAAATTCTTTTTTCGAAAGTGATGCAAGAGACACAGCTTACACTGGAGCAGCGTAATATTCTTCTAGCGTCGATGACCGATAGCGTCGCAGCACTGGTCTTACGTGACAACTATTTGCAAAACCTCTTGTTAAGCTTAAAGCAACGTGTTGCACCTCAAAAAGTTGAAGATCATGCTCTTTTGATCAAGCGTCTTGAAGATGAGGGCGTATTAGATCGGCTTCAGAATAATTTACCTACTGAGGGCGTATTGGCCCAACGTATGGCCGATCAACAAGGGCTTACACGGCCTGAGCTTTCTGTGCTTATCGCCCACACAAAAACGTGGATTTACGATTCTTTGATTGCCTCAAGCTTCTTGGATGAGCCTGCATTAGAGCAATCCTTACTCAATTATTTTCCCCAAACTCTCCAAGATCAATACAAACGAGAAATTTTATCTCATCCTTTGCGTCGTGAGATTATTGGCACTGTCATCGCTAATGAAGTGGTCAACCGATTTGGTATGACAATACTTTTGCGCCTTGCTCAAGCCACTGATGCCTCGCTCGTCCGTATTGTCCGGGCTCTTTATGTTATGGTGGATCTATTTGCGCTCGATGAATTGTGGAAAAAAATTGAAAGCCTCGATCATAAACTTTCCTCCCACGTCTTTTTAGACCTTTTTTCTCAAATACAACAATGTGTAGAAAAAGTCGCACTCGGATTTTTGCAACAAAATAAAGATGAGTTCCCAGTAGAGCAATTAGGGGGCTTATATGTAAAACCCTTACAAGATCTTTATGAAGGATTGGATCAAGCTCTGGGTGTTCAGGATCGTAGTGTGTTTTCTCAACAAGTGCAGTTATTGGTTCACGCTCACGTTCCAAAAGAGTTAGCTAAACGTATTGTGTTTTTGAGGAATCTTGCCGATAGCGCTTTAGACATTATTGGAACCGCTCAAAACACGGGTCATAGTGTGGTCGCTACTGCAAAAGTTTATTTTTACCTGAGTGATGCCTTGGGCTTAAATTGGGGAAGAGGGGTGCTCAATCAGATCCACCCTTCCAGTAACTGGCAAAGCCTTTCTCGCTCTCTCTTGTATGGAGACTTACTCCACCATCAGACCCATTTGGTGCAAACTATTTTGCAAAGGCCTCAAATTGATAATACATCGCCCTTGGAGGCTTGGAAAAAGGCTCATAAAAATGCACTTGAGCGTATCTCACACCTGATTCAAGATATGCAAGCTGCCCCTGATTTAGGGATGGCTCATGTGGATATTTTGAGTCGGTCTCTGGAAGGGTTGGCATAAAGGTTTTAAAAAGTTTAATGCTGCAAAATTAGTGTAACGTGTAAGCGTCTTGATTATTATGAGTAGGTTCACGGAATGCTTCGACTATATATGTCATAGAAATATCTTTTCCTACCCAGCTCCCCAATCCATGGGGAGTATATTCTTTGTCAGCAAAAACAAATCCAACGGAAGTAAGGGGTTTTTCCTCCATGGCCGCTACTAATTGCCATGTGCGCGCTTCTAAAAATTCATGCGTGCGTAGGTGAGGGACGGTGAGACCTTTTTGTAATGCAGCTTTCATCAAGGGTTCAATCATAAGCAGACTTTGTGTATGAAATGTTGAGCCCTTGGGGGCAGCTATAAAATGAGTATCAATCCACACCCGGCGAATGCATTGAATGCGTTCATATTTTCTAAAATAATGTTCAATATCAGTGGTCTGCTCTATTCCGATATCATTATATAGGCCACCTTGTTGCACAAGAATTTCTTGCCTGGCAATGTCTGAAGCGAAAGAAAACAATTTGTCGCTCATTAACTTTTCGAACAAGGGTTTAATATTAAATTGATCAATAATCTCACTGATTTCATGAATAATTACAGGTACATTGAAGCTTTGTATCATCGCAATAGTTTCAGGAATCAGGTGAACGCCATTGCACCAAAAGTGGTGCTCAAAGGGTTTATCTTTATAAAATTGAAGAGATTCCTTGTAAAATCGCAGCTGTTCTCGGGAGGGTTCTGTCGGGTTTTCAGGTGAAGTCAACCATAGGCGATGTGTTCTAGGCTCAATTTTGTAGGGTGTTTTATGATCAATAGGGACTCCGGCCAGTCCCCGAAATTTTGTAAGGTGAGCCTCTGGAGAATAGCGTATGTCCAGGCAGGGTGCTTCGAAATGAGTAGCTGCTAGATCGCAAAGCCAAGTGCCCTGGGGTTCGAGAGTATATTTATATCTCCCATATGATACTATATCGCTAGAATAATCTTTAGCTGCATCAATAAAATAGCCTGTCGTGAGTGTATGTTTATCATTTTGCCATGAGCCGAAACCCTGATAATGGAAATCTGTTCCCATATAAAGAAACCCAATGGATGTGGGGGGGCTTTTAAGTTGGCTCCAATTCAATCGCCAGGCATGCCAATGCATTAACCCTAAAAGGGTATAAGATGATGGCGTAAAAGGGATCTCGCTTAAAAATTTTGGGAATTGAGTTACAAGTTCTAAGCTATTTTTCAATAAGGGGGAGTCAATTTTTGCGCCAATGGCACCGTGTGCTAAATCAAGATTGTACCAGATCAGATGAATAGCTTCGTATTTTCTAAAATAAACATCTATGTCATGTGTTTGCTCAAGGCCAATGTCCATGTAAAGCCCCCCATGTTGCCATAGGATTTCCTGTCTAGCGAGGTCACATGCATACGCAAAGTGCTCATCCCTTAAAAATCTTTGAAAGAGCTTTTTAGTGATAAACCGATCAACCACTTCAATGATCTCATGTATGACGACGGGCACATTAAATTGTCTGATTGCCGCAATCGTCTGCGGAATTAAGTATGCTCCATTACACCAAAAGTGATGCTCAAAAGGTTTTCCTTCGTAAGACTGAAGGGATTGATTGTAAAATCTAAGCTTTTCAAGGGGTACCTCTTGAGGGGTTTGAGCGGAGGTAAACCAGATGCGGTGCGTTTTAGGCTCAATGATGTAGGGAGCGTCAGGTTCCGGAAGAATCTCCTTACTCTTCAAAAACCCTTCTTCATACTGTTTAAGTGCGTTCAATATTGGCTCACACATTAAGTTGTAATATGCGCCAACGGCACAAATATACTCCTCTGAAGAAACTACAGGTTTCTCCACAATCACAGGCTTTTCTGTATGGATGATCTCACTTTGAACATCCATAGTTGTTACTGGAGTAAAAGCTAGATTTCTAAGCGCCGGATGCTGAGGTACAGCCTTAACTTCATGTGCAGGGGATGTGGCTCGTTTATATCTATAAGCAATGTTAGCTTGTAAGAGTTTGGGGGCGAGCAATATTGTTGTAACAAAACAAATGAAGATTATGCGCATAGACATCCATATGCCTCTGTGGTTGAATTTTGATTTTCACTTTTATACCATGGTGTCATATAAGAAATTCTTAAGAAGAGTTGAAATATAAAGCTCCTTTTCCTTGCGTGGGTAGCGCTTCGATTTAAGGAGCAATTTGTCATTAAATAAGCTTTACTCTTTAAGTGGAGCACGTTTAAAAAAACATTTTTTGAATTAAAGGTGAAAAATATGCTCTGTGCTTCAGAATGCTCGAGCAAATAATAGGCTGCCGAATGCTCTTGGGGGGCTCGATTGTGTTGAGGCCAGCCTATATTTTCGGAAGAACCACTTGTTCAATCTTCGCCTTCAATCTTTCTTGGTATGCCTCATAAGAGTAGTAAGGATTCAGCATGAGCGGTTCATTCCATATACTTTGATATAAGGTTTGATTTTGATCAACTTTTTTGATGTGCTCGATCAGTGCATCCTCACTTTCAAAATCAGGGCCAAAAATGATAGCTTTAGGGTTTATATCTTGCAAGACAGAGCGATCCGCATAGTAAATGGGAATCGCGCCAGCATAGTAGGCATTAAAAAGCTTCTCAGTAATGTATCCGTCGAAGCTCTGATTCTCGTAACAAATAATGAACTTGAACTGAGAAAACCATTCTCTCGTTCTATCATACGGTATGGTTCTCCCAATGTTATTGAGGTGCTTACCGCCACTTTTAACCCGTTTATAGTTTGATAGATTCTTGAAAAGGCTATCTCTGGCAATGACCCCGTCATGTAACCCTGCGTAATAACCCTCTATTATTCCATGCGACGTCATAAATCCGCAAAAATCTGAATGTTTTGTCATAAGGGATTGAGGTCTCTTAAATGATGGCGAAATTTCATCTTTAAATCTGAATAAATAAAAGGGCATTCTTAAGTAGTTTTCATGGTCGATATGTGGTGATGAAAGAGAAAGACTTACAAGTTCTGGGTCATAAACAAAGGTTTCGCCGGATAATCCAATTACAGTTTTGTTTTGGTATTCACCATGGTAATATTGGTCATCCTTTTTGTATGGGAATACAAAAATTAAGTTGGCCATTTGTGGCGATTTGACTAAGCTTACTGAGCCAAAAGTTTTTAGAACCTCTAATACAATATCCATAAAATAATAACCGAAATGGTCTGTTTTTTCCATTTTTTTATCTGACTTGTAAAATAAGTAATCAAAGAATAGGTAAAAACTCTTTTGACTTTGGGTGATAGGCTGGGTTTGAGGAAGTGTAGAAACATCAATGTGAGGTGTCTGTGATTGTTGTTCTATAGGCCTTAAGAGGACTTCATCCATCTCAGATTCCCTCATAATCAAGGGAGTAAAAAATGCGTTTTGGAATTTTGTGCTGTCAAATGCTTTTTTGCGCACATCTACAGCAGGTAGCGCTCTTTTATATTGATAACTACTATGAGCATTGAGGGCGCTCGAGGTGAGTAGTGCCATAAATATGGAAACACTGATGTTTTTTATAAATAACATATTAAAGCCTTTGCGGATAATGGTTTCTCTTTTTTATATGATTAGAATGCCTAAAAAACCTTTAACCACAGACTTTAATAATCTATTTTGCCCTCGTAGGGTTGCGTGGGGACTTAGACGTGCTAGCGTTAAAGCTTTAATTCTTTCTTCCGCGTGGATGCATTCATGGTTCAATATTGTGTGCTCTCGGCTTAAATAAATCTAGAATGAAGTGATTAAATGATGGTAAAGTTGGGCCAAGGTCATATTTAAAAGGGGTCACTTAAGGATGCCATTCAAGCTTGCTATCATATGTGGGGGGCCATCCCTTGAGCGGGGAATTTCTTTAAACTCAGCACGTTCCTTGATGGATCATTTGTCTGATCGAGATATGGTCATTTATGCATTTTATGTGGATCGAAATCTAAATTTTTATCAACTCCATACGTCTCAGCTGTATTCAAATACACCCTCTGATTTTGACTTTAAACTCCATCAACATGCAACCCATTTAGAGCCACAGCAGCTCAAAAAAATATTATCTCAAGTAGATTTAGTTTTCCCAACAATACATGGGGCCTATGGGGAAGATGGAGGGTTACAAGCTTTTCTTGACGAGCTCCAGATACCTTATGTCGGGGGCAGTTCTGAGGTCTGCCGATCAATGTTCCACAAGGACAAGGCTGTGGAAACACTTAAGGCCTATGGCTATGAAACGTTGCCGGCTTTAGTATTAACGCAAGGAGATGCAAATCTTTCGGAAAAAATAAATAATTTCTTCACCGTTCATAAACTTACACGCGCGGTGGTAAAACCTGTTGCCGGTGGATCTTCTATCGGAGTTTCTTCTGTTACGACCCCCCAAGATGCTTTTGATCGGGCCTTACAATTGGCTCAAAAAGACATCACCCACCAGGCGTTACTTGAACCCTTTTGTGAAGGCAGTGAATTTACCATCGTGGTCTGTCAAAATGCCCACGGAGAGCCTGTAGCCCTTGTACCGACAGAAATTGAGATCAGTTATAATGATGGACAGGTATTTGATTATCGAAGGAAATATTTGCCAACAGCTAACACATTGTATCATACGCCGCCACGATTTCAGATCCACGTCATCGAGAAAATACGTGAGCAGGCGGAAGATCTATTCCGGCGATTTGGTATGCGGGATTTCGCACGCTTGGATGGGTGGGTTTTAAAAGATGGGCGGATTCTTTTTACAGACTTTAACCCCATCAGCGGGATGGAGCAAAACAGTTTTTTGTTCCGTCAGGCCTGTGTTGTCGGTATGAGCCATGGGGCTATTTTGCAGTATGTGATTGCTTCAGCTTGCAGGCGCAATAACATTAATTTTGCTCCAAAGGAGCTAAATAACCCTGAGGAACGTATTCCTGTAGCTGTTCTTTTTGGAGGAAAAACAGCTGAACGTCAAGTTTCGCTTATGAGCGGAACCAATGTATGGCTTAAATTAAGAGCTTCTCAGCGTTACTACCCCCAACCATATCTGTTGGATTTTCACGGTCATTTTTGGGAACTTCCCTATTCACATGCGCTAAACCATACCGTTGAGGAAATTTACGATAATTGCATGGTGGATGTGAGTATCACTCAAAAACTTGCCCTTCTTGTTCAGAAAGTTCAAGCACGTTTAGGACATTTTATCAACGATACGCACTTAGAAATCTCTCATCCTAAAAGTTATACGCTTCAGGCTCTTTGCGAAAAGATGAAAGCAGAAAAGACTTTTGTTTTTCTTGGGTTTCACGGCGGAGAAGGGGAGGACGGGACCATTCAATTGATTTTGGATGAAGTTGGTATTCCCTATAATGGCTCAGGTCCAAAAGCCTCAGCTTTATGTATGGATAAATTTTTAACAGCACAAGCCATTGCAACGGTCTCTGATTCCCAGATCTCTGCTCTTACAAAGGTTAGTTTGACTTGTAAGCAATTGATCGCTTTGGTGGATGAGCAAGTGGCGTTGAGGTTTTGGAAGCAGTCGTTAGAAGCATGCCTTCCCCCACCTCCTTACGTTATAAAGCCCCGTAGTGATGGGTGTTCTGCAGGTATTATTCTTATTCACACCCCTCGAGATCTTTGTCAATATGCCCATCTTACAAATGCAAAAGCGCTTGTTATTCCGGGCGGAACTTTTGTAGGGCAAGTGGAGGCTATAGAAATGGCCGTAGCTTCTGACCACTACATTATTGAGCATTTTGTCAAGACAGATACTGTGCGGATTCAAGGTACTCACTTGTTGCATTCGTCACTGGAAGGTTGGCTTGAGCTAACCTGTGGCGTGTTAGAATGCAATGGGTCCTATCACGCTTTTAATCCAAGTATTACAGTGGCTGAGGGTTCGGTCCTAAGTCTGGAAGAGAAATTTCAAGGTGGGACGGGTATTAACCTAACACCGCCACCTGAATCTCTGCTCAGCAATCAACAGGTCGAAAAAATTCGCAGTTCAGTTGAAAAAGCTGCAAAATGTTTAGGTATTGAAAATTACGCACGCATTGACTTTTTTGCCAACCGTTTAACGGATGAGGTGATTGTAATTGAGGCTAATTCATTGCCTGCTTTGACGCCTTCCACTGTGATTTATCATCAAGCTTTGGCCGAAGTTGATCCCATGACTCCCCGGAGTTTTTTGGAAAAGTTGATGGATATGAGGGGCCTTCAGCAGAAAAAAAATAAACTCTAGGGGAGCTGACACAGTGACTAAATCGATATACCTGGCTAAAACCCAAGTTCTTCCAGATGGTTTTTCTTATTTGCATGAATTCAACGCAAATATTCATGTAAATATTCGCTATGCAACCTCTTATAATTTTTACGGGGATATTGTGCCAGGGTATGAAGCTAATGTAGCCATTGGAACGCAACGTTTGATAGAAAGTTTAACTAACGCGCAAAATAAGTTGGAAGTATTAGGTTTTGATTTGGTTGTATATGAAGTTTATCGGCCCATGCAGGCAGGCCTCGCGTTTTATGAATGGGCCCAAAGCTCTGAGGAGCCTGCTCACTCCATGCAAGAGTCATACTTTCCTTTGTTCAAAAAGAAAACTCTTTTTGAACAGGGTTATATTGCCCGAAAATCAGCCCATACAAGAGGTAGTGCGGTAGACCTTACGCTGATTCAGAAAGGTCAAAAACCTTATAGTCCTCAGGTATGTCAGCGTGTACTTAAAGATGGCAGAATGATTGTATATTTGGAGGATGGAACCTGTGATATGGGGACCCATTTCGATTTTTTAGATGAAGCCTCACATTGTAACTCTTCTCTCATTTCCACCAGTGCTTTGCATAATCGTGGAATTCTTGATCAGGTAATGATTTCCTGTGGATTTCGAGGCTATAGCAAGGAGTGGTGGCACTATCAGCTGGTGGATGAAGTTTTTCCAGACACTTATTTTGATTTCCCTGTGCGTTAAAGCCCCTGATAATACTAAAATTAATAATTTTGAAGGGTCTGCTTGTTATAGTGGTCATGATAGTTTCCTTAGTATGAGTCATGGTAAATGAGTGTTTTTGAAGTTAAGCCTAATAATTTGAGCATTATGTCCGTCTTCATTGTGCTGCTGACGGTTTTTCTCACACTTCTTTTAACGACATCAGTAAGCATTATTTCATATACTTATTATGAAACCTCTCGAGCCTTTCTAGAAAGTGCTGATACACAAATAGATATGATTGCCAGAGACGCCATTAAATCAACCACGTCTATGCTGGATCAAACGATGAAATTAGCGCAATCTAAGGGATGGATGCTGGCCGGAAAGAATAAGAACATTCTTCAGGATCCTGACTTGGAAACATCAATATTATCGGGTCTTACATTTCAGGACAATTTTACTGCTTACTTTGTGGCAGACGAAAATGGAAATGTGCTGAATATTGGACGGATTATTAGCTCTCAAGAGTATGTAACTGAAAAAATTCCTGTTCCAGATGATGCAGCCTACATGATTCGTAAAATTCATCGATCCGAAGGGAATAATTTTGAGTCAAGAGTCTATTTAACGAAAAAAGCAATTTCAGTTGGGGAAGAAAGAATTCCTGAATCTTTAATGCGGTATGATGCAAGGGCTCGTCCATGGTACATGTCTCTTAAAAAAGAAAAAAAGCCAAGATGGACCGATGTTTATCTCTATGAAAATAATGAAATAGGAATTAGTGCCACTGTTCCTGTTCTTAATAATAAAAATGAGATGTGGGGTGCAGTGACTATTGACATTGGTATGGCTCAAATTTCTGCTATGCTAAGTCGCCTTAAAGTTGCCCAAAATGGTGTTCCTGTCATTTTAACAGAAAGTGGTGAGATTATTGGTCATCCTGATAGCCGCAAAACATCCCGTCGAGTAGGAGATCATGTGGTGATTGGGCATGTACAAGATACAGGTCAAGTGCAACTCTCAGAAGCCTTCTCAATGTTTAAAAAAACGGGCAAGAAAAATTTTATTTTTAAGGTAAATGAAGAGGTTTATATTGCAAGCTTTATGCCATTCCCTGAGGGGTATGGTACAGGATGGATGATGGGGGTTGTTGTTCCTCAGAATGATTTCGTGGGTCCATTAAAGCAGGCACGTGAAAACACAATTTTAATTTCCTTAGCAATTATTCTTCTGGCTTTAATTTCTGTAGTTTTATTTTCACGCCGCATATCTGTGCCCATTCGTCAATTGGCCGAAGATATGTATCGCGTTGGAAATTTTGATATTGACAGTGACCTGGAAATTCACACAAAGCTAAAAGAAATTTCTATGATTGCAGATGGTCTTCGTGTGATGAAAGAGGGCTTGCGGTCTTTTAGCCATTACATTCCTAAAGATCTTGTCCGCCAGTTGGTTGCGACCGGCCATACGGCAGAATTAAGTGGTGAAAAAAAGAAACTCACCATTTTATTTTCAGATATTGAGAACTTTACAGCTGTTTCAGAAAAACTAGCCTCAGAAAAGTTATTAAGGCATATGTCCACATACCTGGATAGATTGTCACAATTAGTATTAAGCAATAAAGGAACTATAGATAAATACATCGGTGATAGTATTATGGCCTTTTGGGGTGCGCCTCTTGTGGATGACAAGCAGGTTTACAATGCCTGTTATTCAGTATTGCGTTGTTTGCGAGAGGTGAATGAGCTCAATCATATGTGGATGGCTCAAGGACTGCCGTTATTCCCCACTCGATTTGGGCTCAATACAGATGAAGTGGTTGTGGGAAACATGGGTTCTGCTGAGAGGCTGAATTATACTATTATTGGAGATGGTGTAAACTTGGCCTCACGTTTGGAGGGCGCTAGTAAAGAGTATGGAACATATGCACTTGTAAGTCATTCTGTTTATAAAGAAGCCAAGGAAGATTTCGTTTTTAGACCTATTGATATTGTGGCTGTAAAGGGAAAAAAAGAAGGAATTGCCGTTTATGAATTGTGCGGGATGCATGCGGGTGAGTTCCGATGTGATGATGCGGAATTAAGCTATTACGCTTTATTTTTTGAGGCTTTTGATTTGTATCAACAACGTCATTGGAAACGGGCATTAAAAATTTATAAAGAACTTATGAAAGTTTTGCCTAATGATCGAGTCACAAAAATTTATATTGAGCGATGTATGGGCTATATCAAATCCCCCCCCCCAGACGATTGGGATGGTATTCATCGCTTGACCTATAAGTAAGGAAATAGGTGCACTATGGAAGTTCATTTTTGGGGTGTACGGGGAAGTATTCCATGTGGCTCTGCTGCATACAGCAGGTATGGGGGAGATACCAGTTGTGTGAGTGTATATACTGATGATATTTTTGTTGTTTTTGATGCGGGTTCAGGCTTTAGAGCTGCAGGGAATTTCTGCATGGAAAATAATATTAAACACACGCATTTATTTTTGTCCCATATGCACATAGATCATATCTTGGGGTTGCCTTTCTATGGTCCTATTTGGGATTCGTCTAAGCAGATGACAATTTATGGCATTGAAGTGGCTGCTTATGGGGGAGTGAAGGCGATTTTAAGTCAGGCTTTTGCGGCTCCTTTATTCCCAGTGCAGGTGAGTGGATTTCAGGCTGATGTTAATTATGTAGATTATCCAGCGGGAAAGGTTATTCAGTTAAGTGAATATGTTCAAATTCGCACAACTCCTCTAGATCACCCTAATGGAGCTGTAGCATTTCAGATTTCCAATGGGGCCTCTAAAGTATGCTATGTAACAGACACAGGCCACTTGACAGGTGAGTACCGTAAGGGGGTTTTAGAGCTCATTGAAGCAGCGGATATGGTTATCTACGATGCTAGCCTTACTTGTGAAGAGCTAAAGGGGAAGGAACACTGGGGGCACTCAACGTGGAAAGAAGGAATTGTTTTGTGTCAAGAAGCTGAGGCAAAAGCGCTTTGTCTCTTTCATCATTCGCCAGAACATGATGATCAGATAATGGATCAAATTGTAGCAGAGGCCCAGGAGTCTTGGAATAAAGTATATGTAGCAAAACAAGGAATGGTGTTGAAATTATGAGTAATGGATCTTTTGATAAGCCGGCAGCCATTGCTGCACAAGGATGGCATCTAATGAATGAGGGAAAAGTCTTAGAAAGAGAGTTTAGTTTTAACTCTTTTCAGCAAGCCTTTGGGTTTATGAGCCAAGTAGCCTTGATTGCAGAAAATCTGAGTCATCACCCTGAATGGCATAATGTATACCATTTGGTCACTATTAAGCTGACAACGCATGATATCAATGGGCTCTCTAAATTAGACCTTAAAATGGCACGATTGATTAATGATGTGTATGATGATTATCATCAAGTGGTTAAAGAAAAACGTTAGGAGATAATCTTCTAGGAACAGGATGCCTGGCTTAACTCCGTAAACACAGAGTGATTTAATTAGACTTTTTTCCGCAACAAGAAGTACAGTTTTATCAAAAGTTAAATGTCTTTTTCATGGAATCCCCTATCTTGAAATCACAAATCATGGTAAAATAAATCATAAAAATGGGGGGCTTATGTTTGATATGCCATTTAAAAACCAAGTATATGGTGAGATGATGAGAAAGCCACTGTGGCAGCCGTCACCAAAACAGGTTTCAAGCAGTAGATTAACACGCTTTATTAGATTTTTAGAAAAGAATCTAGGTGTCTCAGTAGGGGACTTCCATGGTCTTTATTTATGGTCCGAAGCTGAGCCTGCTCTTTTTTGGAGCGCATTGTGGGATTTTGCACAAGTCATTGCTGAGCAAAAGGGTGATGTACTTTTTGAACCGCATCACTCCATGCAGAAAGCACGTTTTTTTCCTCAGGCTAAACTTAATTATGCGGAAAATTTACTGAGAGTGCGATGTAATGAAGTTGCTATTATTGCTCGCAATGAAGTCGGCTCTTTAGATTCTCTGACTTATGATCAACTTTATCAACAGGTTTCTCAATGCACTCAGGCGCTTAAGAGCGCTGGAGTCAACAAAGGGGATCGTGTGGCTGGTTTGATGGCAAATATCCCGCAAACAATTGTAGCTATGCTGGCAACGGCAGCTCTAGGGGCAATTTGGTGCTCTTGCTCTCCGGACTTTGGTGTGGCGGGTATCCTAGATCGTTTTGGGCAAATTGAACCAACAGTCCTATTTAGTGTGGATGGTTATACTTATTCCGGAAAATCTTTTGATATTATGGATAAGTTGAAGGACCTACAGACACAACTTTCTTCGATAAAAAAAACAATTGTGGTTCCTTATTTACATGAAAAACCTGATATTTCTTTCTTAAATGAGGCTTGTCTTTGGGACGAGATGTTGCGTAAATATCAGCCAAAGGAAATCGCCTTTGAGCCACTTCCATTTAACCATCCTTTATTTATCATGTTTACTTCAGGGACCACTGGAAGCCCCAAATGTATCGTCCACGGTGCAGGTGGCACGTTGTTGCAACATATTAAAGAGCATCAACTCCATTGTGATGTAAAGCCAGGAGATCGCGTTTTTTATTTCACCACATGCGGATGGATGATGTGGAACTGGCAAGTCAGCGCATTAGCTTCTGGCGCAACTCTGGTTTTGTATGATGGGGCCCCTATGTATCCGAAAGCGGACATCCTTTTTGATTATGTTGATGAAGCTAAAATCACTCTATTCGGTGTATCTGCAAAATATATTCATGCATTAGAAAAAGAGGGCATCACACCGATAAAAAGCCATAGTTTAAGGTCTGTTCGCCTGATTTCCTCCACAGGTTCACCTTTGATGGATGAAAGTTATGATTATGTTTATTCCTGCATTAAAAAAAATGTGAGCTTGGCATCTATTTCAGGTGGGACAGATATTATTTCTTGTTTTGTGTTAGGTGCAATTGTTCTGCCTATATGGCGTGGTGAAATTCAAGCTCGAGGTTTAGGTATGAGTGTAGATGTTTTTGATGAGCGTGGTAGAAGCGTCCGAGACAATAAGGGTGAGCTGGTATGTACAAAGCCTTTTCCCTCCATGCCTATTGGTTTTTGGAATGATCCCACAGGGGAAAAATACACTCAGTCCTATTTTAGTAAGTATCCAAATGTGTGGTGCCACGGGGATCTTATTGAGCTCAAACAAGAGGGTGGGTTGGTGATTTATGGGCGTTCGGATACCGTTTTAAATCCAGGGGGTGTGCGCATTGGAACTGCAGAAATTTATCGTCAGGTGGAACAGGTGCCTGAAGTAGTAGAAAGTCTTGTGGTGGGACAAGAATGGGATAATGATATGCGTATTATCTTATTTGTACGATTGATTGAAGGCAGTACGTTAGATGAAATGCTTATTCAACGTATTAAAAAGCAAATTCGCTTAAATGCTTCTCCACGGCATATGCCAGCCAAGATTATTCAAGTGTTTGATATTCCTCGAACTAAAAGTGGGAAAATTGTGGAGTTAGCTGTACGAGAGGTGATCCATGGGCGGCCTGTGGTCAATAGAGAGTCATTGGCCAACCCAGATGCCTTAGAGGCCTTCAAGAACTTGCCTGAATTGGCCAGTTGAGATATAAATGGCCAAGCTTAGGAGTTCCCCATGTCAAAAACCCATAATACAGACGTTCTCATTATTGGCGCAGGGCCAGCCGGATATACTGCAGCCATTTATGCAGCGCGTGCAAATTTAAAGCCGATTCTTGTGATGGGGCCTCAACCAGGGGGCCAATTGATGATTACAACAGATGTGGAAAATTATCCTGGTTTTGAAAATGTCATACAAGGTCCATGGCTTATGGATCAAATGCAAGCTCAAGCGAAACATGTGGGTGTGCCCTGTATCTTTGACATCATTACTGATGTGGATGTGACGCAAAGACCCTTTGTATGTAAAAGCGAAAGTGGAGATACATATATCGCCAAAACCATAATTATTTGTACGGGTGCGCAAGCCAAGTGGCTGGGGTTGGAAAGTGAAAAGCACTTTCGTGGGTTCGGTGTTTCGGCCTGTGCTACCTGCGATGGTTTTTTCTTTAAAAACAAAGAAGTAGCTGTTATTGGTGGAGGAAATTCAGCGGTTGAGGAAGCCATGTATCTTACGCATCATGCTTCCAAAGTTTACTTAATCCATCGTAGAGACCAGCTAAAAGCAGAAAAAATTCTTCAAGATCGGCTGTTTAAAAATCCCAAAATTGTTCCTCTATGGAATCGGCAAGTATTGGCTATTGAAGGGGAGGAAATGCCCACTCGTGTAACCCATTTGCAGTTAGCTGATGCCAAAGGAGCTCCTGCAGAGAGGATTGCCTTAGATGGCGTCTTTGTGGCTATTGGACACTCACCTACAACAGCTATCTTTCAAGGAAAGATTGATTTGGATGAGAACGGTTACATTCTTACGAATAGTCGCTTAGAAACCTCGATGTCTGGCATTTTTGCAGCAGGGGACGTGCAGGATCATATCTATCGTCAAGCAGTAACAGCCGCAGGACAGGGCTGTATGGCGGCCCTTGAGGTCGAGCGGTTCTTGAGCCAATAGTGATGTTATGTTTTGGGTGTTCAAAAATTATATAAAAGGGCCCCTTAGGGCCCTTTTATATTCACTCAAGAATCAGCTATTCGTTTTTGTTTTTTGGTTGCTCTTTTGGAGGGAGCTTCTTTTCTGCGTTTTTGGCAGGGGCAAGATTAGTCTCTTGGCTAACCTCTGCATCTACAGGAGAATCGCTTTGGTCGCTTAGTTTCTTGGTATCCACTTTTGTAATTTCATTAACGGGTCCAAAAGCTGTCACTTTCTCATGATAGGCCTCTAAACCTTCTTTAAAGCCCTTAAGGTTAAACTCTAATGAAAGACTTTGTCTGTCCGGAGCCAAAACACCTAGGCGGAGCACTTTTCCATTTGCCAAGGCTTTTTGTAAATTGGTACTCATGGGGAGCGCTGCATGGCACCCATCAGGTGTGCAATGCTGCACTGGGACTCCCACTTGTTCTTGCTCATCAATTTTATACGCGACACCTGCTGCAACAACAATCCCCAAGGGAGCATTAAGCAGCATAAAAGATTCACCTTTGGGGCCTAAATTCCCAATGGAGATATTGGCCACCCGTTGATTGGATTTTGAATCCATAAGCGTTTGAGATAAAGAGCACTTTTTAACTTCATTGCTACAATTTAAAACCCACCCCTCAAAAAGCTGACCCTGTGGGGCCTTAGGCTTGGAAAGAAAATTTGGGGTATTTTGTGATAGCCAAATGCCACCGCCCGTAATAGCTGCGCCAACAAGAACGCCAGCAATAACCTTTAATGTAGACATACTTTAAGCACTCCTTGAGATTTTTTGTTGGAAGAATGACTAACGAGGCAATTTTTCATAAACCCCACACCAGCCATATCTGAATCTAAGTTGCCTAATAAATCAAGGAAAAAGTGAAATCATAAGGACTCTGAAGTGAAGTAAGAGATAGCGTATGAGGGCCTTGGGAAAGCAAATTGATATCTTTAAAAAAGGCTTGATCGACTGGGTGGTAACTTCTTGTCTCCGGGTTGATAAAGATATTTTTGGAGAAAATATCCAGTGAGTGTAAGCCCTTTTTGTAAGTCATTCTGGGTATTCGGGGCATTTAAGTCGACCAAAAATTTTGGTAAAGTCAGCAGCTTATCATGATATGCCTCTCCCTCTTTGCGGCATACAGAGCGACCTGTTTTAGGTGAAACATAAACAAGATCTTCTCGTGTTTGTGTGACAGCACACTGACTCAATTCAAGCCCATATCCGAGCTCTTTGAGCAATAGTAGCTCCAGGTAAATATAAGCTTTGAGAGGGGTGGCCCCAGAAAGAGCATCAAAAAAAGTTAAGAAGCCTTGGAATATTTCTGGGTGGTTCTCGTGGTCAGCAAGTAAGTCATAAGCCAAAGCTGATGAGCAGGTGAGTAATTTTAATCGCAAGGGATCATGAAGAAAGGCTGCTCCAAAAGCCTTGATGGTTTCAAGTTGTAAAAACCCCAAGTGATTTTCCAGTCGAGCTCGCCAAATAGAAGCCGTGAGGGTCCCAATTTGAAAAGGATTCCCATATTTCTGCCTGGATAATCGCACCATGCCTGAACGTTTCCCATGGTTTGCAGTCAAAAGAGTGACAATCAGTTGATTGTCACTATACGGCCGAGTGTGAATAATGAGAGCCTGGTCCTCCCATTCCATTTAAGAATCAGCCATATCCAGACCAAGCTCTCTGTACAAGCTTGGGTTTTGAGTCCACTTATCTTTAACTTTAACGCCAAGGAACAAGTGGACGCGGTGGCCCCACATTTTCTCCAGCTCTTCCCTGGCCAATTTCCCAATATGTTTGATTTGGGATCCGCCAGCGCCCAAAACGATAGGTTTGTGTTGTTCCCGATCAATATAGATGGTGAGCGTCAGCTTAACACTGCCATCTCGAAACGTCTCCCAACTTTCTGCATCTACTGTCAGACCGTAAGGCAGTTCATCATGAAGATACAAAAAGAGTTTTTCTCGAACTGTTTCGCAAGCGACTTGTCGTTCACTCAAATTTGAAAGTTGATCTTCAGGATAGTGCCATGGTCCAATTTCCATGCGATCTTGTAAATAGGTGAGGATTTCTTTGACGCCGTATTCTTTAAGCGCACAAATCATAAACGTTCTCTCAAAATGAGCGAGCGCATTGAGTGTGGCAGAGATCATTAGTAGTTTTTCTTTGGCGATTAAGTCAATTTTGTTCAAAATCAAACAGAGTGGGGGATGCTTTTCAGGCAGTAAAGCTAAAGTCTTTTTGGCTTGTGTAAGATCTTCCTTAGCCACGTCGATGAGCAAAAAACCCATGTCGGCATCATTAAGGCCACCCAAGGCTGATTCCACCATGGCTTTATCGAAGACTTTCCGTGGGGCAAACAGGCCGGGAGTATCTACAAAAATCATCTGTGTTTGCTCTTTGCAAACGATGCCTAAGATCCGCCTGCGGGTCGTTTGGGCCTTGTGCGTAACAATGGAAACTTTTGCGCCTACTAAAGCATTTGTGAGAGTGGATTTTCCTGCATTGGGGGCGCCCATGATGGCAACAAATCCACAGCGGGTTGGGGAGGGGTGGGTCATAAGGGACTTTCTAGTTGTGCTAATAAAAATTTGGCAGCTAATTGCTCAGCTTCTTTCTTTGTGGCAGCCTGACTGATGGCCGTCAAGCCCTTACCCAAAACTTGCACACGAAAAAGGGGAGCATGATCGGGACCTTCTTTGCCGAGCAGCGTGTAAACAGGCATCTCCAATCCCTTAGCTTGCAGCCACATTTGCAATTGGCTTTTGGCGTCTGCCTGACTTGAATCTGTTAGCAAATATGGGGTCCAAAATTTTTTCACAATCTGAAAGATAGGTTCTATGCCCCCATCTAAAAACACAGCGCCCAAAATGGACTCCACGGTATCGGCAAGAACATTATCTGCTCCTTTTTGGAGCCCTGGAGCAATAATGTGATCTGCTACTTGCCATAAGTGAGCGATTTTCACAAGCTGCCCCTTACTGCAAAGGCTTGCCAGTCGTTTGGCAAGAGGTCCCTCTGCTTCATTGGGAAAGTGGATATAAAGTATATGAGCTACGGATAGGCCTAAGGCTCTGTCTCCTAAAAATTCAAGACGTTCAAATGATTTTGTTACGCTGGCGCGGATAGCGCTGGGGTGGGTCAGCGCTTGCGTCAACAAATCTGGGCTTGCGAAGGTATACCCTAAAACATCCGTGATGCGACGCAAGCCTTAGATCCTATCTGATGCGTGTAAAGCAGCGATCAAGCCGCAGTGACCATGGCCAGCTCCAGTCGATGGACATATATACAACTTCAGCCCGCCCTATGAAATTCTCAAGGGGAATAAAACCCACATCATTGATATAGCGACTATCCATGGAGCGGTCTCTATTGTCACCCATCATAAAGTAATGACCTGCAGGGACTATCAATTCAGCTGTATTGTCCGCCCGACCCATTCCAAAAGTTTCATGTTTGAGGATTTTATGCTTCACACCATTAGGGAGTGTTTCAACATATTGTTCCACTTTGCGCATATGACCTTGATCTTCTATCATAAAGTCTTCGATACGTTCAAGGTTCATGGCTTTACCATTAATGTGCAAGATACCACCCCGCATCTGAATTTTATCTCCAGGCATGCCAATGACCCGCTTGATATAGTCCACAGAGGTGTCTTTGGGAAAGCGAAACACAGCTACTTCACCCCGCTCCGGTTCACTTGCAAAAATTCGGCCTTCAAAAATCTTGGGGCTGAACATAATGGAGTAGTGAGAGTATCCATATTTATACTTGCTCACAAATAAGAAATCACCAATGTAGTTGGTAGGGTACATGGACCCCGAGGGAATACGGAAAGACTCAAAGGCAAAGGTACGAATGGCAACCACAATCATCAAAATGGCGAGGAGGCTTTTAATAAAGCCTGAAACACTTTCGTCTCCATCATTTAGGAAGGCCAGTGTCCTTTTTGTGTAATGCCCGACTTTTGAAGATGATAAGTTGTTTTTCATGGGTCACCCTTCTGTCTGTAAACGTTCCGCACTGATGATCACCCACGCATAAGCATGCGTTTGATCATCTGATAAGGATACATGAATATGAGGGGTGTGGCCAGCAGGAATTTGCCGGTTTAAATGTTCAAGGGCTTTATGATGAAGCGTAAGTGAAGCTTGCCCTTCTGGCTTGGTTGTGACCTCAATATCTGCCCAACGCACGCCTTGCCCTAAACCTGTACTCAAAGCTTTGCCACAGGCCTCTTTGGCCGCAAAGCGTTTGGCCAAGGTTTTCCAGGGATAGGCGCGGGATTTGGCAAGGGTTAGCTCCTGTGGAGTAAAGCACCGGTCTGTGAATTTTTTGCCAAACCGTTTAAAACTGCTCTCTATGCGCTCTATTTCAATCACATCGAATCCAATGTTGATGATCATGTTTCTGTTCATTTCCATAAAAGTACCTATTGAACCTTATCTCAGGATTTGACCTTAATGTCACCAAAGAAATGTATCCATGCACATGAAATGCAATGTCTACTGTTGGAGGCGAAGACATACGAACATATTGAGATTTTTTAGGTTTGTATGCATATGTTTTTGCTATGGGTTGCAGATGTTTGAAGCTATTTAATGATGATAAAATAAGTGGATTAGGGAACGTAATCTAAAGTTGGATGAGGTCATGAGCCTGGGATTCGATAGCGATGAAATAAGTCGTATCGTCAACAAACATAAGCTTTGCATCATGCACCCCCCACCTTAGCTCCTCTTGATTTTATTGAAAACGATCTTACCTAAAAGACAAAGCTATCTTCGTTGGTGGGGGGGCAAAAAAGGCATCCCGAGAGGTATGAGGTACGTTGAAATGATAGAATTTTACAAATACATGCGTTTTTTGCTGACGATTCTCGTGATTGTCTTCACATTAGGTCGAACAACTTTAGCAAATGCTAGAGAAATTCCTATGGTGCTTGCTGAAACACTCACGAATGGATACAAAATTTATACTTCTCATGGGGTTTTTACACATAACATCGTCTTGCCAGCAGTAGACGATTTTGTCCCTTTATTGCAAAACCCCCATCAGGGAGCCTGTGCTTTATATTCCATTCTGGGGGCTGCGCTTCAAGTGTCAGGGCTGAGGAAAATTTTAGAAAAAACCCTTGTTCGCCAGGATGCAGGCTATGTTTATTTTCAATTTCCTAAGCCTGACATTCCAGAAACTTTAAAACAGGTACATGGGGCGCTCTTGACTGCAAATGCAGCAGTATATCAAGTTAAAAAGGAGCTTCATCACGGGGATTTGTTGCCAGGCACTCACCCTTGGATCAATATGTTTAGCAAGGCTTACTATGAATATCTTCATCAAGCGGGATTGGGCGCGCATGATAGTTATGAAATGCTCACTTTTAGAGGGGATGGTGTCCCGTTCAATTTACTTTTTGGTGTAGCTGTCACTATTATCTCAATGGACCATCAAAAGATTAAAGTTCAGTCTGTGGCTGCTAATCATGAGGCGAACGGAAAGCTTGTGCTACAACAGAATGGGAAGATAGCGGGTATGGTGGATCCTTTTGGCGTGAAGGCAAGTGCAGATGTTGATGCGAAAAGTGACGTAATTCTTGTTCTTCCGAGAGGTGGCCATTCCAGATCTGCCTATTTTCAGCCAAATAGAGGGTGGGAATTTTTTGACAATCAAGATCACAGTGGCTCAAGAGGAGGAAATCATGCTCTTTTAGAGAAAGTGATGAACGACTCGGACTATGTCCAGGTGATCGACTTAAGCAATTAAACTAGGTTTAATCCATGAGCAACTTTTTTCCTGTGCGTTTATTGAAGCTAAGCGCTCAGGCGAGCCTGTTCTCACCACTTTAAAGTGGTTCTCATAAAACCATGTTTACGAATGATGCAGATGGGAGTATAGTCCCCAAGTAGAGGTTAACTTTTTGAGGAAATGACAACAATGAACAAATTATACTCTGGCATCGGGATGGCAGCAATTGCCTTGGTGATGGTTTCAGCCTGTAAAGAAAAAGAAGCTGACAATCAAGTTGCTGATCAAAATGCACTGACGCATCATGAAGCTGGCAAAGAGCATGCAGCGACAGCGCCCGCCCATGAAGCAGCAAAGAAAGTCCACGTCAAAATTGAAGATGCTAAAGTTTCTGCCACAACAACAGATTCCACTGCATTGTACTTCATGATCAAGAATGACGGCGAGGAAGACAAGTTGACGCACGCATCCGCTGAGGGTGTAAAGTCTGTGGAAATCCATGAGACAAAAATGGATGGTGATGTGGCTTCCATGCATGCGGTTAAAGAAGTTGAAGTTCCTGCAAGCAAGACGGTAAAATTTGAGCGTGGCGGCAAGCATGTGATGCTTATGGGTCTGCCTGCTGGTGGATTGAAAGCCGGTAGTCATGTGAAAGTAACACTTGGTTTTGAAAAGGCTGGAAACGTCACATTAGAAGCTCCTGTTGTGGATATGCCTATGCCTGCAGAAACCCATGATCACGATCACAAAGAAGGTCACACCAAGTAAAATTGGCGATCTTTTATTACAGCCTTTGACTTAAGTCAGAAGCTGACCATGTCTTGAAAGGGCTTTGTCCACGTTCAAGATAAACAATAAAGGCGGACTCTGTGCTAGAGCCCGCCTTTATGCTGTGTGTGGTTTTTTGTATGAGGCTCTCTTTTGTCATCCTCTGATTTTACCAACCAAGTGCGACAAACGCTCCCCCTATCCACGCTCATCGGCGAACGGGTAAAATTGCGTCGCAAAGGTAAGGATCACACAGGGTTATGCCCCTTTCACTCAGAAAAATCTCCTTCCTTTACAGTCAATGATGAAAAGGGGTTTTATTATTGCTTTGGCTGTGGGGCCAAAGGGGATCACTTTGATTTTGTCATGAAAACGCAAGGCACCACCTTTCCTGAAACTATGGCTATGCTAAGTGAGAAATCACATATTCCTTTGCCAGAACGTCATCATATACCTGTGAACACGACTGCACCTGCGGTTTATGATTGGCTCACTCACGTGGGTCAATGGTATCAAACCCAACTGACACAACCTGAATCGACACCTGTGCGTGAGTATGTGCTCAAAAGAGGGCTTAAACCTGAAACCTTAAAGACGTTTCAAATTGGTTATGCGCCAGCCCAATCCGCTCTCTTATGGAAAGCGCTCCAAAAGGAGGGCGCTACCCAAGAGGATCTACTGAAGTGGGGGTTGTTGGGAGAAGATGAAACGTCCAAACGGGTTTATGACCGATTCCGCAATCGTGTGATGGTGCCCATATGTGATGCCCGTGGACGTATTGTGGCTTTTGGTGGACGGCTTTTAGAAGGGCAAGGCCCCAAGTACTTAAATTCACCTGAAACCCCTCTCTTTCATAAAGGTGATATGCTCTTTGCCCATCATTTGGCGGCTGGTGAGGCCCGTAAACACCATGAGCTATTCATTGTGGAGGGCTATTTTGATGTGATGGCTCTTTATGATCGAGGGCTTAAACACGTTGTAGCGCCGCTTGGAACCGGCTTTACTGCTCATCAACTACAATTGTCCTGGAGCATATGCTCTGAGCCTACTATTTGTTTTGATGGAGATGAGGCGGGGTTGCGTGCAGCTGGTCGGGTTTTGGATTTTGTGTTCCCACTTTTAAAGCCAGGGTATTCTGTAAATTTTATGTTTTTACCCTCTGGAGAAGATCCTGATAGTTTTTTGCGAACCCAGGGGGTTGAGGCATTTTTAAAACTTCAGGAGGGTAAAATTTCGCTTATGGATTATCTGTGGCAGACTCAATCGCAGATCAAACCACTCACAACACCTGAGCGGCTGGCTGACTTTAAAGGTCGTCTGCGGGAAATCATCTCTTCTATCGTAGATCCTCATGTGAAAAATGCTTATGGACAAGAGATTCGCCAACGTTTAGAAGGCCTGAGGCAAGTTCAGGGGCACGCTACCAAGCAATGGCGTGCGGTCCCTCAAATGGGGCTGCGTTTGTCTAAAACATTGCCGGTTTTGCAACAAAAAATCCTTATTTGCCTCGCCGTAAATCATCCGCAAGTGGTCAGTGATGATGTGGAGGTGTTTGCAGCGTTGCCCTTCTCCGATGAAGTTTTGATTGATATAAAAAGACACATTGTTCAATATTTTTGCCAAGAAGCTCCCCTTGACAAGGCCCATGTCTTGGCTCATATGAATACTGTTGGAATGGGCGCCAAAATTGCTGATATTCTCGGAAACAAAGGCTTATCCATTCACGCCAAGTTTTGTTTGCCCGACATCCCTCTCTCCCAAGTGAAAGAAGGGTGGCGCGAGCTTGTTTTTCAGATTATAAAGAGAACGGAAATTAGACAGGATATTCAAAGCGCTAAGCTATTGCTTCAAGAGAGTATGACTCAAGAAAAATGGCAGAAGCTCAAAGCGCTTATTTTAGAAAGTCGTGTGGCCGATACGGGTCATGAATTGGATGTAATGTAGTAAAGGAAAATATGATGTCAACACGCACAACACAAGCTGTGGTTGCCCCTGAGCCCCAAGAAGAAGCCGCAGAGGCTCTTCAGGACACCTCGCAAGCTGCTGTCAGGCGTTTGATCCAAAAGGGTAAAGAGCGTGGTTACATCACGTATGATGAGCTTAACCGCATTTTACCCCAGGAGCAGTCTTCTTCTGAGCAGATTGAAGACATCATGGCCCTCATCACTGATATGGGTATTAATATGGTGGAAAATGAGGATAGTGAAGAGGCGGAAAACGCAGAAGCTGCAGTAGCCGCCGCTTCAGATACTGAAGAAGGGGAGCCTCAAGCAGAGGCAGCTCAAGAGGTAGGGCGTACCGATGACCCTGTTCGGATGTATTTGCGGGAAATGGGGAGCGTAGAGCTGCTTTCTCGTGAAGGTGAAATAGCCATTGCGAAGCGCATTGAAGCTGGCCGTGAAATGATGATCGGCTCGATTTGTGAAAGCCCATTGACCATGAAAGCTGCCATTGAATGGCGCAAAGCAATCATGGAAGGGACCATGTTTGTGCGTGATCTGGTGACCATTGAAACCAATGCGGAATCGGGTGTACCTCATATGGAAGAAGGGGTTGCTGAGGAAGAAGAAATGGAACTTCCTGAAAATCCTGAATCTGATCCCGAGTCCGAAGAGTCTCAGTCGGAGCCTTCACCACAAGCAGAAGGGGAAGAAAAGACTGAAGTAACGGAAGAAGAGAGCGCAGAAGATGAGGAGGAGTATGAGGGCGTATCCCTGGCTGTCCTAGAAGAATCTCTTAAGCCTAAAGTCCTTGATGCCCTTCAATCTATTGAGCAAACTTACACGGAATTATCAAAGCTACAGGCGAAGCGCTTTGAGGCTATTTCTGAGAAGAAAAGTGTGCCACCAAAACTTGAGAAGCAATATGTGCAATTACGGGATCAATTGGTTCAGCTCGTGGAAAATATTCGCCTAAACCAAGATCGTATTGATGAGCTTGTAGACCGGCTTTACAACATCAATCGCAGGCTGGTGGGGTTAGAAGGAAAATTGCTCCGCCTTGCTGAATCTGTGGGCGTTAAAAGGGATCAATTTCTTAGCCAATATTTTGGTTTTGAAATGGAAACTAACTGGTTAGAGCGCATGGGTGAATCAGCCACTAAAGGCTGGAAAAAGTTTGTGGAAACTCACCGGGAAGAAGCCCAAAATTTGCTCGATAAAATCCATGAGATTTCCATGGAGTCAGGCAGCCAGATTGGTGAATTTAAGCGCATTGTGGGTTCCGTTCAAAAGGGTGAGCGGGATTCTCGTCGCGCAAAAAAGGAAATGATTGAAGCCAACTTGCGATTGGTTATTTCCATTGCCAAAAAATATACAAATCGTGGATTGCAGTTTTTGGATTTGATTCAAGAAGGCAATATTGGTTTGATGAAGGCAGTGGATAAATTTGAATATCGGCGTGGATATAAATTTTCTACCTACGCCACGTGGTGGATCAGGCAGGCAATCACCCGCTCTATAGCAGACCAGGCCCGTACGATTCGTATTCCTGTGCATATGATCGAGACCATCAACAAACTGGTAAGGACCTCCCGGCAAATGCTCCATGAGATTGGCCGCGAACCCACACCAGAGGAGTTGGCTGAAAAATTGATGATGCCCATTGAAAAAGTGCGTAAAGTCTTGAAAATTGCCAAAGAGCCCATCAGCTTAGAAACACCCATTGGAGATGAGGAAGATAGTCACTTAGGCGATTTTATTGAAGATAAAAACGCAATTCTTCCCATTGATGCGGCTATCCATGCGAATTTGCGTGAAACCACAACTCGGGTTTTAGCCAGTTTGACGCCACGTGAGGAGCGTGTTTTGCGGATGCGCTTTGGCATTGGAACCAATTCAGATCATACATTGGAAGAAGTGGGGCAGCAGTTTAATGTGACGCGTGAGCGTATTCGTCAAATTGAAGCGAAAGCCTTGCGCAAACTCAAGCATCCGAGCCGTTCACGTAAATTGAGAAGCTTCTTGGATACATAAAAGAAACCTTGATCCACGCATAAAGATGAGGTGATGTGCCTTGGTCTGAATCCAAGACACATCATCACAAGGTTTAGCTCAGCCAGTCGGCAAGCGGCAAACAAACCCATCCACCGTTTTTTGTAATTTTCAGATAAAGATCTTTTCCAGTATCGTAGATCATTTGATAGATGGTGAGGCCCCATACGGCTCCACCTTGACTGATGTTTTTATCCATTAATTGTTGGAAGCTGCTGACCGTAAATGTATCTTGTGCATCAGCAAGATTGAGAAGATTGTCACGGCGCGTGATGCCCATCCAGGTGGTCTTGTCTGAGGGAACAGGGATATCAGCCCAGGTAGTATTAAGGTAAAAATTGGTTGAGACAAAAGTTTCTCCTGAGGGTGGAAAATTAGTCTTCATTCCCAGCGTTGACGAAAACTCAAAGGATCGTGCCGACATACCATTGGCTGAGTTGATGATCAGGGAATAATCTGACTGGGTTGCCAGCAACTGAGATGTCAGTGCCTCAAGAGATGGAGAGTTTTGTAGTTGTTCAAGCATGTTGATGAGCAAGCTTTTCCGATCCGTGGCCACGGTAAAGCCTCCTGAAGGCTCACCATTATTAAGTTCTAGAAAGAGACCATTTTGGTTGATGCAGCTGGGGCAATAAATTTGCCCAGGCATGGAAATAATTGCCGTGGGGATCTTATTGTTTTCCTTTAGGATTGTAAGAGTAAGTTCTTGTGCTGTTAAATCATAAGGCGGTGGAAAATCGTAGTTGCGACCAATCATTGTGGTATTGGCATAGGATTTTTCAGGTGGAAGTGCAATAAAAGCACACTGACCAAGACTTTTTTCCTCTGTGAGGAGTGACCCCAACGTTTCCATGGCATTGAGGATTTGGCAGTTTCCATAAGTTAATCCAGATCCTGCAGCCATGCCTTGCAAGAAAAGATCATATGAATAGGAGTACCGCTGCGTGAAGGCTTCAGCTGTGGCGAGAATTTTAGGATAGGGGATGTTTTTTTCAACTTGGTAATAATTCAGGATAATGCTTAAAGAGGCATTCAATGGTTTACCATGGCTTTGCCATAGTTATAGCCCATGTCCTGATGGCTGCCGCTAAGCGAAATCACATTGATACCATTAAAACGGTATCGCATTCCATCCTCTAGTGGTGTAGACATTGCTGGGTTTTGACAGCAAATAAAAAGCCCTATTACAAATAAAAATAATCTCATGTTAATCTCCATAAATTTTCAAAAAGTAAAGGGTATGAAAGCCATCTATTAAATCATTATTGTGGTCATTCTATTTTGCGTTAAGCGCATAAGTCAAAGAATTTAAAGGAGAATCTTTTATCTGGGGTCTCTTTTGAGTGTGAGTGCAATGCGCAATCCCCCGTGGGGAGATTTTTGAGCGCGCACGTCACCCCCATGGCTGCGGGCAATATTTCGGGCAATGGCAAGACCAAGCCCAATGCCACCTGTGTGTCTGTTGCGGGATCCCTCTACCCGATAAAAAGGTTTAAAAATATCCTCGATCGAGTTTGCAGGGACGCCTGGCCCATCGTCATCAATATAAAGGGTGATGCTTTTTTCATATGTTTCCCAGGAAATCCAAATGTTTTTTGCAAATTTCTGGGCGTTTTGAAAAATATTCGTGAGGGCACGTTTTAAGGCTGGCCCCCACACGTAAAGGTGAAGTGGGGCCAATGGAGCGGGCCAGTGTACAACGTGAGGTGTAAAAATGAGCTTTTGAGACAATTCCTTAAGAAAAATCACCAAATCAATCTTTTCAAACTCTCCATAATCGCCACTTTTAGCAAAAGTTAGGTAAGCTTCAATCATGCTTTCCATTTCAGCTACATCTTCCCCCAGGTCCTGTGCTGCAGTATCTTCTTTCATAAGGGCGAGTTGAAGTTTCATACGGG
>CANLAL010000006.1 GCA_947488045.1 Alphaproteobacteria bacterium
AATTCCGTGCTTTATGGATTCAACGCATCAATGCAGGCGCCCGTATGCACGGTATGACTTACTCTCAACTCATCCATGGCTTAAAAGTTGCAGGTATTGAGATGGACCGTAAGGTCATGTCTGACCTTGCAATCCGTTCCCCAGAAGCATTCAGCGCAGTTATTGCTCAAGCTAAAAAAGCACTTGCTGCCTGAACTCAAGTCATATTTTCAATAATCCCGCTTCTAACTTAAATTAGAGGCGGGATACGTTTATAAGGATGACACTTATGCGCTCCATGTTCAGATCACTTCTTATCCTCATTGTCCCTCTTTTCACTGCGATAGCACAACACATAAACCTTCCTCTTGTCGAAGGCTGCACCCAATCCCCACCCAACTGCCTTACAAGACGTGCTATCTTTGACATTGGTTCTGGGTCTACAAAACTTTTATATGCCCTTGTAAATCACTGTGAGAAAAAAATTGAAAATGTGATTCACCAAAATTTTATTCCCGTCCCTTACCAAGAAAGCTTAGATGCATCTGACAATGGCACTCTTGACGAAAAAGTAACTGAGACTGGCCTACAGGCCATTCGGACTCTTCTGGCCGATTGCCATAAAAAACAAGGGCCTGTAGACGAAGCGTATGGCGTTGCAACTGCTGCCTTTCGGCAAGCGAAGAATGGACACTCTGTTTTAAAGAAATTCGAAGAGAAAACTGGCGTTAAAGTAGCCATAATTGACCAGGAAGGTGAGGCGCTTCTGGGGCATATTTCTGTTGAACGAGAGCAAGCTGATCCTTTAACCCCGCCTGTAGTTTGGGACATAGGTGGTGGCAGTCAACAAATTATTGCCAAAGATGCAACTGGTAGATTTATTTCTCTCTCTGGAGCAGTAGCAACAGAAACTTTCAAAAAAATGTTGATTGAAGAGCTTCACAATCACGACTCAACTCTTATTTCCACAGCTAACCCTATTGGCAAAGAAAACATTAGCGATGCCTTTGAAATTGCCCACAATATATTAGCTTTTCCAGCCCGACATACGACAACGCTATATCGCTATATGGAACAGGCCAAGCATCAAGTTGTTGGGATTGGGGCTGTTCACGACGCAATTGTTAAAGTCATTCGCAATGACAGCACAACCTATACGAAAGTTGAATTGATGGAAGCTGTTCAAAAATATGCTGATTATACAGATGAGCAATTAATGGGAGTGGCTCACGACACCCATCGAAAATTTGCAGGAAACCTTCTGTCCAATATTATATTGGTTTATGCCATGATGGAAGCCTTCCATATCGATCAAGTGACGGTTAAATCCATTAATGCATCAGATGCTCTTTTATTAGATGGCCTAGAATCTGACTATTTGAAACCCCGGACGATTCAGCCAAAAGCGAACTAGGCACTGTGATGAAAAACCAATTAGATCAGTCATCAGCCTCAATTTTCATTCAATGTTTGATCTTTGCAGCCATTATCATATCTGGACTTTACTTTTTTGAAGCTGCTAGGCGCCCGTTGGCAAGCCCTGATGAGGGTCGATATAGCGAGATTCCTCGAGAAATGCTCGTAAGTGGGGATTACCTTACGCCACGCTTAAATACAGTTAAATACTTCGAAAAACCACCCTTATTTTATTGGATGCAAGCTGCAAGTCTCAAAACATTTGGAAACAGTGACTTTGGCGCTCGGTTTACTAATGTTATTATGGCCATTCTAGGATCATTAATTACCCTATGGGCTGGATGGTACTTATTTTCTCCTCGCGTCGGACTGATTAGTTGCTCAATCTTATCCTCCACCCTGCTTTACTATGGCATCAGCCGCATTGTAATTTTAGACATGACCGTTAGTGTTTTCATTACAGGCGCCATTGCAACAATGCTTTATTCTCTCACCCATGGATCTCGAAAAGCACTTTACGCTGCTTACATCTTCTGTGCTCTTGGAACACTTACAAAGGGAGTCATTGGATTTGGTATTCCTGGAGCCGTCATTCTTTCTTGGATTATCGTGTCACGTCAGTGGTCACTCATTGGAAAGGCCATTAATTTAAAAGGTATTTTTATTTTTACAGCCCTTATCACCCCCTGGCATGTATGGGTTAGTCTAAAAAATCCCGAATTTGCATGGTTTTACTTTATCAATGAACATATCCTCAGATTGACCACCCAAGTCCACCAACGATATCAACCTATTTGGTTTTTTATTCCTATTTTTATTGGCGGTCTTTTTCCATGGATTGCATTTTTTGCCCAAGCTGCTCGAGAAGTATTACGTGAGAAAATGGACTCCCTACCCATGGCCTTATTTATCTGGACCGGCTTTACTTTGGTTCTTTTCTCACTTTCTCAATCGAAATTAATCCCATACATTTTACCGTGTATGCCTCCCGCTGCATTACTTATTGCTCTATTGTTTGATAAAGTATGGGATCAAAAAAGAAGTGACTCCCTCCTATGGAGTTTTAGAATTAACGCACTCATTTGTTTTGCATTAGCTGGCGCCTTACATATGGTAACGCTCCCTGAACATGCCCAACACACCTTAACCCCAGCACACTTATACGTTATCTCTGGACTCATCGCATTAATTGGTATCCTTCCCTATTTTTTGAAACGTTACATTCGCCTTACTTTCATAGCATTGGTGACAAGCGCTATGGTTTGTCTTTTGGCGCTTAACCATGTGAGCGATCTTATTGCGCGCCCTTCGACACGGGATCTTGCACTTTCATTAAAGCCTCATGTGACTGCAAAAACACCTGTTATTTGTTTTGAGTTCTACCCCCAAGAATTGCCTTTTTACTTAGAGCGTCCCGTTATGATTTCAGGCTGGGTAGGTGAATTGGAGTTTGGCACAAAAGTGGAAAACAAAAGCACACAAATTTTTGACCATAACACCACAAAAAAAACGTGGGAACGCGCAGATCAGGCCTTCATTTTCGTACGGGATGACACTTTAGGCTCGGTCAAAGAAATTTTAAATAACCCCTTCCATGTGGTAGGCAAACACCATAACCTCATCTTGATCTCAAAACGTCCCATGGTGTAATCCAAATGCTTCATTTGCCCTTGATTTTGTCTGCTGTTGTCATTAATACGATTGCCCAACTATGCCTTAAGGCGGGTATGATAAAAGTTGGAGAAATCCATTGGACAGGGATTAAGGGCACGCCCACACTCCTTTGGCGCGTCTTTACAAACCCATTTATTGAGCTGGGCGTTGTTTGTTATGGCATTAGTTTGTTATTATGGCTTTGGACACTTTCAAAAGTCAGTGTGAGTGTTGCATACCCTATGCTCAGCATAGGGTATATCCTAAGTGTTTTTGCAGGATATCTATGGTTTGGAGAGCCTCTATCTTTTACCAGACTCGCAGGCGTGTGTGTAATTATGGGAGGCGTTTACTTAGTGGCTATTTCTTAAATTAAGTCTCAGAGTCGTTAGATAATAAACACATTTAAGTATCTCGTTTTGAATTGAGCAAGATTCTAGAACTAATGCTGGACGGTGGTATAAGATAAAAATGAAAATAAAATGATAGTAAAAGGAATATAATAATGTCTTCAGATGAACCCTTCCTCCCTTTTGCTCGCCCTACCATCAGTGAAGAGGCGATTGCTGAAGTTGCCGATTGCCTGCGCTCAGGATGGATTACAACAGGGCCACGCACAGCAGCTTTTGAAATGGATATGAAGACATATTTTGATGCCCCGCATGCATTGGCTTTTTCATCAGCCACCGCTGGACTTTATGTTGCCCTTAAAGCTATTGGCTTACAACCAGGTGATGAGGTCATCACCACAGCCATGACTTTTGCTGCAACGTTGAATGTGATCGTTTTAGCAGGTGGTATTCCCATTATGGTGGATGTAGACCCACGCAATTATAATATCTGCGTGGAAGATATTGAATCTAAAATCACGCCCCGGACCAAAGCAATTATGCCTGTCCATTTCGCAGGGTTTCCTGTGGATTTAGACCCCATTTATGCTTTAGCTAAACAACACAATCTTCGAGTGATTGAAGATAGCGCACACGCCATAGGCAATCACTACAAGGGTCGCAAACTAGGATCTTTCGGAGATATTCAAGTGTTTAGCTTTCACCCTAACAAAAATATGACAACGGGTGAAGGTGGAGGCCTGGTTACCCGGGATGATGACGTGGCAAACGCCGCAGAACGCCAACGCTTTCATGGCATGGATCGCATGGCATGGAACCGCTTTTCTAAAGCAGGCAGCCAACATTATGAAATTGTAGAACCGGCCCATAAATTTAACATGATGGATATTCAATCCGCTTTAGGCTTACATCAGTTACGTGCTGTGGATGGCTTTAATGAAAAGCGTACACAATTGGCAGGACAATATTTTGAAGCCTTAAAGGATTTTGAACCACTTCTTCTACCCCAATTTCCTACAAAATATGATTTTACCCACGCTTGGCACTTATTTTCCCCACGCGTAAACGAGAAAGTTACCTCTCTTTCTAGGGATGAGGTGATGCAAGCGCTTAAGGAAGAGAATATTGGGACTGGACTCCATTACCGTGCCCCCCACCTTTACCCATACTATCGTAAAACTTTTGGTTATAAGCCAGGTGACTGCCCAAAAGCAGAAGCGGTAGGTGAGAGCATTTTTAGCTTGCCCTTATTTCCCACTCTGACCCAGAATGAGTTTGATCGCGTGATTTGTGCATTAAAAAAGGTTTTTAAAAATGCCTAAAATAAACGATACCTCCATTTACCTTTCTGTTGTGATTCCAGTTTACAATGAAGAGCTTACCTTACGCAAATTAGCTAAGCGCTTATTTCCCGTTTTAGATAGCCTCAAAAAACCCTACGAAGTCATTTTTACAAATGATGGGAGTGTTGATGACTCATGGCTGATTCTGAAAAGTCTTCAAGTGGAATATGAGGGGAAAATTACCCTTGTGGATTTTAATGCTAATTATGGGCAACACATGGCCATCATGGCTGGGTTCTCACACGTTAAAGGCAAAGTGGTCATGACTATGGATGCAGATCTGCAAAATCCACCGGAGGAAATCCCAGCCATGCTTAAAAAGATGGATGAAGGTTATGATTTGGTGGGGGGTTATCGCGCCAATCGCCATGAGAACGATCATATTGTGCGGCGGTATTGCTCTAAGCTCATGAATATCATTCGCAGTAAAGTCACTAATATCCAAATGCGTGACCAAGGTTGCATGCTCCGTGCTTACAGTCGGGCTATCGTGGACATGATTACCCAAACTGTGGAAACTTCCACTTTTATTCCAGCCCTTGCTTTTAAACTAGCTGCGCGACCCACTGAAATTGAGGTTAAACATGAGGCTCGTTCGGAAGGCACTTCCAACTACAGTATCTATGAACTCATCCGTGTAACATTAGACTTGTTCACGGGTTTCTCCCTCGTGCCTTTACACATCTTTTCCATTGGAGGTGGAATCATTTCATTTCTGAGCGTTATTTTGTGCGGCTACCTCATGCTGCGGCGCCTGATTATTGGTCCTGAAGCTGATGGCATGTTTACCCTTTTTGCTATTTTATTCTTTCTGATGGGTATTTGTATTACTGGAATTGGTATTGTGGGTGAATACGTGGGCCGCACCTATCAAGCGGTCTGTCGCCGACCTCGCTATCTAATCAGAGAAGTATTAGACCATACACACGAGCGACAAGAATCTTAAGGAGCTATTATGATCACTCGTTTCCTCCCCTTTTTACTTATTGTGTCTTTGGTGGCCCCTTGTATGGAGGTCGATCTTTCTGCACCCAGCTTTCCTGCAATTGTTCCGGGACTTAATACCACTGATGCATGGGTACAGATGACCATTGCCATAAATTTTCTTGGATTTGCCATTAGCGGCATTTTATATGGCCCACTTTCAGATTCTTTCGGGCGCCGCCCTGTGATGATTTATGGAAATGCCCTCCTTTTAATAGGCGCTGCAGGATGTGTTTTTGCACCAAGCATCGAATTGTTATTGGTTTCACGCTTCATTCAAGGCATGGGAGCGGCTGCCTCAGCCGTCGTTGCCTTCGCCATTGTGGCTGATGCCTATGAGGGGGTAAAATCCACTCGTTTTATTGGCATTATGAACAGTGCCCTTACCGCCCTTATGGCCATTGCACCCGTTTTGGGCAGCTTTGTTTTTAAAGCCGTAGGATGGAGAGGAAGTTACGGTTTCGTAGCTATTTTATGCTTAGTTTCATGGTTACTCCTTGTGATAGGCCTGCCTGAGACAAAGCATAAGCGTGAGCCCTTTCACTTGAAAAAGATCATATTAGATTACAAAAGGCTACTCTCAAGTACCCCCTTCATGGTCTTATCCTTTGTGCCTACTGTTTTATGCGCAGGGTACTTTTCTTTTATTGCATGCAGCCCCTTTTGGTACATGGATGAAATGCACTTGAGTGTAATGGCCTACGCCTTATACCAAGGCAGCATCGTGGCGGTTTTTTCATTAGTAAGCATTTTCTCAAGCAAATTAATCAAACATTTTGGGGAACGCCGCAACGTCACTTATGGTATGGGGTTTTCATTTATAGGAACATGCATGATTTTGTTCATGGGGCTGATGCGAATTCCATCGCCCATGTTTATCACATTGGGGATGATTGTTTTCGCTACAGGATTTGCCGCACTTTACCCCGTAGTTTTCTCATACTCTCTCAATATGTTTCCCGAGATTCGAGGCGCAGCTTCCTCAGTGCTCATGGCCATCCGTATGATAGTGGTAAGTACAGGAGTGGGTTTAGGCAGTCTATTTTATAATGGACAAGCACTTTCTATCGGGGTGATTCTTATAATCTGTACTCTTCTATCTTTAATTTTCTTGAGTTCAATTTTAAAGGCTTTGGGTCTAAGTCAATTTTCTCACAATGCCCAGTGAAAAAGCCCACATTTTTAAACACCACCACTTGCGTATATAGACAAAAACTGGCATGTTTTCGTATTGTTCGTTTTCATAAATGAAAACGTTTTGTCGAGTTTAGTCGTATCTTTAAGGATGTTCTTATATGACGATGCAGTTTTGGTTTATCATTGCTGCCGCTCTTTTCGCTTTGGTTTATGGACTTTATGCGGGTCGGCAGGTTTTTTCACACAGCACAGGTAATGCGCGTATGCAAGAAATTGCAGCAGCCATTCAAACGGGTGCTCGCGCTTATCTTAACCGCCAGTATCAAGCCATTGGCCTAGTGGGTGTGGTTGTTGCCGCACTTTTGTGGTTCCTTTTAGGTTCCCTTGTTTCCATTGGTTTCGTCCTTGGCGCCACTCTTTCAGGCATCGCTGGTTATCTGGGCATGAACGTTTCTGTACGTGCCAACGTACGTACGGCTGAAGCTGCCCGTAAGGGTTTAAGCACAGCCTTGGATGTAGCCTTCAAATCCGGCGCCGTCACAGGCATGCTTGTGGTTGGCTTGGGTCTTTTGGGCATCGCTGGGTATTATGGCTTTTTAAACGCGCAAGGCGTTAGCACACGCGGTATCATGGAAGCTTTGGTAGCCTTGAGCTTCGGGGCATCCTTAATTTCCATTTTCGCCCGCCTAGGCGGCGGTATTTTCACCAAAGGCGCTGACGTAGGTGCTGATCTTGTGGGAAAAATCGAAGCCGGTATTCCTGAAGATGATCCCCGTAACCCTGCTGTGATCGCTGACAATGTGGGCGATAATGTCGGTGATTGCGCAGGTATGGCTGCTGACCTTTTTGAAACCTATGTGGTCACCTTGGTGGCAACAATGGTATTGGGCACAATTTTCTGCACACCAGAAATGGTGACACAAATGATGCTCTATCCCATGGTTTTGGGTGGTGTGTGCATCGTGGGCTCTGTTATTGGTACCTTCTTCGTCCGCTTGGGCAAAAGTGAAAATATCATGGCGGCGCTTTATAAAGGCCTTATTGCAGCAACTGTGGTATCAGCAGGCTTGATTTACTATGTCACTGACTGCTTATTTGGCGCTCACGAGCTCATCACCTTAGGTGCTCATACCACCACAGGCACACACCTGCTTATCTGTTCCTTAACAGGTTTGCTCGTGACCGGTGCGTTGGTGTGGATCACCGAATATTACACCTCCACCAACTATCGTCCTGTACGTAGCGTGGCTGAAGCTTCACAAACAGGTCATGCCACTAATATTATCCAAGGTTTGGCCGTTTCCATGGAGGCCTGCGCGCTGCCCGTAGTTGTGATTGCTGCAGGCATTATCGTGGCTTACATCAATGCAGGTCTTTACGGGATTTCCGTTGCTGCAACTACTATGTTGGCTTTGGCTGGTATGATTGTGGCCCTGGATGCGTACGGCCCTGTGACAGATAACGCTGGTGGTATTGCGGAAATGTCTGAACTTCCTGCAAGTGTGCGTAAGGTTACCGATGCATTGGACGCCGTAGGCAATACGACCAAAGCTGTAACCAAAGGCTATGCAATCGGTTCTGCTGGTTTGGCTTCATTGGTACTCTTTGCCGCATATACGGAAGACTTAACACATTATTTTCCTAATCTTTCCGTTCAGTTCAGTCTAGCTGACCCTTACGTGGTGGTGGGCCTGTTCATTGGTGGGCTTTTGCCTTATCTCTTTGGCGCCATGGGTATGAAAGCTGTGGGCCGGGCCGGTGGACAGGTGGTGGTTGAAGTCCGTCGCCAGTTCAGAGAGATCAAAGGAATTATGGAAGGAAAGGCTAAGCCGGACTATGGCCGAGCTGTGGACCTGCTTACACGGGCCGCAATTAAGGAGATGATTATCCCCTCTTTGCTTCCAGTGCTCGCACCCGTCGCCATGTATTTTACCATTGATGCCATTGCAGGCCAATCCTGTGCCTTCACTGCATTGGGCGCCATGCTTATGGGAACCATTGTAACGGGTATCTTTGTTGCTATTTCTATGACCTCCGGTGGTGGTGCATGGGATAATGCAAAGAAATACATTGAAGATGGTCACTTCGGTGGAAAAGGATCTGAAGCTCACAAGGCTGCGGTTACTGGTGATACTGTGGGAGACCCTTACAAAGATACCGCTGGACCAGCGATTAATCCGATGATCAAGATCATAAACATTGTAGCACTTTTGATGTTGGCCATTTTGGCACACTAATAACTAGCCCACATGTTAAAAAAAGGGGGCTTATGTCCCCTTTTTTTATAAAAAAATTAAGCTGAGTTTAATATCACACCATGAAAATTTTGAGCGCAGACTTGATTTTAAAAGAAAATATAAATATTGCGAGGTTAGTATCTTATAAAGATCATAGATATATCTTATTTGACGCATAGCATACATGCACAAACAACATTTTCTTTTTTGTTGGCAAAAGACTATCTATTGTCTAAAAATTACGCCTATCTAGGCACATATAGCTGCGTACAAGCACAGCGATGCTATCAAATAAAACAAAGGTACTATTATGAAAAATGATTTAACAAAGAAAACAAGTTTATTAGTAAAGATATGGGAAACCTTATGTCCGATCAAAAAATCGGAGGCTATGAAATTTATCCCAATGACATTAATGATGTTTTTTATTTTATTTAATTTCAGCACTCTTCGACCTTTGAAGGATAGCCTTGTTATTCCTAACCTAGGAGCTGAAGTCATTAGCTTCGTCAAACTTTGGTGCGTCTTACCATCAGCTGTATTGTTTACAGTGATCTACATGAAGTTGAGCAACCTATTGGATTATGAAAAACTTTTCTATGTGGTGACCACATTTTTTCTGAGTTTTTTCGCTGTATTTGCTTTTGTCATTTACCCCAATATGAATATGCTCCATCCCAACCCTGAAACGGTTCAGTTGCTTGCATCACAGCTGCCTAACTTTAAGTGGCTAATTATCTTGGGAGGGAAATGGTCTTTTGCTTTATTTTACATTTTTGCTGAGTTATGGGGCGCGATTATGCTCAACCTCATGTTTTGGCAATTTGCAAACCGCATTACAAAAACTAATGAGGCAAAGAGGTTTTATGCAATGTTTGGCCTTATTGGTAACTTAGGGCTTATTTTGGCGGGCGGATCCGTAAAGTTTTTTGCCAACATGTCTGATTCTGGAGGCAACGATAATACGCTTATCACCTTTTCCATGTGCGCCTTAATTCTTTCAGGAATCATCACTATGGCCATCTACAGGTGGATGAACGTTTATGTATTATCGAATCCAAAATATCACCCCCAAGAAACTGGACCTGCAAAAAAGAAACTAAAGCTTTCTATTTCTGAAAGCATAATGACTATTTTGAAATCTAGATATTTAGGCTTTATTTTGATTCTTGTCCTTTGTTACGGAACGACTATTAATCTTATTGAAGGACCGTGGAAGGCCAAAATTAGGGAGATTTGCCCAACACAAAATGGCTACGCATGCTATATGGGTGATTTTATTCAATGGACTGGTGTTGTAACTATCTTTTTCATGATCATCGGCAGCAACATTCTGAAGCGTTTCAGCTGGCTTTTGTCAGCTTTCCTTACACCTTTGATTATTTTTATAACAGGAACAGCATTTTTCTGTTTTATTGTCTTCGAGCATGAGCTTGCACCCTGGATGGAAACTTTTGTAAAGGTCAGCCCTCTTGTGGCCGCTGTATTTTTGGGTGCGCTGCAAAACATATTAAGTAAAGCTACAAAATACACGATGTTTGATTCAACCAAAGAAATGGCTTTTATTCCTTTGGGTGATGAAATGCGTAGTAAAGGTAAGGCTGCGGTGGATGTGATTGGTGGACGATTGGCAAAATCTAGTGGTGCAATCATTCAATCATGTATTTTCATGATACTGCCTGCAGCGACTTTTGCAAGCATCACACCAGTACTCATGGGTATCTTTATGTTCCTATGTATCTCATGGATGTTTGCTGTGTTTGGCTTAAACAAGCAATATGTAGAAAAAATAAAAGAATAACTAAAACTGTCTGCATTTAAAAACCCCCGGGAGATATCTCGGGGGTTTTTGTACATTACACACTTGGTGTTTGAGCTTCCTGGGTAAAAAATTCTAAGGCTTCCACTAATGTAAGGACTTCTTGATCCTGTGATCCCAAGCGACGAATAGCCAAGGTTTTTGCCTCAGCCTCCTTCGCGCCAATAACTGCAATCACAGGAATTTTTGCTAGACTAAGTTCACGAATTTTATAATTGATTTTTTCATTACGCAAATCCATCTGCACACGGAGACCTGATTTTTCAAACAGTGCTCGGACCTCCTCTGCAAAAGAATTACCTTGATCAGTAATTGTCGCTATAGCAATTTGCGTAGGGGCCAACCAGAAAGGCAGTTTCCCAGCATAGTGTTCAATCAAAATCCCAATAAATCGCTCAAAAGAACCCAATACAGCGCGATGGAGCATAACTGGACGATGCTTTTTTCCATCTTCCCCGATATAAGAAGCATCCAGACGCTCAGGTAGGCAAAAGTCCACCTGGAGGGTACCACACTGCCAATCACGGCCAATGGCATCTCTCAAAACAAACTCAAGCTTTGGGCCATAAAAAGCTCCCTCCCCAGGGTTATCAGACCATGTGAGCCCTGCAGAGCGTGCAGCCTCACGCAAGGCAGATTCTGCCTGATCCCATACCGCATCAGAACCCGCCCGAACTGGAGGTCTATCGGAAAGTTTGACAAAAAAGTCAGAAAACCCAAGTGTTTTATAAATTCGCTCAAGAAGCACGAAAAACTTTTGGGACTCGCTATTGATTTGCTCAGGTGTACAAAAAATATGCGCGTCATCCTGAGTGAACGCACGTACACGCATGATGCCATGGAGAGCCCCTGAAGGCTCATTACGTAAACAAGAGCCAAATTCCGCCATACGCAAGGGCAGGTCCCGGTAACTTTTAATCCCTTGCCTAAAAATTTGCACGTGACACGGGCAATTCATTGGTTTGAGGGCATATATTTTTTCGTCATCTTGAATGGTAAACATCCCTTCACGAAATTTTTCCCAATGACCTGAAGCTTCCCACAAAGTACGATCCACCAATTGAGGTGTTCTGACCTCCACATACCCATCTTCTTGCAATAAGCCACGTACAAAATTTTCTAGTGTGCGATAGAGCGTCCAACCTTTAGGATGCCAAAACACACTCCCAACGGCCTCCTCCTGGAGATGAAATAACTCCAACTCTTTACCCAGCTTCCGATGGTCACGTTTTTCCGCTTCTTCCAACCGAAAAAGATAAGCATCCAATTCAGCTTGAGTGTTCCAAGCTGTTCCATAAACCCGCTGGAGCATCGCATTGCGTGAATCACCACGCCAATAGGCCCCCGCCACCCGCATAAGCTTGAACACATGACCCAGTTCTTTTGTAGACGGTAAGTGAGGTCCACGACAAACATCGATGAAATCCCCTTGTTGATACACCGAGATAATATCGCCTTCGGGAATCGCTTCGATTATTTCGACCTTGTAGTGCTCGCCTATACTGGAAAAATACTCTATAGCCTGGGCACGAGACCATTCCATCCGGGTGAACAAATCTCCCCTATCCACGATCTCATGCATACATTTTTCAATGGCTACAAAATCTTCAGGTGTTAAGATTTTATCACCGGCCAAATCGTAATAGAAACCATCCTCAATGGCTGGCCCAATGGTGATTTGCATCTGTGGGTAGAGTTCTTTTATTGCTTGAGCAAACACATGAGCTGCGTCATGACGAATCACTTCAAGCCCTTCATGATCTTCACGGGTAAGAATTTGAATGGAAGCATTATATCTTAGAGGAGTCGTCAAATCCCGCGTGACACCATCCAGCTTGATAGCAACTGCTTTTTTGGCCAAACTGGGACTTATGCTTTTTGCAAAGTCAAGACCGCTGAGACCTAGGGCCACTTCACGAACTTTTCCATCTGGGAGGGTTAACTGTATCACTGAGATTGTCCTTTTTCATCATCAAACTTAAGTTTCCATATTCCATCCATAACCACCTGAACTGTCAAGAAATATGATGGCAATACATGGTTCAGATAAGGGTGAAAACTTGGATATCTGTGATATCACAAATATTTCCTTTTAAACTGTGGTGTTGAGACCAATAATATCATTTTATAAAAAAATCTTTGCATATACTTTCTTTATTTTCCGTGGAGTTGAGTTCTATATTATAGAGAGTTTGTTATATCACACAATTTTTAATTGCGGCCTTTAACTGCCAACACTGCCATGATGCTAAACTTAATTCAGCATCTCCTTTGAAACTTCACCTTCTATACTGAATCTTATGTTTCAATAATTATACTCTAGCAAAATGCACTCAAAAATCAATTTTTCAAAACCTTCGTTTTCAGATCAGCTCTGTCTAAAATCTAGCATTCATAAAAAATTAAACATTCAGATCTAGAGTAGGGGAAACTATACGAATCATTTCAAGGAATAACCCCATGATACACAAAAAAATTATTTTATTGACTGTTGTATGCACAGCTTTTCTGCCAGATCCGGTCATGGCTAATCTTCGTGATTCAGCTAACAATAAATGGGAGCGCCTCCCACAAGAAAAGGATGTTTATCATAAAAAAGCTGATTTAAGCAAAGCATTTCTCATAATTGATAACATTTTGGATATGCATGCATTTTCAGCGCTCACCTGGAGTGAAATAAATGCTCTTGCCAAGGCACGTGGCCTATCACCACAAGCTACGGCGAAAGTCTTAGATGCATATTCAACGAAAATGGGGGACGCACTTAAGGCCACGTTCTTTTCAAGACGGCGCATTGGAACGTTTAAGAGCATCATTGAGAATATTGAAATACTGAGCCGGAGAAGCGCTTCCATTCCTGACAAAGAAAGGGTTACCAGAATGATCTCAGATCTTCTTGAGATCAAAATAAATTGTACAAAACGTGAAATGAGTGCTTCAGAAAAGAAGGATTGTTCTAATAGTGAAATGAATGGGAATAAAGCACTTAGAGAAAACAAAGATTTTGCTAGGTCAGTTTATAACAATACCCCTCCTTATGCACCTCAAGAGCAACATGTAAAAGCCATATTGTCCATTTTAAACTCCAGCAAACCTGTGACTCTTTTTGAGGGTGTCCCCGGATCAGGGAAAACAGCCTCTGCACTCACCTGGGTTGTGCAAACTTTTAAAAACCTTGATAAAAAAGTTTTTGTTACCGCACCAAACCCTGGCGGACAAGCTGCCATAAGAGGAGACTTCAAAGACTACCCGGAAGTGTGCTTAGCTTACAGCGACCTAATCAACGGCCACATACCCCAAAATTCTGTTGTTATTGTGGATGAAGTTTACTTAACGCCACTTTTGGATTTTAGAAAAATTCTTCAAATCGCAGTGGCTAAGAACATTAAACTTATTTTTTCAGGAGACAGTCAGCAAAATCTTCCTGTAGGTCCATCAATCATTGGACTTTTAGACAACCTACCTATCGTGCATCTTTTTGATAGCAATCGCGCAACATTGCAAGAACACAAAGATTTTGCTGGAACATCTGTACTTCACAGCATTTCTCATGCTGTTAAGGCTTTTGAAAATAATATTATTTGCATTCGAGATAATGTTATTTCTTCAAAATTGATTGACGCTGCTTTTGATCAAATGGATGAACTTATGGAACACGATTCAAACCTGACAATTGATGATTCGTTTATTTTTGTTGCTGACAATGAATATGTATCAGCCATCAATGATCAATTTCATGAGAAGTTAATGGACCAAGGAAAAATTTCAAACCCTATGCAAACTGAGGTGGTCAAAACTGTAACCAACCCCATTACGAGGAAACGCAAAGAGCATAAAAGCACGATTCAAATTGGCGTAGGATCCAAAATTCTTCTCACTGAAACTCACAAAACTTTAGACCCGCGTACAGGTGAATCCATTGCCATTGCCAAAGGAACACCAGGAATTGTGAGAGACAGAACAGCAACCAAATTAATAATAGACTTTGCCACGAATAAAGGCGTTGAGATTGACCTGCGTCGCTTTAATGCCCTTGATTTTGCATACGCGATCAATTCAGCAGACTCACAGGGTATGAGCGTACCTTATGTGTTCATTGTTCCATCTCAATCAACAAATCGAGCAGAACTTTATGTTGCACTGACCCGCCATAAAAAGAATGTGTTTATTTATCTCTTAGCAGATCAGTTCCCCACTATAGAAAGCTTCCAATCTTATGATTGGTTCGATCTAAATGCTGAAGTTCGAACACGCACGATTAAAGCAATGGTCTATACAAATCCAAAACCACGTGGAAAAGCTAACAGTCTAAATGATTTCAATTAATAATACTGGAGTGCATATAATAGAGGGTGGTCAATCCACCCTCACCTGCAATCCATCGTAAGCTGGATGTATATGACTGGGCAGCTCATTACATAAAGTATCGTAATCCAAGCTACGGTCCATGTGAATAAGATAAGCCTTCTTAGGTTTAAATCGCTCAATCCATGAGAGCGTTTGAGCTACGTGAGAATGGGTTGGCCGTGGATCTCGGCTCATGCAATCCACAAACCATACATCAAGCCCCTCAAGATTGGTTTCCATTTCTTCTGTAAGGCTAACCACATCTGTTGAGTAAGCCATGTTACCTATACGAAGCCCTAAAGAATCCATTGTGCCATGATCTTGCCGAAAAGTTGTGACTTTCATTGAGCCCGCATGAAATGTATGGTCGGTAATAACTTGAGGGTGTAAAAAGGGAGGATAAAGGCTCTGTGGCCGATCCTCACCTTGCATATTAAGTAAATATGCAAATCGATTTTGCAAGCTTTCTAAGGTAACCTGACTCATATGAGAGGGGATCAATCGACGACTTCCACGAAAAAATAATGGGCGTAAATCATCGAGCCCCCCTGTATGGTCAAAATGGTCATGAGTAACCATTAGAGCATCAATACGCTGGCATTGAGCCTTAAGAATTTGAGTCCGCACATCGGGCGACGCATCCACCAGCAAGGTACTGCCATCCACATGCTGTACCAAAAGGCTCATACGAGTGCGCATATTTTTGGGATTCTGAGGGTCACACAGCCCCCAGTCGCCTGTCAGTAAAGGTACACCACTGGAAGGGCCACACCCTAAAATGGTACAGGTGATCATGATGAGCGTGCCCTAGAAAAAAGCCTAAAAAAATTATCAGTGGTCGCTTGTGTGACTTCTTCAAAGGGAATGGATTTTATACTCGCTAGCACTTTTGCCGTCTCCACCATAAAGGCGGGTTCGTTACGTTTACCCCGATGAGGAATCGGTGCTAGATAGGGAGAGTCCGTTTCTAGTAATAAACGGTCTAAAGGTGCTAGAGCAATAGCTTGGCGTAAATCTTCTGCTGTTTTAAAAGTTAAAATACCAGATAAAGATAAAAAGAAACCTCGAATCAATGCCTCCTGGGCTAGAAATTGAGACCCGCTGAAGCAGTGGAATACACCTTTCACTCCTGGATAATCGTCTAATACCCTTAAGGTATCCTCTTCCGCATCCCGTGTATGAATAATCAAAGGCAAGTCATGAACCAAAGCCAGCTCACAATGGAGACGGAAGGATCGCTCTTGATCACCTCGGCTGCTATTCTCGTAATAGTAATCCAAACCCGTCTCGCCCAGCCCCACGACCTTTTCAAATTTGAGGGCCTTTTCAATGACAGCTTTTAAGTCCGGCGTTTGTTGCAATGTGGGTGTCGCTTCATGAGGATGAATACCCACAGAACAGTAAACCTGCGGATGTGCTGATGTAAAGGCCTGGAGTAGCTCGATTTCATCCAGTTTACAACAAATACTTAAAAATGTTTCAATGCCTACTAACTTAGCCCGAGCCAATACATCGGTGACATCATCTTTAAAGTCAGGAAATGTTAAATGACAGTGACTATCAACTAGCATCAGGATCCTCCCATTTCTTAAATACACATATAGGCTTTCGCAGCTGTGTCCCTGAAGAAAGATGCGTGTTATAAGCAGCAAACAATCGGTCATGTTCCTCAACATTGAGCATATCCAGAATTTGTGCAGAGGCATCAGGCATGATGGGCTGAGTCAGCAAAGCAATACGGCGGATCACATCCACCAAAACCGCCAAAATTGTTCCCATCCGTGCAGGATCGGTTACCTTCAAACCCCAAGGCTTTTGTGCATCAATATATCGATTGGCTGCTCCCACCAGACTCCAAATCTCCTCTAACACCTTGGAAAGGCCCATTTGCTTCATAAGGGCAACCACATGAGGCAACATTATCTGCGCTTGATTTAAAAGCGCTATATCGTCAGCTGTTAAGGGCTCTAGTGCTGGCAATACTCCACCGAGTTGCTTATCCAAGAAGCTTAACACTCGGTGCACTAGGTTTCCATAATCATTAGCTAAATCCCCATTCATACGTGAAACCATTGCAGTATGCGAAAAATCACCATCCTGGCCAAAAGTAACTTCTCGCATAAGAAAATAACGCACTTGATCCAAGCCATAAATTTCATACAATTGTAGAGGATCAATGGCATTTCCTAAAGATTTTGATATTTTTTGCCCATCCTTCGTCCACCATCCATGAGCATAGATGCCTTGAGGCAGGGGGAGACCCGCCGCCATAAGGAACGCGGGCCAGTAGACCGCATGAAAGCGGAGAATGTCTTTACCCACCACATGAAGGGCTTCAGGCCAGAAGGTTTTGTAAGCCGTGGCGTTTTCATCAGGATAGCCAACGCAGGTAAGATAATTGGTGAGTGCATCCAACCAAACATACATAATGTGAGCCTCATCTCCAGGCACAGGTACCCCCCAGTTAAATGTGGTGCGAGAGATGGAAAGGTCCCGCAGACCTGATTCCACGAATTTGATCACTTCATTATAGCGAGACTTAGGCTGGATAAAATCTGGATTGGCTTTATAAAAGGATAAAAGCTTATCCCCGAAGGCAGAAAGCTTGAAAAAATAGCTGGGTTCCTCCACCCATTCCACTGGTGAACCTGAGCTGATAGCTTTCCCATCAGCAATTTCTGATTCGGCGTAATAGGCCTCATCCCTGGTGGAATACCATCCTTCATATTTTCCAAGATAGATGTGCCCACTATCAGACAATGCTTTCCACATGGCCTGGGCTGCCTTTATGTGACGCGGTTGGGTGGTCCGTATAAAATCGTCATTGGAAATGTGGGAAATTGTGCACAGATGACGGAAGTTTTCTGATAACAGGTCCACATGCTCTTGAGGTGTGCGTCCTTTTTCCTGAGCTGTTTTGGCATTTTTAAGCCCGTGCTCATCAGTCCCTGTTACAAAAAGCACTGGGCGACCTTCAAGGCGCGCAAAGCGAGCAGCCATATCGCAAGCCAATGTAGTATAAGCATGGCCAATGTGAGGAACATCATTTACGTAATAAATGGGTGTAGTGATATAGAAAGGTTTCTGAGACATGAATTTTCCTGATATATCCTTAAGATCATTCCTAAGTTCTGTGATGGAAAGAATGTTGTCAAGGCCTTTGCATCATTGGGCGTTGCTTTCTGGATGGGCATCAACCCATGGCCCTGGAAACATGACAATCATCTTGACAACATAGACTGCTTGAAAGAATTTGTACTCATGACCCAGTTTATTCACCTTAAGACTCATAGCGCGTATTCTTTGGCAGAAGGCGCCATCAAAGTTTCAGCATTAATTGACCTTGCGTTGGAAAATAGAATGCCTGCTGTGGCTTTAACAGACAGTGGTAATCTTTTTGGAGCCATGGAGTTTGCCCTCAGTTGTGCTGATAAGGGTCTTCAAGGCATTATTGGCTGCAAACTTCCTTTTTCATTGGATAGCAGTGCCGGTGAGCCCCTTGTAGAAATGACGCTTTTGGCGCAATCTCAAGTAGGCTATCATAATTTGATTAAATTGTCTTCTAAGCTATTTATTGAATCTGACGCCTCCACCCTCCCCTTTTTGACTTTGGATCAATTGTCTAAACACACTCAAGGGATCATCCTGCTTTCAGGGGCGCTTGAAGGACCTGTACATCAAACGCTGATACGCAATCAGCCCATTGAAGCCCAAGCAATAGCTGAGAAGCTTAAAGCGCTTTTTGGAAACCGATTTTATTTGGAAATTACCCGTATGGGTACTACTGATGAAAAGATCATTGAAGATGCATTGTGTACACTTGCTTTTGATCTTAACATCCCCCTCGTCGCCACCAATGAGGTTTATTTTGCCACACCAGTCATGCATGGTGCCCATGATATCCTTTTATGCATTTCACAAAGTGTGACTGCATCTGTGGCTGACCGCAAGCGGGCTCCCACAAGTTCGTTTTTTAAGTCACCTACTCAGATGGCCGCCATATTTGCTGATTTACCTGAAGCAATAGCCAACACTTGGATTATCGCTCAACGTTGTCATTTTATGCCTGAAGTCCAACAGCCCATCTTACCACCCTTCGAATCGCCTTCTGGTCGCACGGAAATTGCAGAACTCAAGTACCAAGCAGAAGAAGGGCTTGATCGCCGCCTTCAAAAACAAGTGTTCAAAGAAGAGCAAGATGAAAATGAGCGATCTGCCACTCGCAAGACCTATTTTGATCGTCTAGCATATGAATTAGACATCATCAGTAAAATGGGATTTTCTGGCTATTTCCTTATTGTTGCTGATTTTATTGGATGGGCTAAATCGCAGGGTATTCCTGTGGGACCTGGGCGTGGATCTGGAGCAGGGTCAATTGCCGCATGGGCTTTAACCATCACTGACATTGACCCCATTGCCTTTGGTTTGATATTTGAACGATTTTTGAACCCTGAACGTGTTTCCATGCCCGACTTCGACGTGGATTTTTGTCAAGATCGTCGGGATGAAGTCATTGCCTATGTCTGTAAAAAGTATGGTGCTGATCATGTTGCCCACATCATCACTTTTGGAAAACTTCAAGCTCGGGCGGTGCTTAGAGATGTGGGGCGCGTGTTAGAAATGCCCTACGGTTATATTGACAAGATTTGTAAGCTGATTCCCAACAACCCAGCAAGCCCCGTCACGCTTGAACAAGCGTTGAACATGGATCCCCAATTGCGTCGTATGATGGATGAAGACCAGGATGTAAAGAGGCTTGTGCAAGTGGGATTACAGTTGGAAGGCCTTTATCGTCATGCGTCTACGCATGCTGCAGGCGTGGTGATTGGAGATCGGCCATTAGATGAGTTAGTCCCACTTTACAAAGACGCACGCAGCCCTTTACCAGCTACACAATTTAGCATGAAATATGTGGAACAAGCAGGGTTACTCAAGTTCGACTTCTTAGGCTTAAAGACGTTAACCGTCATTAACAAAGCTTGCCAGATTATTGAGCAAGAAACGGGTGGGCATCTGGATATTACCACTATTCCACTTGACGATCGTTTAACCTTCGCTTTGCTCAATCGAGTTGAAACCATGGGTGTGTTCCAATTGGAAAGTGGGGGCATGCGTGATGTTTTGCGCCGCCTTAAGCCTGATCGTTTGGAAGAGCTGATTGCCCTTGTGGCTCTTTACCGTCCTGGCCCTATGGATGATATTCCGAGGTACTTAGCCTGTAAGCACGGCCAAGAAACAGTACAATATCTTCATCCCATGCTGGAACCTATCTTGAAAGAAAGTTTTGGCGTCATGGTAGTGCAAGAACAAGTGATGCAGATTGCCCAGGTGATGGCTGGTTATACATTGGGTGGTGCTGATTTGCTCCGCAGGGCCATGGGTAAAAAGAACTGGGACGAGATGAATGCACAGCGCATGCGCTTTGTTGAGGGCGCTGTATCGAAGGGTGTATCTTCAGAGATCGCTCAGTCTGTATTTGACCAAATGAGCAAGTTCGCTGGATATGGTTTTAACAAATCCCACGCAGCGCCTTATGCCCTTTTAACTTATCAAACCGCTTATCTTAAAGCCAATCACCCCGTTGCCTTTTTGTGCGCGTGTATGACACTAGATATGGGGAATATCGACAAAATCAATCTTTACCGTCAAGAACTAAAAACTTACAACATTCCCTTGCTGCCCCCTGACATCAACCAGGCAAAACCTGACTTTTCCATTGAAACACTCGCAGATGGCTCAAAAGCAGTCCGTTATGGTTTAGCTGCCATTAAGAATGTTGGACATCAAGCCATGGTACAATTGATGCAAGAGCGTGAAAAAAATGGCCCTTATAATGACATTTTTGACCTTGCCAAACGGCTTGACACAAAAGTAATCAATAAAAGGCAACTGGAAAATCTTATTCAAGCAGGAGCCTTTGATAACCTCCATACGAGCCGTCATAGCTTGTTTGACTCATTAGACCTCATCACCCAATCGAACCGTATTCAAGCCCTAGCTATGCCTTCACTATTTGGTGAGGATATGTATGCGAATACATCCTCCCTTAGCCCCGTCCAGGAGTGGCCACTCCTAGAGAAGCTTCAGCGTGAATTTGATGCTTTGGGCTTTTTCCTTAGCGCTCACCCTCTTGAGGGGTATCCTTTAGACCAGCTAGGTGTTACATCCTCTGGAAATTTTACTGACTTTTTCTCCAAAGGAGACAAAAACTGCCAAGTGGCAGGGATTTTGATCAGCACCAAAGAACGTGCTTCCAAAACGGGGCAACGATATGCTTTCGTGCAGCTTTCTGATGCCGCTGGGCAATATGAAGTGGTCATTTTTTCTGAGATTCTCAGCCGATTCAGACCACTCCTTGAGCCTGGGAAAGCTTTTATTTTACAAGTCACAGGGCGTGTAGATGGAGACCAATTGCGCCTCACAGTTCAAAATATTGAACCCCTTGATGGCGTAATGGCTAACCAACCTATTGAAATTACTATATCTTCCTCCGCGCGACTCAATCAAATCAAGATGTTTTGTGAGACGTTGTTACCTGGAAAGTCCACCATTCGCTTAAAACTTCAACTCAAGAGTGGCACAGTGAATGTGGACACTCCTGGGGCTTATACACTTTCTATGGAGCAGCGGGCTCAGCTCATACGCTATGGAAACAGCTCATAAGCCAACTTTCTTTCTTACTTAAAATACATCATGTCTTTTACGCCTTCTCGTTGTTTATGGATATCCAGGATATCCATGGGATATCCCTATTTTTTCCTGATATACTCAACCTTTGAGGGCAAATGATATCATTTTCATGTTTTATTTTTTTATGCATGTACTTTCCTTATTTTTTGCGGGTTTGGCATGGATATCCATATGCTCAATGGATATCCATGCTTTCTAATCTGAAGCTTGGCATTACCACATACGGTAGGCTGGTGTGGGATGATCACACAAATATTGCAAGGCCCACACAAGAGCATCCACCCTATCCGGTGACGGGCCTGCCCCTTCGCTAAAGCCCAGCATCTGCTCTTCCAATTGATGAAAAGGCTGCAGGTGATAGACACGGTGTTGCCCATAACGCAAAGCCACAGGTAGAGCACGCATAGCTTTTTTTGTCGAAGCTCTTACGGAAACAAAAGGACAAGGCAACTGGGCGCTTTTTAAAAGACTTTTCACCAAGTCACCTCCTTGGTTCACCTCCCCCACCACACAATCCACCTGCCATTGCTTTGCCAATTGAGCCACATAACACGCCCACTGATCCACTGGGGCTCTCATGCTAGCATCCGCCAAGACGTAGCACGCACCTTCATCATCTATACCGGCAATTATGATCCCAGTCTCATCACTTGATTCATGTGAGGTCATGGCCGGATCTAATCCCAAAACAATGCGCACAAGATGCTTTCGAGCATGGCCTGGAGCATAGTTTTGCTGATGGCTGGCACTTACATATTGGATATCATCTACGCGCCAAAGTGCAGTGGCCTCCTCAACAATTTGCCCATAGACTTCCTGACGACCTAAGGCAGATGTTCCATATTTTTCTGATAGCGTTTTTAGATAAGGCACAGACAGGTTAGAAGCGTTGTCATAGGTCGACCCCCGTGTCACCACACAATCTGAACGCTTACATAAGCTTTTAATGATGGCATGAGGTCGCGGCGTGGTGGTAATGATGATCCGAGGACGTTTACCCAACCGCAAACCAAACATCAATTGGTCTAAAACTTTATCTGGATTAGGAAACTTTGCAAACTCATCAATCCATGCAGCATCAAACTGAGGACCGCGCAGCTGCTCAACATTTTCAGCACTAAATGTATGGGCCAGTGCCCCATTAGGCCATTTTATTTGACGCTTTGTGGGCTCGAAGAAAGTAGGTGTTGACGATTGGGAGGTACGCAATAAACCGCTTTCTCCCTCCACCATCACTTGGCGGACCTCCGCTTGGGTGTTACCGATGAGTGCCATACGTTTGTATCCACTATGTGCCCACATGTGAATGGTTTGGGCACCTGTACGGGTTTTTCCAAAGCCACGTCCTGCTAAAATGAGCCATATGAGCCAATCTCCAGGGGGAACCTTTTGGCTTTCACGCGCCAAACGGTTCCAATCATTTTCTTGCGCCATTTGTTTTCGTGCTCTTTGTTCTTGTTGAAAAACAGGCAGCAAAGTCTCTTGAATAAAATCCATTTTTTCTCCTTCTCAGTTTTGGATATAAAAAAAGCGGCTTTATGCCGCTTTGGTTGGGTGAAATAAAGTTAATTCTTAAATTGTAGGGGCGGAATTAATCCCCCATAGATTCATCCGCATCATGTGCGGCTACTGTGATTTTATCCCAAGACTCAATCACCTTCCACCAAAAGTGATGAACCATTGGGGCAAATACCCGCAAAATTCGTTTTACTGGACTTGAAAACAAAACTGGCACAATAACAACCACTGTCAATGTTGTTAGAACCAGATAGAGGTGAGGGTTATCAGTACTTTCACTTTGTTGTATACTCATAGGAGCTGGTGTTATATTTTGAAGACAAGGCCCACCGCATGAGTCGAGAGAGCAAGCGCCAAAGGGTTCGAAATGGTCTCCATTTTGAATAAGCCCCATGATTTCGGTATAAGAGCCTGCGGGAATGGTGTCCTGAAAAACTAAGTTTTTCTTTTGGTCAACCATCACATTTGACTGAGATAAGACACTGTCTAACCGTAGCCCTTGAAAAAGACTGCCACGCAAAAGCTCTTGTTCTTTTTTGAGGGCTTGAACCATTTGATCCTTGGTAAAGATTTGTTGATTCATAAAATGAGAATAGTATTCTTTTAGGGCTTCATGCAGTTGAAAAACTACACTTGGCAGAGGCGCAGTTTCCACACCCGCTGAGACCACAACAGATTCTTTTGCATTTAAATAATATCCAATGCGTAACGAAGAGTTAGTTAGACTTGTATAGGCCATTCCAAAGATTTGGGAGCGGTTTTGATCATCTTTCAGCTGCGTATTGTAAATCATCCACATTGTTAGGATAGGCGTAGCATATGTATATTTTTTAAGCAGATAAGTAGAGATGCCTTTTGGTGTTTTGTTGGATTGAATCTTAAGTTCATCTGTTTTTTTAATGAAATTATAAGCGTTTTTGATAACGCGAGGATCATGAGAAAATTTAACTAGATAGTACTGACCGACGCGTATCCTTGACAGAGACCCATGAACACTCTGCTCCAAAGGGAGACTAGCCTCAACAACACCTTGAGTGACAAAAAAAAGTATCGATAATACTTTAAAAATGCGGTGCATTACACCCCTCGTTTCATGTAAACATTTGGCTTTCTTAGAACTCATACCTCATAGCACATATTAATTGCTACAAAAAAGCATAAAATGCTTATTTTTCAATTCATTGATTAATTTTATTTTGGCTTAAATCAAAAAACTTGCTTCAATAAGCTCAGAAAGACTGGAAACTTTCATAAACTTCTTCGTTTGAAAATTTGATGCCAGCCTTCATGAGTAGTGATTTTGACAACATCCACGGACGCAGCGTGAGAAATGGTTTTGCAATGTAAGGAGACTGGTTGAGCGCACATAGTGCATAACGCCCCATGTAGGCAGCTACAAGCACGCCGCCAAGGCGATCAACCAAGTCTACCTGCGTAATTACAAGGCGATCAGCACCAAATTTTGCGAAGGCTACACTGCGTTCACCCGCTGTCAATGGATCCAAGCCTGCCGGTAAGCATAAAACCGGTGGCTGGTCCCAAAGGTAAACATATTGAGCCAGAAGACGAACATCCGCATCATTACGAGGATCAATACCCGGTGTATCCACGATCAAGGCATTTTCAGGGTTTTCACTCAAGGATAAAAAGTGCCTAAACTCCTGAAAATCGTGACACACATGAATGTGAACACCCAAGGCATGACCATAAGCTTCCAGCTGATAAACAGCCCCTGCTTTAAAACAATCAAGTGTAGCTACAATAGGCGTTTTTCCCTCGCCCAAAGCTTTGGCTATCAACTTAGCTACCATCACAGTTTTTCCCACCCCGGGCGAGCCCACTAACATCACATTTTGAGATGCCAAAGGGGAAAAATCGATATAGTCAAAGGAGAATGTTTCTTCCAATAATGCGGATAATACATTCGGCGCCGTGGTTTCAACAATATGTGGAGCATGAGATAAAAGGACGCTTTGCAAAGCTTTGGAAACGCCATGATAGGCCAAGCAGCCCACCACTTGGGACATGACTTGAGAACTTGGGGTTGTTTGCCACTTGGTTGCTTCCCTCACACGTCTGCTCCTTTATTCTGGTTTATTGGCCCTTATAGCATAAAATTTTGCGACGCGTAAGGCAACACGAACGTCAAATCTGGTGGGAACTCAGCCCAAATCTTTCTACATACAGCAGTCCGCGTGTTAAAAAAATTGCGCTACACCCATTAATTGCAGCATAAGACAAGCCTTACCTTAATATATGTTGAAACTGGGAATATTATCACTTGCAAAATTACCCCCATTTTTAACTGCAGAGACAGTACGTTGCCTCCACAAAGTTTTACAAAATCATTGATTTTCTATGTGAAAGCAAAAAAGCCCTGCATTGACCTCAACATTGCAGGGCTTAATAAACTTAAAAGTGTATGCACACTTTCATGCACTCACTTAAAGGCTGGCCTATTTATCTTTGCTAGCGTCATCGTAAACAGTTGAAAACCTGCCTCCAGAAGAACCGTTCGAGGATTCACGGGCATTGGCATTAAATGCATGTATCACAAAGTTTGTGACACCGTCACTAAAAGCTTTTACATATCCCAGGATAGCTTGTCCACCATTAGCAATACCTGTGATTATTCCTCTCAAGACGGACACTCCAAGTTCATATCCCCCTATTACAACCCCTGTAACACCATGATATATACCGGCGACGCCACTGGTAACAAACTGAGCAGCTTCACTTAGCATACTGGAAACATAATTAATAGGTTGAAAAGCAATAGATTCAAGTCCAGTCACAAAAACCCCGAATGCGACGCCCATGGATTGAATAGGCCCGCGATTGTCATTAGAATTCTTGTTAAGACCTGTTAAAAGAATTGATATACCTGCGGTAGCTAAAAAACTTGTGAAATATTGCATCATTACCGTTGAGCTTGGCACATAATGACCTGTAAAATAGCCTACAAATTCACCAGCTGCAATTATTCCGCCTGCAGTCAAAGCATTTTTTTGCACGAAATTTTCCGTCAGTAGGGCTGCATTTCCATGTTGAGAAGCTCCAGCACCAGCTATACCGGCAGCTGTGAACACGGCTGTAACTGTTGCCACAGGATAAGTGATGGATGGTGGTAAATCATCAACAAAAGGTAAATGCAAAGCAAAACTCGGTGTTGTAGCCAACAAAGAAAAAATTGTTGCTATTGATAAAATTTTTTTCATAAAGTTCACTCCATATATATAATTTGAGAAAGCCCCACTGGCTTACCCAATACTTAGACTCTAGTGCAATTCATTATCATGTGAATGTCAATCCTTCGATGGGATGGTTGACTGAAATGCATATCGAGCATTAAGTGCTTGTTAATGAACTTGGGGTATTTTGGAAGAATAAGAAACAAAAAGGGCGTTAGTCGAAACTAACGCCGAGGTTTGGATAACCATACTCGCTTCCGCAACAGGATAAGGAACGTAACGTTTCTTAATCTGCTGCGTAAATCCAATATATACAATTTTAATAAAATTAGGCAAGTGCTTTTATTAAAAAACTCCATATTCCTGCTTGTTTTTTCCAGACACCCGAAGCATTTATGCATTTTTTTCATTCACTTCCTCTTTATGACTGCAGAGAAATTGCCATATTTGCGATCATTTAATCGGATTTAATAAGAGGTTGAGGGTTCAAATAAGACAAGAAAGCCATCCTCAACCATTTATTAAGGAAATCTTGCTAGCTTGAAGCTTGGAACACAACAAAAGAACCATACAGCCGAGGTTACAAATATGCATAATGCGAAAGTCATTTTTAAACATTGGGGCCCCGTCATTGCCAAATGCATGTTGGCAGCCATATTCGCCGGCTCGATGCTTGGAATTGGCTCAGAAGTCATCTTAGAACGCTTTTCACACATTGATATGCCGCAACTTGGTATTGGATTAGCCGTATGCCTCTGGTTTGGATCAATGGTATTTGCTGTCTTTGTTGTTGAAAGCATAAATAGACGGCGCTTCAAGAAATTCGCCTGCGTCCTTGTGCAAAGCGAAAATGAAGAACTCCAACGACGCGCTGCGGCTAACCACAATCGCAGATATATAGTTTAAAAACAAAATGACTAAACGATAGCTTTACAAGCCTTCTCAAGCCAAACTTTCACATCAGATTCTTCTGTTGAAATAAGCGGGCTTAAATCCTTCCAAACTTGGGCATGATAATCATTAACCCACGCCACCTCCTCCCCTAAGAGCATGCCCCGCACAACAGGTATCAGACTAATAGGTGCCCGTGTTATAATTTCAAAAGAAAGCATGCCTGGAACGGCAGTGGAATGAACCACTGTCATCAAACTTTCAATACGAATTCCATACACACCTGCTACATAGCACCCTGGCTCATTGGAGCACACCATTCCCACTTCAAAGGGGTACTGAAAACGGCTTGACCCACCAATATACATAGGATTTTCATGCACACTCAGGTAAGAGCCTACCCCATGCCCCGTTCCATGAGCATAATCCAATCCGGCTTGCCATAATGGTCCACGCGCCAGAACATCCAACTGCCATCCCTTTGTACCTATAGGAAAGACCGCTTTCGCCAACTGAATATGCCCCTTAAGGACCCGTGTATAGGCTTGCTTATGATCTTCAATGATATCCCCAAAGGCAAAAGTACGTGTTACATCTGTTGTACCATTTAAGTATTGCCCGCCTGAATCTATGAGTAAAAATCCCTGATTGGTGAGGACCTTAGACCCTTCTTCAGGCGCACGATAATGCATTACAGAACTGTTAGCTCCAAAACCTGCAATAGTGGCAAAGCTTGGCATCCGAAACAGTGGATCTTTACTTCGTTCCTCAATCATTTTAAGAGCAATATCGTGCTCAGTTGTGTGAATACCTTCACTGACTCTGTGTTCAAGCCAGCAAAAGGTACGCGCAAGAGCCAAGCCATCAGCAATATGGCATTTACGTGCCCCTGCCACTTCCATCGGATTTTTTGTAGCCCGAGGCATGGCCGTAAGATCATCTACCCTTACCGTAAGATGCCCCTCAACGGTAAGGGCATTTGAAATTGCAAAAGGCGTCTCCAATCCATCAAAACCTACTTTTTGATTTTTAGAAATGCCTTTTAAGTGTTCCATGAAGTGATCCAATGGATAAATATCTACCAGCCCCTTTAAATGTGCACGGACATCATCTAAACCAGTTCGATCGCTTATAAATAAAGCCGAAGGTCCTTGCGCATGAAGCAGTAAGTAACTGTAAAAAATGGGAGTCTCTGAATGATCCTCGCCCCTCAGATTTAAAAGCCAACAAATAGCATTGGCGTTCACCAACACATATGTGTCAATTTTCTTTTGAACCATCATTTGTTTAAGAGTTATTACTTTTTCTTCAAAAGACTTACCCGCAAAAATCAACGGATGAATCACCACATCCCCTCGTGGCGCTAGAGGCCGATCATCCCAAAATAAATCGACGGGATGGTTCTCCAAAAATGCAAGAGTGGCCCCCATATTCATGATTAAGTCTTTGAACGCTATTCCGCTCTCCACACTTAAAGTCCACCCATAGACCCCGACTTTATCCTCTACTTTTAAATTTTTGCTCAACCAGCCACCCTGGGTTTGATCAGCAGTGTGGACGACTTGAAATTGAGTGGGAACTTCACGACGAGCGTGCTCTACGTACCGTCCATCTACAAACAAAAAAGCTTGGTCAGTCGTGACAAGTGCCTCACCCATACTCCCCGTAAAACCAGTGAGCCATTTGAGACGCTGAGCGTAAGGAGGCGCATACTCGCTTAAAAATTCATCGGCAGAGCTTATAAGAACTACGCTTAAGCGCTCCTCTTGCATCCATGCACGTAAACGAGTTAAACGGTTTTCATAGTCTATAGATGCGGTCATAAAGGCAATCCTAATACCAACGTACACCAATTTTGGCGCTTGAGAGTGAACAAATGATTAAAACCCTGGGCTCTATATGCCTCTAAAACCTCACTTTCTTGATGAGTTAAAAGGCCTGAGAGAATTATCTGAGAGCCGGGCGCACATGCATTGGCCATATCTGAGGCCATTTCACACAATGGAGCCGCGAGAATATTGGCCACGATCAAATCATAGGGAGCAAGTTCTTGAATCTCACGAGAT
>CANLAL010000007.1 GCA_947488045.1 Alphaproteobacteria bacterium
GTACCTGAACCTGAATCACTACCGCTGAGGGTATCTAAGCCTGAACCACTACCACTGAAGGCACCCGAGCCTGAACCGCTCTCACTGAAGGTACCTGATCCTGAACCAACGTCTGAACCACTGCCATTCAATGTGCCCGAACCACTGCCGCTGAGGGTATCTGAGCCTGAACCAACGTCTGAACCACTGCCATTCAATGTGCCCGAACCACTGCCGCTGAGGGTATCTGAGCCTGAACCACTGCCACTCAATGTGCCAGAGCCCGAACCAACGTCTGATCCACTGCCGCTGAGGGTATCTGATCCTGAACCGCTCTCACTGAAGGTACCTGAGCCTGAGCCAACGTCTGAACCACTGCCACTGAAGGTACCTGAACCTGAGCCGCTCTCACTGAAGGCACCTGAGCCTGAGCCAACGTCTGATCCACTGCCACTGAGAGTATCTGAGCCTGAGCCAACGTCTGATCCACTGCCACTCAATGTGCCCGAACCGCTTCCGCTCTCAGTGAAGGCTCCTGAACCTGAGCCAACGTCTGAACCACTGCCACTCAATGTGCCTGAACCCGAACCAACGTCTGAACCACTGCCACTGAGGGTATCTGAGCCTGAGCCAACGTCTGAACCACTGCCACTGAAGGCACCCGAGCCCGAACCGCTCTCACTGAAGGTACCTGAACCTGAGCCAACGTCTGAACCACTGCCACTGAGGGTATCTGAGCCTGAGCCGCTCTCACTGAAGGCACCTGAGCCTGAGCCAACGTCTGAACCACTGCCGCTGAGGGTATCTGATCCCGAACCGCCTCCACTGAATGTGCCCGAAATTTGCGAATCATTACGAAGCGTGATTATAGGCAAAGAGGGAGGCGATTCTGCCTGAGCCATTATTTTGCTACTTATTGGCAAAAATATTCCAAAGGTAATTAATAATACATGGCGGGATATCCAAATTCGGCGTAACTTATTTTTTGCAATATCAACTTTACTTGGACTAACCGTTAGATTAGCTACATGATGACTTTTGGTTATGAGATAACGTCGCAAATGAAATAAATTCATGCTGTACAGTTTCCAAAATACTTTTTTATTAAGCTAAGATTGAGATCAGATTGTTTAATTTATTGTAAATTTTAATCTATATTTACAATAAATTATTATATTGTTACTTATGTAAGCATTTTGAAAAAGGTCTAGGAAAAGATTATACCTAATAATGAACTCTTTATTGCGAGATAGAATCTCTAGCGCAAAATTTTACACAAATTAAAGGCTGTGATGGATGAGTAGTCCCAGACCAATCAAAAGGATTAACAATAAAATTTATGATTTAAATTGTGATTATTGAAATCATGTATGTGACGAGCCACATAGAACAATACGTAAAGCTTTTATCTAAAATTTGTTAAAATGATTGTAAGAGGCCAACAATAGTGCCACTTAGACACGTAGAAATTGTCCCGGCAATAACACATTTCATTCCTAAGTTAACAACTTCATCACGTCTCTCTGGTACGAGGCTTCCAATCCCACCCACCAAAATTCCAATACTAACAAAATTTGCAAACCCACAAAGTGCGTACGTCATAATAAGATTAGATTTTGCAGACAAAACACCTGCAGGCAGCTTGGCTAAAGCCATAAAAGCAATAACTTCATTCGTTACAGTTTTAGTCCCTAGCAAATCCGCTGCAACAGGTGCCTCAGCCCATGGAATGCCCATCATCCATGTTACAGGCGCTAAAATTAATCCAAAAATTCTTTCTAAGCTTAACGCTGCTCCAGCTACATCTGGAAGTGCCCCTAAAATCATATTCGTTAAGCTAACCAATGCAGTGACTACAATGAGCATAGCAATAATATTTAAAAACATCTGTAAACTTTCTGTAGTTCCACGAAAAATGGGATCAAGCCAGCTAGTAAACTTGTATGGCATAATCAATTCACCAGATGTGATGTGAGTGGGGGGCACCATAATTCGCGAAATGGTAATAGCCGCGGGAATGCTAATAATTGATGCTGTTAAAATATGAGTCATAGGGGAAGGTATTGTGTTTTCTAAAATAGTACAATACAAGGCCATAATCGTACCAGAAGTAGTGGCCATTCCACAGGTCATAACTGTAAAAAGCTCGCTTCTTGAAAAATCTTTCAGATAGGGCCGGATCAATAAAGGGGCCTCTGTTTGGCCCAAGAAAACTTTTGCGCCTGCAGCAACACCCAAAGCGCCACCAATATTAAGAGTACGCTCCAAAACCCATGCAAATCCCTTTACGACGATAGGTAAAATGCGCCAATGAAAAAGAAGCATGGAAATAGCACCTACAACCATAACCATCGGTAAGGCTTGAAAGGCAAAGCTAAACAAACCACTCGGGTTAGTAGTTGTAAAGGGAACTGTCCCTCCACCCACAAAACCAAAAACAAAACTTGTTCCCGCAAGTGTTGCGGTTCTTAAAGCATGAACAGCCCCCGTCAAAGCCTCAAAGGGGATCCTAGCATATGGACTTTTAAGAATAATGACTGCAAATGCTACTTGCATAAAAAGCCCTAAAGTCAGCATTTTTAGACTAACCTCACGACGATTTTCGCTGAAAACCCATGCAAATAAAAAGAAAAAGATAATACCAATCAAACCCTGATGATTGGCAATAAAGTGTAGTGGAGTATTGATATCAGTTAAGTTCATTTTAGCCCCTGTGCCAGTCAAGTAGACGCAATTAAGATGTAGATGTTCGGTCACCCACACCCTTTGAGGTGTAAAGCGCCATCTGTCCATTGAATCGTAGACCGCGCGTTTCTCGTTTAATTTTACTAACAAATTTTTTAAAATTAGCCATATCTAGTCCTGCTAAACGTGCAGCGGGTGGAGCTTTAACATTTTGAGGATTTACATGCTTGCCATTAATCAAAACTTCATGGTGTAGATGCGGGCCTGTGGAATTGCCTGTAGAACCAACATATCCAATGACCTGGCCCTGACGAACGGTGCTCCCCACATGCAGCCCAGCGGCATATTTGCTCAGATGAGCATAAACAGTTGCATAACCATTATCGTGCTTTAGTCTGATGTAGTTTCCATAACCACCCCAATGCCTTGCAACTGCAACGATACCATCTCCGGCTGCCATTACAGGGCTACCCCGTGAAGCTGCAAAATCAACACCCTTATGATATTGGGAATAACCTTTAATAGGATGGCGTCTGTAACCAAAGGCAGAAGAAAGTCGCACTGCCGCAACAGGTGTTGTCAATAGACTACGTTTCACAGACTCCCCCTTATGATTATACAAGCCTACTCGACCATCTCTTGTTTGGTATCTATAAATTTCATGAGGCTCACCTTTTATTCCAATTGCAGCGTAGATCAAAGAACCTGGCTTAGTGGACTTTGTATCTGGATCGTAATAACTTTCATAAATTACCTCATAAGGGTCATTTTGATGAATGTCCCGCTGTAAATGGACACCAAAGCTTAAACCATGCGTCAATTCACTAATGATCTGTGAAGGAATTCCAGCTTTAACTGTATCCGCGTAAAGTGAAGATGTTATATTTCCTGAAGCACGCTCAAGTCGATAATTAAGCTTCCGTTCAAGTAATACCGAATTGAAAGCACCCGATGAATCGCAAGTAACTCGTAATTCTTGCAATAGGGTAGGGCGTGTGACCAGGCTTAACAAACGGCGCTGTGAACCTTTTTGTTGAATTTTCAATTGAAAATTTTGGCCTACTTTTAGATCTTTTGGATCATACTTCTGTTTAAAAGAATTAATTATTAAATGGTTCTGAGTGGGGTCCAAACCTTCAAGGGATAGAATTTCAGCAAGTGTCTGACCAGGTAAAACTTCTAAGGTCTTATCTACAATTGTTGTTTTTGCAGAAACAGAAAGTAGTGGCTCTTGAATTTGTTGATTTTCAAGCTCAGCGTCTGAAAATTGAAAAATTTTAAGCAACAAACCACATGAAAATACGAGAGAAACAACTCCTAAAACGATACCTTTTCCAGCCCGCATACACTTTCCCTAAATCACACATGGAATCTACATATAGTAGTACGACGCTAAGAAGTCCCTGTCAATACTACGTGGTAAATTGAACTTATATTTTATATCAGAAAATATAGCATTAGATATCGACGCTTCACCCCTCTATGCATCGGATTGAAGCATGAGGGAAGAGATGTAGCGTGTGCTTTTACCGGCTCCTTGGGCCTGAATAATGCTATCTTCACATAGAGTGGCTAATTTTTTTTTCAATGTATTTCGATTAGCGCCTGTGAGGACGGCAAATTGGCTAATACTCAAATTGTTATGCACACGTAAGAGTGACACAATTCTTTCTGACAAGCCTTTGGTGCCTTTACTTGCAGATAGTTGCTCTTCTAAAGTCCCACGTAACTCCATTGTTAAATCCTTCAATCTTCGAAGGAAGAATACAAGCCATGGCGTGTAGTGCGGGGCAACATGAGATAAGCTTTCTTGTGTTGCGAGCAAAGCATTCGTATAAGCATCCTTATCCTTCTCAAAAAAAGAAACAAGGGCACCGTAAAAAACAAACCCGTATCCAGCCAAATCAAAAAGCAGAAAACCCAAGCAGTGAGCTAAACGAATTTGCCCCACTTGATAGGGGTCTATAGATAAAAAAACAACCATAAATATGCCAATAATAAGCAAAGGGTGAATGACATCTCCACTAAGCTGGTTGCGTGTCCATGTCATGAGATCCTCTAGATCTTCATCAATTGTAAAATCTGGATAATGTAGAGAAGAAAATTGCATCAGATGTTTATGAATCTTCCTGACAGCATCGGGGAAAAAAAGGAAATCTGTAGAGTTTACGTTTAAATTGTCAAGGGTGAAAACCAACCCTTTGATTGCATCTTCATGGATGTTCCCCCCAATAGACGTTAAAGAAGACGTGAGGAATTGATAAATATGATTGTCATCTGCGTTCATCCCTTCAAAACGTAAGGTAGCACCAATAGTTTGAGCCATCACATTCATGCGAATGGGACCTAAAGCACCTGATATCACAGCGGGATGATACGGCCACATCCCCTTGAAAATATCTATGGCAGAAATGAGATTGAGCATTTCAGGTGTAATAGGAACTTTGGACATGGCTTTGAACCCTATATGTTATATTTTTTCAATATAATATACCCGAAAATACCCAGAATAGAAAGCCTCTAAATTGTGCTAGCACCCAGCCATCAAACTAAAGGTATCCGCAGAGAATATAGAGTGATCATTTACATTTTAATTCTATGGCTAGCCATGGATATCATGGATATCCATGGGATATCCCGATTTTTTCCTTGCAGGCTGTGGCTTTGGGCCAAAATAATATCATTTTCGTATTTTATTTTTTTTTGCATATACTTTCCTTGTTTTTAGCGGGTTTGGAATGGATATCCCTATGTACAATGGATATCCATGAATTTTGAGTGTTTAAGGTCAAGGTTAGATCCCGGATCGAGCCCGGGATGACAGCGACAATTGAATGGGAGACATGGTTAAAATTCCTTTTTTAATGTTTCTAATGTCTTAATTTTAGCAAAACGCGCCTACAAAAAGCAAATTTTAAAAACCTTCGCACGCATTTAGTTCAATAGCCATAAAGAAAGGATTCAGGAGAGAAAAGAGTGTTAACTGTTGATTGACGAAAATAAAAAGCAATGGCTCACTTGAATGTTGCAAAATCCATCTTACATGAAGTGTGAGGAAGTCATTTCCTCAAAATTCCTCCCTTGAAACTTGAAAGCCCCTTTTGGGGCTTTCATTTTATAGACAGCGCTCGGCAGCCCCATTCAACGACATATACTTTACATGGTGTTATACTATTTTTTAATAATCACTTTTTTAATCACATAGAAAACACAAAATAATGCCATAAAAGAGAGTGTAATCATAGGGGTGGTAGGGACATTGGCCTCCCATGAGAAATGGAGTCCGAGGACAGTTCCTGCCATAGAAATACCTACGGCGGCTTTCGCCATTGACTCAGGCGTTCTTGATAAGATACGAGCTGTCGCTGAAGGCAAAATGAGGAGGGAGGCCACCATTAGAATCCCTACCAACTGACTCGCAATGGCAACTGTCATCGCCAGTGTAACCATAAATAGGGTCCGTATGTAATGCACATTTAAACCATCGGCCGCAGCAATATCCTCACTGAGAATAGTCTTTAAAAGATCCCCCCAATAGAGATACAGGACAAAGAGAGCTGCTGGAACCAAAATTAATAGAAGAAGTAAATCCATGCGCGTTAAAGCAAGCAAATCACCAAATAAAAATGCCGTGAGATTTGATCTCTGGGGCGTCATACTGAGCCCAATGACACCCAAGGCAAGCGTAGTTTGAGCAATGATCGCCAAAAGTGTATTCAGAGCCATGGTTGATTTCTCATGATTTTGCGCCAATATGACTGCCAAAATAAGGGTCACTGCAAGCACACAACCCATTGTCGAAACTTGAGCCAGTGTTGCAATACATACCCCTAACAATGATGCATGAGCAAGTGTATCACCTAGAAAACCTAGACGTTTCCAAAGTACTAAACATCCCATAGGACCGCACAAGCAAGAGAGCATTAAACCAGCACATACTGCACGCACCATAAAGTGATCAAAAAAATCAATGATGATCATGGGTATGGTCATGATGATGGGTGTAAGTTGTAAAATCCTGAGCGGCAGGGAATAAGGCCTGGTAAGGAGCACTTGACTGCACATGATCTGGCTTTCCCTCACAGCATATATGGCTATTTAGGCATATCACGCGATCACTTCTTTTCAAGACCAGATTGAGATCATGGGAAACCATCAGTATTGTTCGTCCCTTGTTCTGGTGATAATCTATAATCAACTCATATAGCTGCCGCTGCCCTAAAAAATCTACCCATTGAACAGGTTCATCTAAAATCAACAGTTGTGAAGCACTTAATAAACATCGCGCCAATAAAACACGTTGGAGTTCCCCGCCGGAAAGTTGCGCCATGTTCTTATTTAAAAGTTGCTTCGCACGAACGGCTTCTAGTGCCTCATGAATCTCCTTACGGTTATCAGAATAAAGATCCATAAAACGTTCCACAGTGATCGGCAATGTGGGATCTAAATGGATGCTTTGTGGCATGTAACCAATGCCTATCCCCTTCTGAAGAGTTATAGCACCGGAAGTAGGCGCTATCCGACCAATTAAGAGTTTAAGAAAAGTTGTCTTGCCTGCGCCATTCGGACCAATCAAGCTCACAAACTCGCCATCAAAAAGGTCAAATGTGATATGATCAAGAATTGTGCGACCATCAACACCATACACCACGTCTTTAAATTGTACTAAAGGGATGCTCATTGTTTACCAGAAGGTGAGTGAAGAGGAGGAGGAGGGGAAAGGCTATCCAAAAATTCACATAAAGAAACTATGGCTTGCCCCACAGTGGTTTTTGCTGAATCAGTTTCACTATCCACGGTGATATTGGCTTCCTGATAAGTGGAGTATCGATCCTGCATAATTTTATCTAAAATTTCTCGTTGATTACCTTTATTTAAAAGAGGACGATCATTCCGCCTCGCTACCCGCTTCAGCAACGTCTCAAGTTGAGCACGTATCCAAATAGAAATTGCATATTCATTAATGGCATGCCGCGTCTCAGGATGAAGATAGGCACCTCCACCCGTAGAAATCACATGTGGAGAAGGCAGCTCAAGCAATCGCTGAATCACTTTTGATTCACCATCACGAAAGGAAGCTTCGCCATAAATATCAAAAAAGTCTGCAATTTTGCAGCCAGACGCTTGCTCCACTTCGTGGTCTGAGTCTATGAATGGGAGGCCCAGCCGTGAAGCCAATAGTTTACCAACACTTGTTTTTCCAGCCCCCATAATACCCACCAAAACTACGTGTTTGGGCAATTGATAGGGCCTGTCTTGAAAAATAAAGTGGCGTCCCTTATGCTGACAATCTATTTGAGGAACGAGAATAGGCTTTTTCATAAAAAATCCAATTAAAGCTGCCCCAAAAGATGCTCAGCAGAGCTCACTTCAAAATCGCCTGGCTTTTCAACGAAAAGTTTCGTGACAATGGCATTATCAACCAACATGGCATACCGTTGGGATCGAGTCCCCATGGAATGGGCTTGACCATCCATAATGAGGTCAATGGCATTCGTGAATGTTCCGTTTCCATCAGAAACCATTGTTATAAATTGATCCGCATGACAGCTTTTTCCCCATGCATCCATCACGAAAATATCATTGATTGCAATACACATAATTTCCGTAACACCTTTTCGTATAAGGGCATCATATGCACTTACGTACCCCGGAAGATGCTTGGCACTACAGGTGGGCGTAAAGGCACCCGGAACGGCGAATAGGGCGACTTTTTTTCCACCAAATAGTTCAGCAGTGGATATATCTTTGGGACCTAATGCAGTCATGATTTTTAAATTCACATCTGGTAACTTATCACCCACTTGAATCATTATCGTACTCCTTATAATCAGCATGCTTCAAAATAGAGTTTAAGCACTCTTAGGTCACCTTGGCAATCATAGAAATCTGACCACCGAATGTGGGTTCGCCGCGTATCATTCTGCGCCGATTACTGAAAAAATAATCTTCTTCGGCGCAAGTATCATGGCAAACATGACTAATATGCACAAGACCCGCTTCTTCCAAACGGTAATGTACATATCCTCGAATATCAAAAAGAAACTTATGGGCCTCTATCGCAGTAAAGAATCGATCATTTTTACTGTGTGCATTGACAAAACTATCATAAAATTCCGGCCCAACCTCATAGGAGGCCTGAGCAATACAAGGCCCCACAACGGCACGTATCGCAGCACTTGAGGCACCTAAATCTTTCATGGCCGCAATAGTGTTAGCAATAATCCCCGCCAATGCGCCCTTCCAACCTGCGTGACAAGCTCCAATCACTTTAGTCTTTTCACAGCTAAAAAGGACAGGAACACAATCAGCCGTTTGAATGCCTAAGGCCACATGGCTTAAATTGGTCACCATACCATCCGCTTTGGCACTGGCGTGGGGGAGGGCAGTGATGGTTTGAACATTTGCGCTATGGATTTGCTCATTGAGACATAAATGCGTTACTTGCGGGGTCAGTGCCTCCAAAGCACGGCGGCGATTTTCCAAAACTCGATCAAGCTGATCATCTTTATTAACAAAGCAACAATTGAGGGAGTGGTAATATCCCTCGCTAACACCACCTGTGCGACCAAAAAATGCATGCACAATATCTGGCAATTTAAATTCCAAAGATGTAAAGAGTGAAATTTTTTCGCTCATGTAAGGTCACCTATGCGTTATATCTTATGAGATTGTCACGTTCCCAGATAAAAATAAAGGCCCTCAAGCAACAGCCAGAGAGCCTTTTAAGTTTTTAATCCACAAAATCAAAAATAGCTTGCCAAGCAGCACATGTGCGCTGTTGCAAAGGAAAACCACAAAGCTATTTCAGAGGAAGCTGAGATGCTCTAGAAGAGATAAAGATGTCTTCGCTTGCCTAATCTTCAAATAAGTCATCAATTTATCCTTTCAAGGGGCAGGGGTTAAAAATAGTAGGCGTAATGGTGTTTAAATAGAAACTACCGCAAAAATCACTAAATTTTGGGTTTGTAAAATGAAGCTAAATTGTCCCCTCAGCGAAACAGTTTTGTTAGAGCAAGTGAACACTGTGGCCCCATATAGAAGAACGATGGCTTTACTTAGAAGTGATATAAACCTCTTGACCCTCACGTAACGTAATTATTTATCGTGATATTACATCAGCAAGAATTGAGTGAAAATTGCGTTATAAAGTGAAGGAATTGGCTAAAATATCTGGAGTGAGCGTCCGTACCCTGCATTGGTATGACGAGATCGGATTATTGAAACCAGCTTATATCGGAGCTAATGGCTATCGCTATTATGAACAGGAACAACTCTTGCTACTTCAGCAGATTTTGTTCTTCCGCGAACTTGACTTCAAACTGGATGATGTGCAGCAGATGATTACAAGTTGTGACTTTGATAAAATCAAAACATTGCTTGCTCATAAATCTAACCTGCAATTAAACCAAGATAGAATGAGTAAATTAATACAAACTATCGATAAAACTGTAGTGCATTTAAAAGGGAATAAAATGATAAATGAACATGAATTATATGAAGGTTTTGACCTCGCAAAACAAAAAGAATATGAGCAATATTTGGTAAAGCACCATGGTACTATTGCTGAAGATCTCATCGCACAGTGTAATAAAAGAACAGTAAGTTGGGGTAGTCAAGAATGGAAGGAAATCAAGGAAGAGGGTGCAAGCATTTTGCAAGGGCTGTCTGTTTATATTGAAAAAGGAGCTGGACCAAGAGATGAAGAAGTCCAGCATTTAATTCAGCAACATTATAAAATGATCGGACGCTTTTACGATTTAACCAAAGATATCTATCTATCCCTTGCACAGTTATATTGCGAACATCCTGGATTCCGTAAATTCTTTGAGGAACATAGTCAGCAACTGCCGGAGTTCATGGCAGAAGCTATGCGGGTATATATTTACAAAGACTTATAAAGTAAGGGGCTGACTCACAGCCCCTTTTTTGAAGTCGCTTTAAAGTCGCATAATATATATTATGGAATTTTTATATTCTTGATTAAATAGCAGAGCGTAGAATTACGTCTTATCTGGCAAGAAAAAAATACCAATAACCTTCATCAACAACAAAACCTGCTTTATAAGAACTTATTCCGGTTGCTTGACGCGAAGCATCTTATTATGATGAGAAAATTTTAGGGAAATTGAGGAAAAGCAAATGATTTACATTACAGGCGGCACAGGTTTTATTGGGTCGAACTTACTCCATTCGCTTGCACATCGATACCCAGGCGAGCTTATTGTTGCAGATGACTTAGGCAATGACAATAAGTGGCGCAATGTATCCAAACATTTGATTCAATCCTTTATCCCAAAAGAATCCACTGTTGATGCTTTGGCTGACTATGCTGAGGATATTCATGCGGTCTTTCATTTGGGCGCCATTTCTAGCACCACAGAAACCGATGCGGATTTGGTGATTCATAACAATTTCTCACTTTCTGCAGCCTTATGGGATATTTGTACTGAGCACGACATTCCCTTCATTTACGCTTCTTCGGCTGCTACTTATGGGGATGGCGGATCGGGTTTTGATGATACATTTGATGCTCAAGCACTCAGCCAGCTGCGGCCCCTAAACCCCTATGGATGGAGCAAGCACCTATTTGATCGGTGGGTCTGCTCACAAATTGACAAAGGAAACCCTACCCCACCCCAATGGGCAGGTCTTAAGTTCTTTAATGTTTATGGCCCTAATGAATACCATAAAGGTAATCAGAAAAGTGTTGTGGCCTCTTTAGTCCCTCAAATTCAAGAAACTGGAGTGGCAAAGCTATTTAAATCAACTCATCCGGATTATGAAGACGGAGGACAGCTTAGAGACTTTATTTATGTGGATGATTGCGTTCAGGTGATGGAATGGCTCCATAACACACCTGGTGTGAGTGGCTTATTTAATGTTGGCACCGGCCTAGCACGCAGTTTTAAAGATCTTGCACTTGCCACATTCGCTGCCTTAAAAATAGAATCAAATATTCAATATGTTGATATGCCTGTGACGCTTGAAGACAAGTATCAATCTTTCACCCAAGCCAATATAGCGCAATTACGTAACGCAGGGTATACTCGATCAATGACAACGTTGGAAGAAGGTGTGCGACGTTATGTCCAAGATTACTTGACTCAGAATGATCCCTACCGCTAACGGAGTTAAATTCATGATTTTATCCTCTTTGACTCTGGCTTTCCCCACTATTGACCCAATCATCACGCAGATTGGCCCTTTAGCCATCCGTTGGTATGGAGTGGCTTATGTAGTTGGCATTCTCTTGGGCTGGAAATGGATGCGTTATTTGTCTCAACATCCTCCCTTTAAAGGACTTTTAACCCAAGAGCAGATTGACCAATTTCTCACTTTCGCCATTTTGAGCATCGTGATTGGAGGGCGGTTCGGATATGTACTTTTTTATAGCCCTGAATTGATTTGGAATGAGCCTTTAAGAATTGTTCAAACATGGACAGGTGGCATGTCTTTTCATGGAGGGTTCTTAGGAATGATCGTAGCCTCATGGTGGTTTACTAAAAAGCACACTCTTTCTTTTTTGCGTTTTACGGATATTCTGGTCTGTGTCGCTCCCATTGGTCTATTTTTTGGGCGCATAGCTAACTTTATCAATGCCGAGCTTTTTGGCCGCACCACAGATGTGCCATGGGGCATGGTATTTCCTGATGCAGGCCCACTACCCCGTCACCCCAGTCAACTTTATGAAGCCTTTTTAGAAGGCATTGTATTATTTGTGCTATGCAATCTATTAATCAGAAACGTCATTTTTAAGAAAGCACCAGGCAAAATCAGTGGTGTTTTCCTTCTAGCGTATGGAATCTGCCGCACCCTGGTGGAATGCGTACGCGAGCCAGACGGTCATTTAGGCTATTTTCTCGAGATTTTGACATGGGGCCAAATCCTTACTATTCCCATGATTATGGGAGGTCTGTTCTTGTTATTTAGAAAACCGTAATTGTGAAGTCTCCCCTTTACAAGCAGTTAATTAAAAGTATTGGCGAGAAAGGCCACCTTACCATTGCAGAATATATGCAACAATGTCTTTATGACGCAGAACATGGCTTTTATACAAACCTTTCCGGGATCACCGACCATTTTGTGACCGCCCCAGAAATCAGTCAGCTGTTTTCTGAGATGCTCGCCATTCACCTCATCTTGAAATGGGAGAGATTTGGTAAACCTGAGGCAGTCACTCTGATTGAATTAGGCCCTGGTAATGGAACTCTGGCCCATGACATGACCCGTATTCTTTCCCAGCATCTAGGGCCATATTGTCAATTGTCTTATATCCTTGTGGAACAAAGCCCTGCCCTTCAAGAGCGTCAAAAAAACCGCTTAAAGGATGCCCCATGCCCTGTTCAGTGGACAAATTGGCAGCAAGCCTCAACCTTAAGCTATGCAAGCGGTTGCACTTTTATTATCGCGAATGAATTTTTTGATGCTCTTCCTATTCATCAATATGAAAAAATCTCCAACACATGGTTTGAACGATGTGTAACATCTGATCATGCAGGAAAACTTTTCTTTAGCTATACTGAGGAACTGACCCACGCCACCTCTCAATTCCCTCAAAACAGTCACTTTTACGAATATTGTCCTCAAGCTCATGAATGGTTTGATCATATTCTCAGCATCTTTAAGTACAAGCCTGGTGCGTGCGTCATTGTAGATTATGGCTTTGACACTCCCTCTGATGGTTACCAAGATACACTACAAGCTATCTATCAGCATCTAAAGGTTCCCCCATTAAGCCATTGTGGCAGGTCAGATTTAACAGCGCACGTAGACTTTGGAGCACTGATGAAGCAAGCTGCCCATCACCCATTCGCCACATACCTGACTACACAGCAAGAATTCTTAACTCAGCATGGTATCATGTTACGTTTAGAACGCTTACTCACCCAAAAAACCATTGGCGAACGCACAGCCTTAATTCAAGGCGCCCATCGATTGACGGCACCTGATCAAATGGGGAGGTTATTTAAGGTTCTTTTGTGCGCCACAGATTAAATGACATTTGTAGTATTACCCTCAGTGACAAGAAAAATTCATCTTTACGCAAGGCTTCTCTCTAGTGGAGCCCCCAGCGACTAAAGGGACAAGACATGAGAGGAACCATTAGAATAATCAAAAAATGGTACAATAAAAAATCCATATTTCATATGTATGATTGACTTTCGGCGATCTTTTTGACGATAGTATACTAAGGTCAGTAAGACATAAAAAGTAGAGGGGAGTGATGTTGAGAGACAAAGTATTGATGATCCTCAAATTTTTATGTTATGTGGGCGTTCCCCTTACTTTATTTGGGTGGGGAGTATATTATTTAACAACAGCCGGACATTCATCCGTTGATCGAAAAATCCGTGTGATAGGTTCTTCTGCCGTTTTTCCTTTTGCAGCAACTGTAGCGGAACGTTTTGCTTTTCATCAAAGTATCTCTACACCAGTAGTTGAAAGTGTCGGTACTGGTATTGGTTTTAAAGTATTTTGTGCAGGCTTTGGTCCCCGGCATCCTGACGTACTCACGGCATCACGCCCCATTGAAGAAAATGAAAAAAAAATGTGTCAAGCTCATCTAACCGGCGATCTTTACTCATTAATCTTAGGCTATGACGGCATTGTATTAACCTTATCAAATAAGAGTTCAACTTTCTCTCTGACCCCAGAACAGATCTATCTAGCCTTGGCTAAAAAAATTCCCGTAGGTGGAAAACTCATTAAAAATCCAGCCATTACATGGAAAGATGTTGACTCAGACTTACCAGATATTAAAATTCGCATATTAGGCCCTTCCCCAACTTCTGGCACAAGGGATACTTTTACACAAAAAATTCTAACGCCTGGATGCCATGTAGTGAGGGAATTTTTTCACGAAGACTTAAACTGCAATAACATTCGGAGTGATGGAGCATACGTTGATATTGGTGCTAATGAAAACATGATTATTCAAAAAGTTATTACTTCCCCAGGCGCCATTGGCATTGTGAGCTATAGTTTTTTAGATCAAAACAGAAATCGTGTTCAAGCTTTGCCTATCAACAATATTTTACCAACCGTGACAACCATTCAGTCTAAACGTTACATTCTTTCTAGACCTTTATACATTTATGCAAAAAAAGCTCGCGAAAATGTCATTCCCGAACTTCATCGATTTTTAGAAGAATTTACTTTAGAACAGGTTTCCGGCCCAAATGGTTATCTTGTCCAACGTGGGCTTATTCCTTTGCCGCCTCAAGAACACGCTCAACAACATCTATTAATCCATGGTAAAGTACCTCAAATTTATATAAAGGGAGGTATCTAATGCTTTCCCGCATAATCATTGATCATAGTGTAAAAACTGTTCTGATGATGGCCACTGGGGTCACCATTTTTATTACGTTAGGCGTGATTACTTCTATTTTATTTGAATCTGTTCAGTTTTTTAATTTTGTGCCTTTAGGGGAGTTTTTATTTGGCAGTAACTGGTCTCCCCATGCCTCCACTCCAGGGCATGTTGTGGGACATTTCGGTGCTTTTTCCTTATTTTTAGGCAGCATTCTTATCACTCTCATTGCTTTGAGTGTTGCAGGCCCAATTGGAATATTTTCAGCCATATATACTTCATTCTATGCAACACCTGCCATGAGAAATCTTATAAAACCTGTCCTTGAAATGCTGGCTGGTGTTCCTACTGTTGTTTATGGTTTTTTTGCCATTGTGTGTGTAGCGCCTTGGATGCGGCGGTTGGGATTAACAGTTGGCCTGGATATTGCAACTGAAAGCGCTATTGTAGCCGGACTCGTAATGGGCATTATGATTATTCCCTATATTTCATCGCTTATGGATGATGTGCTTTACACACTCCCTCAATCAATTAAAGATGGATCCTTAGGGTTAGGTGTTACCTATGGTGAAACTATCAAATTTGCACTTATTCCTGCCGCATTTCCCGGGATAGCCAGCGCCTTTTTACTTGCCGTTTCACGCGCTGTGGGTGAGACCATGCTTGTTGTAATGGCCGCAGGAATGAGTGCAAATTTGACTATTAACCCTTTACAGCCAGTAACAACTGTAACTGTTCAAATTGTCTCCATGCTCACAGGGGATCAATCTTTTGATTCTCCCCAAACCTTAGCTGCCTTTGCTCTTGGCCTTGCTCTTTTTATCATAACATTCGTGTTTAATTATATTTCTCAACGTATTATTAAAAGGCACCAATCCCAACATGATGGACATTGATCGCATTCCAGCGCCCCTCAAAGGCCCTCAAGTGACACGCCAGTTAGCCCGTAGACATAGGGCGGACATGCGTTTTCGCCTATATGGTTTAATCTCAATTGGTCTCGCATTTTCTTTTATTTTACTTTTAATGGGCACTTTAATTATCAAAGGATGGCCTGCATTTATTCGCACAGAAATCAAACTTCCTGTGGCCTTCAACTCCGCAAGCACTCCGCAAGATCAAGAAAACTATGATCGTTTATTAAATCAATTTATTAAGAAACCTTTAAGTGAAGGCGCTTACGACAATAAAAGTCTTCTTCCATTGCTTAGTGCACAATCCTATCAACAATTACGAATTTTATTAGTGGACGGTAACCCTTTAAATAAAGATGTACACTTTAAAGCATCTTCAGAGGTTGATACATGGCTCAAAACCCGTAGACTAAATGTTAATAAACATGCCCTTACTTCCTTAACCCCACCTCAGCTTGATGCCCTTTATGCTTTGGAGAAAGCAGGCAGATTATGTTTTGCCTTTAATCATTCATTCTTTACGAGAGGTGACTCACAAGAGCCAGAAATAGCGGGAATTTATGCGGCGCTAATTGGCTCACTTATGACTCTTAGTGTGGCAATTGTTTTTGCATTTCCAGTTGGTTTAGGCGCCGCGCTTTACTTAAGTGAATTTGCGCCGAGAAATAAATTTTTCGAACTCCTTGAAATTAATATCAATAACTTAGCCGCCATCCCCACTATTATTTTTGGCTTATTGGGGTTGGCATTTTTTCTAAATATTTTAAAGATTCCTCGGTCCGCATCCCTCGCGGGTGGACTCACTTTAGGATTAGTCATTTTACCAATTATAATTATTTCTAGTAAAACAGCCCTTAAAACAGTTCCGATGACTATTCGCTTTGGAGCTTTAGCTTTGGGGGCTTCTCAAGTACAAACTTTATTCCATCACATTTTACCCTTAAGTATGCCAGGAATTTTGACAGGTACATTACTAGGGATAGTACGCGCACTGGGCGAAAGCGCACCTTTATTAATGTTAGGAATGGTAGCATTTATTGTTGACCCTCCAAAATCTTTATTAGAGCCTGCCACGGTTTTACCAATTCAGATTTTTGTGTGGGCAAAAAATCCCACAGCTGGATTTGTTGAAAATACATCTGCCGCAACATTGGTTTTGTTATTGTTCTTGCTGCTTTTAAACAGTATAATTGTGTTGTTGAGACGTAGATTTGAGAGGAAATGGTGATCTATACGCCCGCTTGCCCAGCTGGGACTCGCCCACCTAAAGAAAGCAAACCTAAGTTTTCTGTACGAGACCTTGATTTATTTTACGGATCTAAAAAAGCTCTTTCTTCCGTGACTTTAAAAATTCCTCAAGGCCAAGTGACCGCTTTAATTGGCCCTTCGGGATGTGGCAAGAGTTCGTTTTTGCGATGTCTTAATAGGATGAATGATCTCAATCCATTAGCACGTATAGCAGGTTCTGTTTTTTTGGATGGTGATGATATTTACGCTCAAGGCGTAGATGTAGTCCAACTCAGAGCTCGAGTCGGCATGGTGTTTCAAAAACCCAATCCTTTTCCAAAGTCTATTTATGACAATGTGGCATACGGGCCACGTATTCACGGCCTTACTAAAAGCCGGCATGAACTTGATGCCATTGTCATTGACAGCCTCCAAAAAGCGGGCCTTTACAAAGAAGTGTCAGACAGTTTAGAAGGACCAGCCTTAAGGTTATCTGGCGGTCAGCAACAACGCTTATGTATAGCCCGGGCTATTGCGGTGAGCCCGGAAGTGATTCTTATGGATGAGCCTTGCTCTGCGCTTGACCCTGTAGCCACAGCAAAGGTTGAGGGGCTTATAGATAGCCTTCGACATCAATATACAATTGTTATTGTGACTCACAACATGCAGCAAGCGGGCCGCGTCGCACAAAAAACAGCTTTTTTTCATATGGGTGAACTGGTAGAAAGTGGAGATACTGGTAATCTTTTCACAAACCCTAAAGACGTGCGTACACAGGGCTACTTAACAGGACGGTTTGGTTAAAATGACTATGGAACACACTGTAAAATCTTATGAAAGTGATCTTAAGCAGCTAAATGCTCTCATTGTTGAAATGGGAAATTTAACTCACCTACAATTAGATATAGCGCTCGATGCAGTCGATCAAAGGGATAATTTTAAGGCTGAACAAGTTATTGCCGCAGATGTACAGGTGGATGAACGCGAACATTTAATCGACCAATTCGCTGTACGCCTGCTTGCATTACGTCAGCCAGTAGCAGGAGACTTACGGCAGGTTGTTGCAGCCCTTAAAATTTCCAGTCATTTGGAGCGAATTGCTGATTATGCTGCCAATATTGCTAAGAGAGCCCTTGCTCTTAATCAAGTCCCAACCGTGCCACCCATTCATAATATTTCCCGTATGGGAAAGATAACGCAAGCAATGATTTTGGGCGTTATGGATGCTTACACCACGTTGGATGATAAGCGAACCGTTAAAATCTGGAAACAAGACGCGGAAGTAGACCAAATGTATGCCAGCCTCATTCGTGAATTGCTCACTTACATGATCGAAGACCCAAGGAGTATTGGTCCCTGCACACACATTTTGTTTATGGCGAAAAATATTGAGCGTATTGGTGATCACGTAACCAATATTGCTGAAGTAGTCCACTTTATCACTCATGGAAAGCCTTTTAATGAGCCTCGTCCAAAAGTTGAAGAGGATGCCATCAACGCACTTATTCTGAACCGTCCTTCAAAATAAGTGCCGGTTTTTCCTAGGTTTTAGTATATATAAGTTTTTCAGCAAAAAAATTGATAAATTATTAAAGTATTTGATTAATAATAAGCCATGTATTTAATGGGAGGCAATTATGAAATCTATCATACGATTGAATTTAACTTTATCAATGCTCATTCTCACAACTACATTTTGCATGGCTGAAAACACAACAAAGTGCCATTCTTCAGATTTTTTTGAGGTATTTCAACAGGCGTATCCCCAGTATAACGTAACCCTGCTTGACTATGACTTCAGTCGTGTAACTGAAGAAGCAGCTCTTAGGTTTCCTGAGTACTCTGCCGATCAAATTATTACACGATTACTTACATTAAGTGGAAATCCCCTTATTGAAGGTGTAGATTTGTGTTCACATAAAAATATAACTGTTAGAGATCATGCCTCAAAGGTATTTGCTGAAATTGTAAAGGATCGCCTTAAAAAGAGAAAAACCATTCGCACGGACCTGCTTTACATCATGGTTATGTGCTCTCCCAATATGGATGATGTTATGACTGTCGTGCATGCATTTGGTCAAAAAAAAGACTTCACAAAACTGACAGATCTTTTTACAGACTCCGTTGATCCAAGCAACAGGCATGCAATTTTTATTGAAATTCAAAAGGCATATAAAGATCTTGAACGATACCCTGACCGTCTTTCATTCTATCGTGAAGATATTTTAATGACGGCAAAAGCAATCCTCAAATTCCCCAAAGCTGGCATTGAGGCATCAGATTGGGCCGAAGGTGTTCAAAAGAAACTCAATGAAAACTCATACAATTTATTTAGCAGCGCCTATACAGGAGATTAGGACATATTAAACAAAATTATTGCGTCTCTCCGCAATTGCCTGCATCTTGATGGCTGAAGATTTTTATGGAGATCTTCAACCAAAAGGATTCATTATGTCACAGCCTTTGTTTAAACTTCATTCTGATTTTGATCCTGCAGGAGATCAACCAGCTGCAATTGCTTCGCTTATTGACGGAATCCAGACTCAAGAAAAAGACCAAGTTTTACTTGGTGTCACTGGATCCGGAAAAACGTTTACCATTGCCAATGTGATTCAAGCCACTCAAAAGACAACTCTCATTCTTGCACCTAACAAAACCTTGGCTGCGCAACTATATGGAGAAATGAAAAGTTTCTTTCCCCACAATGCTGTAGAATATTTTGTTTCCTATTATGATTACTATCAACCTGAAGCTTATGTGGCTCGTACAGATACATTCATCGAAAAAGAATCTTCTATTAATGAACAGATCGACCGCATGCGTCATGCTGCTACACGATCTCTTTTAGAACGCCAAGACACCATCATCGTGGCCAGTGTTTCTTGCATTTATGGCATTGGTTCTGTAGACGCTTACCGTCAAATGACTTTGGATTTAAAGGTGGGCGCTGCTTTGGACCGGCAACAATTACAAAGAGATTTGGTTGAGCTCCAGTATAAACGAAACGATATTGATTTTTCTCGAGGAAGCTTCCGCGTACGAGGGGACATTCTAGATGTATTCCCAGCTCACTTTGAAGACCGAGCATGGCGGCTGAGCTTTTTTGACAACACCATTGAGGCCATCTCCGAGATGGACTCCCTGACGGGTGAGAAAACAGGTGCGCTTGAGGCTGTAAAATTATATGCCAATAGCCACTACGTAACCCCTGGCCCTACTATGCAGCAAGCCATGGTCCAGATTAAACATGATCTTAAGGCACGTCTAAAGGTTTTTGAGGAAGCAGGAAAACTGGTGGAAAGGCAGAGACTTGAACAACGTACAACCTTTGATCTAGAAATGATGGCCGCAACAGGATTTTGTCCTGGAATTGAAAATTACTCCCGTTATTTGTCGGGAAAAAAAATAGGAGAACCGCCACCTACTCTTTTTGAGTATTTTCCCAAGGACGCCCTTTTAGTGGTAGATGAAAGCCATGTGACTGTACCACAAATTGGCGCCATGTATAAGGGTGATGCCTCACGCAAAGCCACTCTCGTGGAACACGGTTTTCGCTTGCCAGCAGCGGCAGACAACCGTCCTTTACGCTTTGATGAGTGGGAAGGCTTACGCCCCCAAACCATTTTTGTTTCTGCCACCCCTGGCCCTTGGGAACTGGCAAAAACCGCAGGTATATTTGTTGAACAGGTTGCAAGACCTACAGGCCTCCTTGATCCGATTTGTACTATCAAGCCCACAGCTAAGCAGGTGGATGATCTTTTCCATGAAGTTAAAGAAACCATCCTCAAAGGGTATCGGGTTCTTGTGACTACCCTCACAAAGAAAATGGCAGAATCATTAACAGAATATATGGCTGACATGGGCGTTAAGATTCGTTATCTTCATTCAGACATTGATGCGCTCGAACGAGTTGAAATTCTTAGGGATTTACGAGCTGGAGTCTTTGACGTGCTCGTAGGGATTAACCTTCTCCGAGAGGGGCTGGACATCCCCGAGTGTGGACTCGTGGCTATTTTGGATGCTGACAAAGAAGGTTTCCTAAGGTCAAAGGTAGCTCTGATTCAAACCATAGGCCGCGCAGCACGCAATGCTGAGGGACGGGTGATCTTGTATGCAGATAGGATTACAGATTCCATCCAGTATGCTTTGGATGAGACAGACAGGCGCAGAGCCAAGCAAATAGCTTACAATTTAGAACACAATATTACCCCACGAACGGTCGTCCGCGCCATTATGGATCCCCTCATGGCAGCCACAGGTGATGCAGAACCCACTTCAGTACAAGAAGCATTCGTTCATCTTTCCAATAAAAAACGACAATCTCTACTTATTAAAATGCGTCAGGAGATGCTCAAAGCCGCCAGTGATCTTGAATTTGAGAAAGCGGCAAACATACGCGATGAGATTCAAAAACTTGAAGCTCTTGAACTTTTGTCCTTAGATGGAAATGGACTCTCTTAAAGAGCTGGGCGAATTCTATTATTCATATCGAGTTTCCTCTTGTTCTTGTGATATCTGTGATATCACTGCGATATCACAGATTTTTCCTTCTCTGATACGGCTTTGAGCCCAAATGATATCATTTTCGTGTTTTATTTTTTTTTGCATATGGTTTCCTTAAAAACTGCTGTGCCCCGTGTGATATCACAGGAAAATTTGGGATATGACAGAGATTTTGAATTCTGGGATTAAATTCCTTTTTTTATATTTATAATGACAAAATATAGCAAATAACCCCAAAAAAATCAATTTTCCATTACCTTCTTTTCACTTTTTATTCATTAAAGACACTAATTGTATTCCCTTTAAAATCATACAGCCCCCTCCCCTTGTAAATTTTCTTTTACGCATTACTTGAGCTATAGAAATGGAAATTTGCCTTTTAAAAAGCCAATGGGGTGTCGTAATGTTTGCGAAATACATGTTTTATACGGTTCTGGTTGCATTGTGTACAGGAATTATAAGTATCTCTTCTTGGGCTGCCTCATCCTCCCATGTTCCCATTACAGCCACATGCCATACGGATCGGTGCATTGAATTGAGCACCCATGAAGTTAGTTTGGGCAATATGAGTGGAAAAGATAAGCTTAAAGATTTCTTTAGTATTCATTTTTCTGGAAATTCAAATGCACAGCTTCTAATGGAGGCCCCTTCAAGTCTAGTCAATAGCGACACCGAAGATGAGATACGCTATCTGATGACCCTCCAAAAGGTAGACAACAATTTTAGATTTGACACCAGCGCTCCTGATGGGAAGGTGATTTTACCATCATACACGCATGAACGAAGCATAGGGGAAATTCCTGCCGGTGAGACAGGCTCACTCAAGTGCCAAATTCAACTCAATCAAGCTGATTTTTCCAAAGCAGCTTCATCGCTTACTTACTCAGCAAAACTTAAATTTACCATAAAAACTATAGCATAAAGGAAACCAACATGTCCTATAAAATTACGTATACCTCTGCATTGATTTTCAGCCAGTTGCTTTGCAAAACAAGCATTTTTGCAAGCGATGACGCTTTTGAAAAACGCGAAGTTACACGTATAAACGCGTTGGTTGAAAAGTGTTATTTTCCAGCAGAAAAAACCCCAAACTATTTCAGCTTTAGTGACCTTGAGAGCTTATGCGCGGAGCTTGCCAAATTGGAAAAGACCTGCTTGGACGTGACCTCAAGTTCTTACCGCAACATTAAGAAATTACATGAATTAGCATCACTGCTCAAGTCTTAAGATATTGTGTCACAATCAACCAAAAAACTTAATGAGGCAAAAGCTAAGCTACTTGATAGTGTGGGGAACCCAGACAGCATTCTGGACGAATGCATAGGATTTGTTAATAGCCTCCAAGAACTTACTCAGCTGATTCAAGCGCAGAAACATCATATCGCAACGTCAGATGTTTACACCAATGAATGCCTCACACAGCAAGCAATAGCTAATTATTCAACAAAAGAAATAATAGCTTACATAGTAGGAAGTGCCTTATTTGCCTCTGTGGTTGGGTACTTAACATGGAGGTTTTGTAAAAAAACGCCAACCGTAACCCATACTCATGTACACCCGCCAGCAGTGCATATACACCCGCCAGCAGTGCCTATGCCCCCGGCAGCAGCGCTACCCCCGCCAGCCGGAGTAGTAATTAAAAAAACTCCACTCTTAGGGCAACTCAATGATTTGGTGAGCAATTCTTTCAATCCAAGGACACGAGGAAGCCCTGGTATGGTGTTAAGGTCTTCTACAAATGCAAAGGCGCCAGGATCCCCGGCGTCAGGATCCCCAAAGAGTTAGACATAAGAACAACCTATGTCTTCCTCAAGTGGAAGTAGTGTTTTACAAAATTATACAAGTTGAGATACGAGGTGATAGCTGGTGGAACACCCATCAGCTCCATCATTCTTAAAAATGTTCATTTGTTTATGCCAACGGCATCCTATAGGCCTTGCCGGGAAAGCATTTTTTAATTTTTCCCTGGTAAGTTAACTCCAAAGCCTATAAAGGTCACATGATTTTACTCGTGGGTTCATATGTGATAGAATACCATTATAGCCGTTAAGAAAGACTTCACATGGTCAACTGGTCATTTTTCAAACCTGCGCTCTGGGACTGCTTGAAGGAAAAGTATACTTTTGCTACTTTTCGGAAAGATTTTTCAGCAGGATTAACCGTTTCCATCGTCTCGTTACCTTTGGCCATGGCCTTTGCCATTGCCTGCGGTGCAAGTCCCGCCAGCGGTTTATTCACCACCATTGTGGCAGGATTTCTCATTTCTGCATGTGGTGGCAGCCGATTTCAAATCAGTGGCCCCACAGGGGCGTTTGTGGTCATCGTTTACAATGTCATCACTCAATATGGCTATGAAGGGCTCGCCATCGCCACATTGATGGCAGGCGTAATTTTGATGATTGCAGCCTTACTTAATGCCGGAAGCATTATGCGTTATATTCCTCAGCCGGTTATCACAGGCTTTACAGCAGGAATTGCAGTGTGTTTGTTCACTGGGCAGATTCGATCTTTTCTAGGACTTGATATCCCGGCTTTACCTGCGGACTTCATCGAACGTTGGAGCCTTTATATGACTCATATTGGTTCTGTTCAATGGCCTGTTCTAGCCCTTGGTGGGACAAGCCTTGCCATCATGCTCACCCTACAAGCTTTTAAAATTAGATTGCCAGCTTTTTTGATGATTTTGAGTTTGGGTAGCTTGGTTGTTTGGGGATTTCATTTACCAGTGGAAACCATTGGATCTACCTTTGGTAACCTCCCTTCTGCTTTACCTCATCCCTCTCTGCCTCCTTTGGTTTGGCACAAGATTGTCATGTTGTTTCCTTCAGCTTTTACCATAGCCTTTTTAGCCGGGGTTGAATCCTTACTCTCTGCCATGATTGCTGATGGGATGACGGGGCAACGGCATCATTCTAATACAGAGCTTATGGCCCATGGAATCGGGAATATCGCTAGTGTAATTTTTGGAGGGCTTCCTGCTACAGGAGCAATAGCCCGTACCATTACTAATGTGCGGTCTGGTGCACAAACTCCCATTGCAGGAATTATCCACGCACTCCTGGTATTTTTGTTCATGGTAACCTTATCCCCTTTTGTTGCCTGGGTACCTCTTACCTGCCTTGCGGCTGTCATGATCGTGGTAGCATGGAATATGAGTGAAATTAAGCACTTCAGATATTTAATGTCTGCTCCCAAAAGTGACCAAGCTGTGCTTCTTATTACTTTTATTGTCACAGTGCTAGTAGATTTGACTGCCGCAGTGCAAATTGGCATGATACTAGCTGCTCTATTATTTATGAAGCGCATGAATGATGTCACACAAATTCAAACGGGGCTTTCAATTTTTCGGTCTACAGCCGAAGATGGTTCCACAAAACTACCTCCCATGCCAGCAGGTGTTGAAGCTTTTCAGATCACTGGTCCATTCTTCTTTAGCGTCGCCAACCGCTTAAAAGATGAGCTGGAGAAAATTCGGGGGATCCCCAAAGTCTTTATTCTGCGTATGAGGCATGTTCCTACCATGGATGCTACCGCAGCTCATACATTAGATGGATTTATCAAAAAATGTAAACAGAGAGGTACTGTAGTTATTTTTGCAGCGGTACAAGAGCAACCCCGACGTGTAATGCGTCAAATGGGTATTGATGGCCAAGTTGGACTCCATAATTTTTTAGACTCCACTGAGCAAGCCGTAGATTTAGCACATGTCATTCTAAAAAAGAAAATTAAATAAGTTTAAAGATTTCATCCCTTGCATTTTCCGCATGCGTCCATTTCATTTTTAACTCAGCAAAACCACTTTATATTGCAATCTAATTTGCCTATACGTAGCATTACTTAAAGAGAAAAGTAAATTTAGAAAAAAGCTTGAAAATGGTAGAGAGCAATTAAGGAAATATTCTATGCGCTTCACGGTTTTACTTGGTCTCCTGTTTTTGTCTGCTTGCCAATCAACCATTCCCATGAAAGAGACCCCTTCAAGTATTTCTCCAGATGATTTTTCCTTTTCAGAAGCTGAACAATTAGAAGAAATCCCAGCAGAACTGGAAGAGCAAAAAATTCCTGAAACCATGTATACAAAAGTTTCCATCACTATTGCACCCGGAACTCCATTACGCGAAGTCCTAATGGACTTAGCAACTCAAGCGGGGGTTGATTTAGCTTTCAATGGGGAGGCAAATGCGCGTATGAGTCTTTCTTGCCAGGAACAATCTTTCTTAGATGTGGTGAGTCACATTTGTGAAATGTCAAACTTGCGATATCGCATTCACATGGGTATGGTTATCATTGAACCAGATGAACCTTATATAAAAACTTACCATGTTCCATCCTTAAATTTTACGAGGTCCACACAAAACCGCATTGCTGTTAATACAGATTTGTTAAACACAAATGGTCTGGCCCCAAACAATCAAGACGAAAACAGTGGCACCCATGTGATTAGCGGGAAAACAGAAAGTGATTTTTGGGCAGAACTAAGAGAAAATCTGGATCTTCTTTTAGTCCCCCGTAATGATACCATCATCCCTGCCTATACCTTTCACAAACAAGGAGGGTTGGTCACTATCACTGCCACAGACCAGCACCATCGCATGGTCAAAAAATATTTTGAAACTTTAGAAAAAACCACCTCTGCCCAAGTACTTATTGAAGCTAAAATTATTGAGGTTACGCTCAAAAATGAATTCCATAGTGGAATTAACTGGAGAACTCTTTCAGCTAATCTCGACACTCAAGGAAATTTAGGCTCATTATCATCTACAAATACGCTCCCCTCCCTGATCATCCATAGAGGTAATAAAATTAATGGCGTCCTCTCATTCATAGAACACTTTGGAAAAACCAGAACGCTTTCTAGCCCCCGCATCACTGTCCTTAACAATCATTCGGCAGTCATGAAAGTTGCTGAAAATAATGTTTATTTTCGTTTGAAATATACCCGCTACATGCGCAACAAGGAACAAGGGGATGATGTGGTTTTTGCTTCTAGCGATATTGAAACGGTTCCTATCGGCTTGATTTTAACCGTCCAACCTTCCATTAATACTCAAAAAGGTGAAGTTACCTTGGCGCTACGCCCCACCATTACCAGCTCAACAAAGAAGATAAACGATCCTGCTGTAGATATTCAATCTAAAAACGAGGTGCACTCCTCCGTACCTATTGTGCAAGTAAGAGAGGTAGACTCTGTCATGCATCTTAAAAATGGAGACATCACCGTATTAGGTGGACTTATGCAAGAACGTCACCATGAGGGTAACCAAGGAGTCCCTGGTGCACGAAAAGTTCCAATTCTGGGAAAAATCATTAGCGGTAACGATTCAGACCGTGATGTGGTGGAGTTGGTTATTTTCGTCAGAGTAACCATTTTAGATCCCTCGCACGGGAAAAAACAAAGGAGCTTTCCTAATGTTACAACATAAAATGAGAGTGCTTAGATTACCCGCTTTTGGACTTATGGAAATTGCAATTGTTTTGGTTATCATCGGCATCATTGCCGGATTTGCCCTAAAAGGAAGCCAACTTATTGACCATGCAAAACTCAAAACGGTTATAACAGATGTGGAACAAATACGGTTAGCTACCCTCATGTTTCAAGAAAAGCATCATAGTCTTCCAGGAGACTGTGCCTCAAAAATCTTACAAATAGGTAAAGGAAACGGGAATGGCATCATTGATGGCTCCGGCCTTTCTACTCCTTCAGGCGAAACAGCTCTTTTTTGGAACCATTTGGCAGAAACTGAACTTATGCCCAGTCTAAAAGCCGAAAAAAATGTGACGCCAATAGCTGGCATCCATTTTCCTCGGTGTAAAATAGGTGGAACGATCACAATAGCCTCTACGATAAAAGATAAAGGAGGTCCTTGGATTGTATTAGGTGAGATAAACTCGGGGAGCATATCCGGTGGACTGACCCCTTTGCAAGCATCTGAAGTTGACACACATAATGATGATGGGGACCCAAATTCTGGTCTCATACAAGCGGTTGATGGGACAGCGCAAAATGGGGCTTGCATACAAAACAACACCTATCAAACTGCCTCAAAAACTAAGGCATGCATATTGTTATTCAAATTATGAACAAGATGTTAAAAAATGCAAAGCTCGCTGCTTTTGGCCTCATTGAAGCAGCTATCCTTTTAGTTATTTTAGGGATCGTTTCGAGTGCAGGCATCAAAACCTACAACCATCTGCGCATTCAGCAAAAAGTCCGACGAACCCATGAACACAGAGATCAAATCATCAGTGCCTTGGCAGCCTTTGTGGCCAGAAATGGAAGGCTTCCATGCCCTTCTAAGCCTGAAACTGAGGGAATTGAGGCTCGGAATGGGCAACATGGGTGTATTCTACCATTAGGTCATGTTCCATACAGAACAATCATGCTCCCGAATGCTTATGCTTTTGATGGAGATCAAAAACCCTTACTCTACGCCCCTGAGCCTCAGTTAGTCACTCAGTATGCTGACCTTCCTCCCGCCTCTAACTTTAATGACTCTCCAGCATCAGAGGATACCCTCGAATCCTTTGCTCAGGCCCAATGGGAAGTGGGGTCTATTCGGGTCACTGACTCGAACGGATTATCCGTTTTACCAGAAAAGAATAATCTCATTGCTTTTGTCATCATGACGAACATTTCACTTTTACTGGACCATAGATTAGATTTTCAGCTCAACGATACACTTAAAAGTGAGCTTTTCTGGGTCAGTAGAGACCAATTTTTAAGCCATGAACTTGACTATAAGAAGTTTAAAAAGAGGTAACATTCTAAGCCTTAAGCATGTAAGTTAATTAAGCATCCAACGCGGTAACTTGCTTAAGCCGCCACGTGGGGTCCTCAGTTTCAAGAAAACGACAGAATGTCCAAACATCCACCACAGGTATTGAAGTATCAATTTCTTCTAGGTCAACATAATGCCCTTGATTATTGAGTAGGTCACGTTTTTGAATGGATTCAATACGAATACTGATATGCGCTACAGCATTAAGTACCCAAGCTTTTTCATAAGAAACCTTTAAAATAATAAGTTCATCCAACACTTCCCTATGGCCTACCTTTTCCCGCTGACGCAAGGCTTGACCAAAAGATTTATAGAGTTTTGGTTCAACTAATTGATCTAATGTTTCTCGATCCCCTTCACAATAGGCTTTCGTGATTAGCTTAAATGACTGTGCGCAGGCATGCAAAAATACTTCTGAAGTAAGTGATACGTCTATTTGTTTCAAAATTGCCTCAGCTTTGGGGTGCTGAGTTACAAAAATTGTTTCTTGAGGATGTGCTTTTTTTGAGTCTTTTTGAGTATTGGGCGCTGATTTGAAAGCTGAATCTTGAGGTGAGGACACACTTGGCCGCTGCCCCAAAACTGTATAAAGCTGGTAAAATATATAGGCACAGATAACAATGAGGATGATATCAACCATATGATCTCTATTTTTTATTGTTTGAATTATATTTTATCGCGCTGGATAAAAATAGCAATGAAATACCTAACCATAATGAAGTTAAAGTTCTATGACTTCCATTGACGAGCAAGCTATACCTAAACTAAGATGAATTAAGTAAACATAATTTAAAGGGTGGAATAATGCAGCTAACAATTAGCGGTAAAAATTTAGATGTCGGTGACTCTTTACGCACGCACGTTCGTGAAGCCTTAGAGACTGTAATAGGCCGCTACTTCAGCAACCCGATCGAAGCAACGGTTATTCTTTCAAAGGAAGCTCACACCTTTCGTACAGACATTTCTGTCCATGTAGGAAGAGGGCTTATCATTCGTTGTCATGCCCATGAGCATGACCCCTATCTTTCAGTAGATGCGGGAATTCAAAAGTTGGACACAACACTCAGACGTCACAAAAACAGACTCCGAGA
>CANLAL010000008.1 GCA_947488045.1 Alphaproteobacteria bacterium
AACGCGCTTCAAGGTTCTTTAAATGATGCTGCGTCAGATGTGCAAGCATATGTGCAGGCTGAGCCAATTGCATCCCCAGTTGATGTAATGCATAGCGCAAGCTGATCTCCCGTTGTATAAGGTATCCATAGAAAATAGCATTAAAAACTAAAAAAATGGTTAAATAGTTTCCTTAGTTGATTTTCCCGTTGACCTTCATCGGGGGATGTCTTAAAGCTATCTGCGTTGCCCCTGTGGCGGAACTGGTAGACGCGGCAGACTCAAAATCTGTTGATCTTAGATCGTGGGAGTTCGATTCTCTTCGGGGGCACCAATCCGTTTTTCTCATTAAACTTAGATACATCTGTGCCCAAGATCCTTAAGCAAGATCCTTGAGGTTGTATAAAAACTCACCATCTGTCCTTGCTGTTTTTTATTGATTTCATTCTTTTATCTGCTGATGAGCTATATTTCTCAAGGTAGAGAAATAGTACGTGCATGCCAGGAGGAAATAGTGAAAAAAATCAATGTTTAAGTACGCTGATCCATGACTCCTCCCAATGACCTGCATGTGACAAAACTGCATAAACTTTCCATTAATTTTCTTTCCTGCCCCTTTCAAAAACCGTCTTTTATCTGTGTATAATTATTCAAAAACCCCACTTATGGAGTAAATCATGGTATATTATTTTAATAGATCCACTGCTTTGGCGTCTTTATTACTTTTAAGCGCCTGTCAATCTACACCTGCTCTGCATAAAATGGAATTTCCTCAAACAACCGTAGGGCTGGCAGTTTCTTCTTTGGCAGTGGAAACCCACACTGCATCTGTTGAAGATGCAAGTGCCGCATGGCTTGATGTGCCGATGACACGTCAGGTGGAGCAATGGTTCAGGGCGCGTTATAAGTCCGGTGAAGGTCTACAAAAGGGCACGATATCCGTGCGTAAGGCTTCCTTCTTAGAAACTGCAGCATCGAAGCAGTTCAGAGAGCAGTATGAGATGGTTTTAGAATTGCGTTTGGAAGTGGGTGATGACATCACTTTGGCCAAGCAGTATGCGTCAGCCCGTGTGCAACGCAGCACACCATTCTTATTGAACGTCACACCGGCAGAGCGCAGTCAGGCCATTCAGCGTTTGATTAATGAGACAGTCGTTGATGCGGATAAAGAACTTGTTCGTAGCATCCGTTCCTTTATTCCAGCCATCATTACGTCGCAAGGCAGTCTCACCCGCTAAGAGATTGTATTCTATACAACTTAAAGATTTGCGTGGAGTTCGCACGCAAATCTTTATGGTGTGTTAAATCAATTTTATCACGACCCTAATCTTTATCTCATCGCGAAGTTTGATGCCTTTTGGCGTGTTCGTTATGGCCATCTCATCTCGAAGTTTGATCGCCTTATGGTGCGTTCGTTATGGCCATCCATAAGCGCATGGACAAGTTTTTGTGGACGGCTTTATTCCTAGACTTTGAATGAGAAGACGCTCAACTATAATTGCCCTTGGCAGTTCCTTTTCTTGCATCCCTCATTTGCTTCGCATTTTTGTGGAACTGTTCAGCCTGGCTAATGCAAAAGCACATATTTAGGTGGCCCATGCGCGTCCTTGTGTGCAGAATAATAAATGCTCTCATTAAACGATTCATTTACACATTGCCCGTGAGATAGGCCCATGTTTTGATGGGAATATGAAGTAAGCGAAGCCTCGTTACGACCTCCATTATCATGCCGTATGCATACACAAGGAGGGGAGAGCCTGTAAAACTTCTGTACTCTCCCTTTCTCTCAGGTAAAATATTAAAGCTATCCATGGAGTGCTGGTTTGAAAATTGCACGCCTGATGAGCCCTATGAAAGATTAAGGCCGTTTTGTGAAGTGCAGAATATGAGGTTCTAAACGTATAAATCTATTATCAACTCAATCCACGATTAAAAGCCCCAACGATTTTCAAAAATTTTATAGTCAAGGGATAGCGTAATGAAGGCATCTACACTTTTGCTTTATCCCAATTGCTCTTCCACCTGGGCGCATATGTAATGATAGAGGCAAATATGCCCTTGCTGTATGAGGGGTGTGGACGTGCTAGGAACGTCCAGTAAAATATCCGCAAGAGGGGCAAGTTTTCCTCCACCTAATCCTGTGAGTGCAATGGTAGCCATGCCCATAGTATGGGCTTGCTCAAAGGCTTTGATCACATTGGGAGAGTTACCACTGGTGCTTAAAGCCAAGAGCACTGCGCCGGGCTCTCCAAAGCCTTCCACTTGGCGAGAAAAAACGCTCTCATAAGCATAATCGTTGCTCCAGGCTGTCATGAATGCGTGGTTGGACGTTAAGCAAATGACTTTGTATGCTTTCCGCTCCTTATGAAAGCGGCCTACCAATTCACCGGCAATATGGGCCGCATCAGCAGCTGACCCGCCATTGCCGCATACCAATAAAGGCTTGCCCGCCCGCAAGGCCGACGTGATGTGTTGGATGGCGGTTTCCACGCGGTCTTGAAGGGCTGCGCATTCTTCAATAACGCGGGCCGATTGGGTAAGGTAGTTTTCCAGGCTCATAAAGATTCCTTCGCTTGTTTTATGGGGCCATTATCCGTCAAGTCATCGTCAGTTGATTTCAGGCTCTCTTAAGGTCTTGTTCTTGTTCCCCGGTGAAAGTGAAAAATTGCGGATGACATAAAATAGACTTTAAGGCAACTCTATGGGCGGTTCAACCACAAATATCATGCATTTTATTGAAGTTGTGCCGTATAACCTATTTCCAACGCGTTCAATGCATTTATTGAAATTCAACGGCGCATTTCAACTTACCTGCGCTAAAAATGGCTCTAATATTAAAGAGTTAACAGATGTCATTCCGTTTTCGCATGCTAGCTATGCTTAATGATCACTGGAGTTTGCACATATATAACGCTATTTGTTTCCTGTGCTGGTGGCCAAGTCAATGTACTGGGTTACTATAAGTTTTGATTGCGCCTGGAGAGTTGCCCCTCAAGGGAGGACTTGATGATAGGCTTATACAAGGATTTAAAATATGTTTAATACTTTCCGTAGCCTCTGTTTGGCTGCAGTCACTTTGGCCGTAACGTCCAACCTTTCTTTAGCAGCTTCAGAGACACCTGCAGGTTCAGAGACACTTGCAGCTTCAGATACACCTGCAGGTTCAGAGACACCTGCAGGTTCAAATACACATGAAGTGAAAATCACGGCTCGTGTCGGTCAAGAAGTTAAATTCAGTTTTGATAAGGATACTTCGAACATTGCATTGAATGAACTTGACCCCACTTCAAAAATGGATATATCAGGGGTTCAAACGGTTGGCCTTTTGGGAAACACAAACGCAAAACTTACTCTTAAAGATGAGAGCCGGGGACATTTGTGCTTAGATGGCAACATTAAGAATGCTACAGTGCCTACTAAGTCAATCCCTTACACGCTAGAAATTGGAAATGGTAATGATTTGACTAATTACGCCACAAAGCCAGAGGGTGGAAATTATTCTGCTGAGATCATAACTGCAGATGTAGACAGTGGAGAATCACAGCCCAAAACTCTCAGTATTAATGTTACCATTAAGCCCGAAGACTTTAATGGAAAAAACGGCAAAGCCGTTCAAGATGGTGCGTATTCTGCGGTTCTTGTTTTAACCGCTTCTGCTGTTTAGTGAATCATGCGTCAAATGGTGCGCCCCGTTTAGGGCGCGCCATTTGATAGTCACTCAAAAGTACAGCTAATAACCCGTCAAATAAATTTTTTTGAATGATGGTGTCTCCAGATTGGATAGCAATGCATTCTGTGTGTTTATAATAGTCAAAGGATTATAAAAATGAAATACAACCCCCTTGTTATAACGCTCTTGGCCTCACAATTGCTCTCAAGCGTGAGCGCTGTTGCAGAATGCACTAGGAAAGATGAGTGTTTTAATGATATCAAAACCCAACTTTATTTATTATCGTCTTCCCCCTCGCCAGTCATTCAGAATCTCCTAAAGGGGACTAATGATGACCCTCAAGATATGGATAGCGTGATTAAGCGGTGGCACGAAGCTAGTAAGGGCACTTCTTTGACAACGATCTCCTCCATTTCCCGTATCGGTGACAAGATTACTTTCTTGAAACAACTTTACGCTGGTATTCCTGGGGTAGTTAAAGATTCTAATGTAAAATTAGATGATGTAAGAGCTAGTGTAACCTTTGTTGACAATGAGATTGTTGAGCCTGTGCACGCCAACGCGACAACGGCCTCAGTACCGGCAACAACATCAACGATGTCTACTGAAGTAATAACCTCAACTGCTGGGACGCCTACGCCAGCGACGGTGGTTGCAGTGTTGACGACAACGTCCACAACGGCAAGCACGGCTCAATCAACAGCGTCAACAACGACGACCGACACTACGCCTGCAACAACGTCAACGACGCTTGTACCTGCACCAACACCAACGTCGACGCCTGCAACAACGTCAACGACGCTTGTACCCACACCAACACCAATGACGACTGCTGCGACAACAACGTCAAGGGCCCCTGCAGCAACGACAACGGCTGTACCAACACCAACAGTGATAGCAACACCTCTGCATACATCAACGTCGACGCTCACAGCTCTGCCAGCGGCGCCTGCACCAACGGCGACGGCTGCAGCAACAACTCAGTCAACGTCCACAACGGCAAGCACAGCTCAGTCAACAGCGTCAACAAACATTCAGCAGGGCGCACAAACAACTGCAACAGGGACAGATAATGCTGTAGCAGAAACGAGTAAACAGACCACTGCCTTAGTTGTGGTCACAAATTTAGTGCAAGCCGTGAAGGCAACCCTATCTAGTTGGATAAGTCCGTTAGGATCAATTTTCACCACCACAGTCTTCACCTCAACTGCATTTAATTCTAGTAACGTGGTTGATACTCAGCTGACAACCCCAACCACTGTATCCACATTCCAGTCAACGACCACGACGACTTCAGGGACAACGTCAACACCGACCGTTGAGTTCGCACTGGAATCATACAATCCAAATGATGAGCCCTGGAATTTTACAGCTATTCTAGCCGCTGTGAGTAAATTTAAAGATCAAGCGATATCGTTTGTCGTCGATGGATGGAACATGATCCCACTTAATGCCAAAATTATCCTTGTGGCTTCAGTAGCTTTTAAAGCGTGCGCTTTTATCGGGCACAAATATTCTATTCAAATTCAAAAGTTCTTGGCTTACAAGCCAACGCCCATCTCTAAACCGAAGCTATTGGCAGGCAAACTGTGAGGCAGCAATTGAAATAGTTGAGACGTCATCTTGAAAACATAAAGCTACATTATATGTGCCTTGTGATCTTGATGAAAACTATTAAAGTAACCGAAGTGTTGGTGAGTGCCAGCGCTTAAAATTTAACAATTAAAAGGATTTTAGACATGAAAACAAATAATTTATTTACTGTAATGATTACTGCTGGTTTGCTCTCAAGCGTGAGCGTTTTTGGCGACTGTAAAAGAAAAGATGAGTGCTATAATGAAATTGTAAAAATTGTTTCTTCGACAAGCGTTGTTTCACCTGAGCTGTTCACGGGTTTCAACGAAAAAATCGTAAGTGATAACATGGATGATACGATTAAAGCATGGTTTGAACTTGCAAAAACTAAGTTGCATAGTGTTCCAGCTAGCATTGCGCGCATTAGCGATAAGATTGCTTTTTTGAACCTTCTTATAGTGCAACTTAATCAGTTCACTTCTACCTCCACAACAACGACAACAACCACTGCAGCAACAACGACGACTGAGTCAACAGCGTCGACGACTGCTGCACCAACAACGACGACAACGACCTCGACGACTGCTGCACCAACAACGGCGACAATGACTGAGTCAATAACGACGACTGAGTCGACAGCGACGGCTGCGCCAACAACGACGACTGAGTCAACGACGACAACAACAACTCCGGCGACAACGTCAACGACGACTGAGTCAGCAACGACGACTGCAACGACGACAACAGCTGCGCCAACAACGACGACTGAGTCAACGACGACAACAACAACTCCAGCGACAACGTCAACGACAGCTGCGCCAACAACGACGACTGAGTCAACGACAACAACAACGACTCCAGAGACAACGTCAACGACGGCTGCGCCAACAACGACGACTGTGTCAACAGCGTCGACAACGGCTGCACCAACAACGACGACAACGACTGAGCCGAAAACTAAGAATACAGAACTTTAATTTTATCCTCGCCCAGAATGGTTTGGGTGAAAATAACGCGCTCAGTTTAAAGGGCAACCTTTGAATTGAGCGTTTAAGGGGCTTGTCCCAAAAACGAAAATAAACGTGCTGGCGTCTAAGGCGCCAGCAATCTTATAATGTGAATACTAGGTAGCCACACAAACGAACAAAAAGGATTATAAAAATGAAATACAACCCCCTTGTTATAACGCTCTTGGCCTCACAATTGCTCTCAAGCGTGAGCGCTTTTGCAGATTGCACAAAGAAAGATGATTGTTTTATTGCTATCAATGCGCAACTTTCTTCCTCCTCATCGTCCTCCCCATTAGTCATTCAGCAGCTCAAAGATTTGGCTAATGCTTCCCCTCAAGATATGGATAGCGTGATTAAGCGGTGGCACGAAGCTAGTAAGGGCAATGCTTTGACAACGATCTCCTCCATTTCCCGTATCGGTGACAAGATTAATTTCTTGAAAGAGCTTTTACGACATATTATTAATGATGCTGAGAGCTCTGAAAAAGGATCAGCTGGTGATAGCGAGACTGCCAGTGGAGGTTTTTCAAAAGGTGGCCAGGCGGAAAGCCTCCTCTCTGATGCTACGCAGCCTAAAACGACTGCACCAACAACGACGACTGTAGCAACATCGTCAACTGCCACGACAACTGAAGCAACAACTACAACGTCAATTCTGGCGACAACACCGACGCCCACACCAACACCGACGCCTGTGGTAACAACGACGACTGCAGCAACAGCGACAACGCAGCCAACAACAACTCCAACGACGACTGTAGCAACAGCGACAACGGCTGAACCCACAACGACGACTGCTGCGCCAACAACAACGGCGACCACGGCCTCGACGACTGCAGCTACAGCAATGACAACAACTCCAACGACAACGACTGCACCAACAACGACGACTGCAACGACAACTGCAGAACCAGCGACGGCTGCACCAACACCAACGACAACGGCCACGACGACTGTACCCACAACGACAACGGCGTCGACTGCAGAACCAGCTACGGCTGCACCAACAACGACGACAACGACTGCACCAACAACGACGACTGCAACGACAACTGCAGAGCCTGCATCAACGACGACTAAGCCAACAACGACGACCACGGCCTCGACGACTGCTGCGCCAACAACAACGGCGACCACGGCCTCGACGACTGTAGCAACAGCGACACAGTCAACGACGACTCAATCCCCATCACCTTTATCTGGACCAAATCATCAATTCCCAGTGTTTGCATCAACTGCAACAAATTCTGCAAATACGGGTGCGTTGCCAGAATGCGCTACAGATGCAACTGCCACGTCAGCTCAGACTCAAACCTGGCAGGAGTGGGGCACTCAGCGGGCTCAAGGAAGTTGGGAATATGCAAAAGAAAATCCCATAAAAACTACTATTGGTATTATTACTACGCTCGCACTGGTCACTACACCTTGGTGGTGGCCCACTGCTGTTACTTACGGAAGTCTTTATTGGGCCGGTTTAGGTGGTGGTGCTGCCGCAGCTGCAGCTGCACCTGCACCTGCTATGGCTGTGGTGGCTGGGGCGGGAGTATTTGCTCTTGAATTGACACAACCTAGAAGAGCGGATGCGATTAAAGCGCTTGCCCAGCAATGGAATGCTCTGAGCTCAATGAACCTTTACCATGTTCTTAATCATCGTGTTTTTCCTAAAGCTTATTTCATGGGAGAGCAGGCTGATTTTTTACGACATACTTATCAATGCCTGGGTCAACCTGTCGTGAATGTAATTGAGGCTGCCTTAAAACATACGCACATTCCGGCTCAACTCTATGAAGACATGTTTGTCCAAGTAGCTAGGAACCTTTGGATAGCCAGAAAACATATAGGCCAACAAGAATAACGGTTGCTCCCTCAGTGCATGGGGGAGCCGCTTATCGGATGTCAGGGGAAGTCATAACTGAACTTGCATGAGAGTAACCGTCACCCTGAAGACATTTCAGGATCTTGCAGCGAAAATCCCGGGTCAAGGCCCGGGATAACGCTATCAAGGCTCAAAGTGACGGAGGGAGTCAACGGTGGGTAAAGGTGTCGCAATTTGACGTGAAGAACACACGGCCGCTTGTTCAAAAGTTTGAAGTGTGTAATAGTTCAATATCTTTTTTTGAGGAGCTCAAGGATGAAAAAATACTTTTTTAGGGCCGTTTTTGTTTCTGGATTGCTCGTGTGTTCCGGTGTTGCCCAGGCCTTTCAACTTTCCCCGATTGCCCGCGTGATGACACCAAAAGGGAAAGAAGCCATCGCTGAGTTTCGCCTCATTAACGATGCGCAAGATCCCATTGCTGCCGAAGTAAAAATCATGAAGCGAACGATGTCTGCGGATGGGCAAGATACCCTCACGGATGTGACGGATGAATTCAGCCTTTTCCCTGCGCAAACGATTATTTCACCCAGTGATATTAAAATGGTCAGGGTCCAGTGGCTAGGAAACCCTGATTTGACGGAAGAGAGTGCCTATCGTATCATTGCCGAGCAAGTTCCAGTCAATTTAGAACAAAAAAGTAAAGGCCGGAGTGCGCAAATTCAAATTATGCTCAAGTATATTGGCTCCCTTTATGTGCGTCCCGAAGGTTTGAAAAGTCATCTTCAAGTTGTTGCCGCTAAAGTTGGCTCCAACAAGGCTGGAAAAACCCTTCAGCTTACTGTTGCCAATAAAGGTAAGCGGCATACACTGGTAAAAGATGTTGTTTTGAAAGTGGGGGAGATCGAATTAACGGGTGATGACTTGAAAGGTTTTGCAGAAAGCAATATTTTGGCGGGTGTTGAGAGAACTTATCACATCCCTTACCCTGCAAAATTGGGTGGAGCTAACCTTAATCTCAATACAATAAAGTTGACCTATCGTGAATCAGATTAATTATTTTTCCTTTAAGGTCTGTTTGCTCAGCTGCATTGCCTTAAATGTGTTGACGGTGCCAGGCTTCGTCCACGCAGAAGATATTGTTGAGAATAACAAAGTTCAGATGGGGACTGAGAACGGTCATACGGAGAATGGTCATACGGAGAATGGTAATACGGAGAACGGTCATACGGAGAACGATCATACGGAGGGGAATATAAGCCCTGTAAGTATTCAGGTTGCCCAACCTGCTTATAACGAAGCTGATCTTTTCCGAAAGATATTTGGCAAAAAAACTGTGGCGTCAGCAAAGCCACGCCGCATTACCTTGCCTGTGATGATTGACAATCAGCATGTGGGAACAGTCACGGCGTTGCTTGCCATGGATGGGAGTGGTGAAGCACAGTTTGATTGGTTAAGTTTGAAAGCGTCTTTGGAAGACGTCATTTTATCGGAGCACTGGGAGCCTTTAGCGAGGCGCGTGGACCAATTGGGCTATCTTTCCACAAAAGATTTTACAGATCTCGGGTGGGCAGTACGATTTGATCAAACAAAGGTTGCAGCGAAAATTGAAGCTGATACTGCTTTTCGTAAAACGCAAGAAAGCTCGTTGCGATCCCGTCGGCCGACACCCTATGGTCAACGCATCGAACCTGCAACTGTCAGCGCCATTGTGAACGTTTCAGCCGCTCAAGATTTTAGAACAGGCTTAGCTTCCCACAATGGTCGCCAACCCATGGCCATTAATTTTTCTGGTGCAGCCAACGTGAAGTCCCTGGTATTAGAAGGGGGCGCCAACTATCAAGAAAGCCAATCTCGCCGCTGGGTGCGCAATGATATGCGTTTGGTGAAAGATTGGCAGTCTAAAGCTGTACGCTTTAGTGTTGGCGACCTGCATTATACAACAGGATCTTTACAAGCGGCGCCCGCGATTGGGGGCTTTTCCGCCACCCGTAACTTTAACTTGCGACCCTATGACATTGTGCAATCCAGTGGAACAGCTAACTTTGTTTTGGAAACAGAGTCCCGTGTGGAGTTTTATGTGAATGGTCAGTTCGTGCAATCACGGGACTTGCCCGCAGGGCCCCATCGATTAAATGACTTCCCCGTTTCCACAGGTGCCAATGACATCATGTTGCGGATTAAGGATAAATTTGGCCGAGTAAAGGAAATTAATATTCCCTTCTTCTATTCCAACGTATTGTTAAATGAAGGGATTCATGATTTTTCTTATAATGTAGGCTATTTGACACGCAATAAATTGGGTGTGCATCATTACGATACGAAGGTCCCCGTATATAGCTTGACCCATCGGTATGGTTTAACCGCTGAATCCACAGTGGGTATAGATGCCCAGGGCAGTAAAAAGCAAACTCAAGTGGGCACCGAGGTCATGCTTGCAACAGGCTTAGGCAACATCCAAATGCGTGGCGCAGCAAGCCAGGTACGTGAATTGAATGAGGTTGTTGATAATACCCTGCTTTTGGCCCCCGCGCGTCGTGGCTATGCCACTACAATTCAGTATGATCTGTTGGGAGCAAAAGATGAGCAAAGCCGTTCTCTGACTGTACAGTGGGCACACTACACGCCTTATTTTTCAAGCCTAGGCCAATTAACTCCTAAAAATCCACTTTCCCACCGTTTTACAGGGCGGTACTCTCAAGAAATTTTTGATGGAATTTATTCAGCCCTTTCTGGGTCTTATGGAATGAGGCATGTGGGTGGCGGGCGTGAAAACTCTCAAACTCTTGCTTTTAGCAAATCCTTTGATCAGGGACTGACAGGAACTTTGGATTTAACCCGTTCGCGTCAACCCAATGTTAAAATGGACGAGCGACTTATGGTGGGCGTACGGTGGTCAATCCCCAATACATCTCATACTCTGGCGGCTGATTATCAATCCCAGCACCATGCAAAGCGTGTACGTTGGAATTACGGATCAACAAGTGGTGTGGGTTCCTTTGCTTCTTCTGCAGCCGTTTATCATGAAGAGAAAAGTAAGGGTGGTGATGCGAGCTTAAGTTATACTGCCAATAGAGCTCAGGGCACTGTGCTTTATGAGCGCAATGATCCGAATAATGGTCCAGCGGGCGATCGCACCTCGTTGATCATGTCGACGGCCCTGGTTTTTGCAGATGGCCACATGGCCATTTCACGCCCCGTGAGTGACAGCTTTGTGATTGTCGCTCCTCATGCCTCACTGGCAAGTGAAAAGGTATGCGTGAATCCTTCCTCTGATCGCTGTGTGGCTCAAAATGATCTTTTGGGATCAGCAGTGGTCCCAGATATTTTGGCCTATAACATCAACACAGTCTCTATTGATGGTAGTCAGATCGCTGCTGGTCATGAAATTGGTGGCGATACATACTACGTGGAGCCTTCATACAAACGAGGATCTGTTGTTAAAGTAGGTACAGACGCCACAGTCATGGTTAAGGGGCAACTGTTAGGGTTAACAGGTCAGCCTGTGAGCTTGGCTTCTGCTCAAATCAAAAGTGTGAATGAGCCAGAGCGTGAACCTGTCTTATTCTTTACAAACCGGAACGGTTATTTTGCTGCAGAAGGCTTGAAGCCTGGCGAGTATCAGATTATCGTTTATGGCGATGTGATGTATGAATTTGTGCTGACTATTCCTGAGGGGACAGCTGGTATTTATGACATTAAAGCCCAGAAGGTGAAGCAAGCAGATGAGCTCATGAAATTGATGCAGGAGGATAATCTATGATAAATGGTGTAATCAAGCAATTGAGCCTTTGCATTTTAATGGCTTGTGCCACGTCTACTTTTACGTATGCGCAGCCTGCTGAGGGAACATGTTTACTTTCTCTATCAGGGGTGGGAGGCACCCTTGATTTATCTGGTGTGTATTTGCCGGCAAGCCAGGCTAGCTCGGGCGGCTCAGCACATACTCCCTCCACGGCAATTCCGTTAACTGTGACTGTGAAAAATTCAGGTACTGGGAGCTGTCCATTCGTGCTTACTGTTCCTTTGCCTGCTACAGGTGCACCCCGTTATGTGCGTGCACAAACCTCTCATACGGCTAATGCAAATCCTGATTATACCCGTATTCCCTATGTGATTGCCAATGGCACTCACGCGGTGGGTGGAGATGTCGGGGCAACAGCTTCAGGGCCTGCCGCAATGGATGGCACACAAGTGGTTTCTGGCACAGTGGCACCCAACAGTTCGGTTGCGATTCCTTTGTCTGTGAATTTGCAAAGTCTTTCTCTGGTAGCCTATGATGAGGCTCCTTATCAAGATAGCATTATTTTTTCTCTCTATAATGGCAGCTTTGGCGCCATTTCTGGAAAAGCTATCCCCGATACAAGCATGACAGTTCAGGTGGCTGTTAAACCCCAAATGCGCATGGTTTTTGCTCCAGTGGGGGCAGCTGTACTCTATAAAGATAAGCCTGATGATTATGAAATTTCTTTTGGTGAGCTTGCAAAAGGTGCTGAGCGAACGATGCAAGTCACGCTAGAAACCAATGATGGCTATGAGCTTAACTTTGTGTCTGAGAACGCTGGAAAATTGGTATGCAAAGACCATGCGGGCCTAAAAAATGCAGAGTTAAAGTCTGTCTCATATGCTCTTTATGTAGGGCCAAGCAATACGCCTTATGATTTGGCGAATGTGAGCGCTTCCACCTTTCAGTCTAACTTACCAACGGTCCCTGCAGGCACGTTGATTCAGTCATTAGATGCCCGTTCTTCACTTCCATTGAAGTTCTTGATTACGGGTAATCCTGAAGAATCCTTAGCGGGCCGTTATGAGGATGTAATCACGGTCACCTTCAAGAACCCTAACTAAAAAGGGGCATGATCTTAAAGGTGACCCAATGAGAGTCTTCAACTAGCCAATGGCGGTTTTTTTGCTGGCCTGTAAATACCCAATATATAAGCCGCCTGCAATGATCATGGCCATACCGATAAAGGTTGTGAGCACGGGTACTTCTGTCCAGAAAATATAACCAATCAAAACAGACCATACGCTTGCCGTGTAAATCATCGGCGCTCCCACAGCTGCAGGGGCCATGGCAAATCCTTTAGTAATGCAATATTGGCCTACGCCCCCACCAAAACCCATGAGAAAAAGCATAGACCAGTCCGTGCCTTGCGGCATGACACCAGAAAAGGGAAGGGTAAAGGCTGAAAATAAAGTAGCTACCACACAAAAGAAAAAAGATGTTTGTTCAGGCGTAACTTTTCTCAATGCCAATTTTCGTCCCGTTGTGAGGGTGATGGAATCCATAGCAGCACCTAAAATTCCACACATAGCCGCAAGGCTCCAAACGTTTCCTGTAGGTTTAGCAATAAACAAAACCCCCGCAAAACCTATCAAGACAGCAAGCAAATGCTTTTGCGTTGGGCGCTCCTTTAAGATTGGCATGGCAAACAGAACGGAAAACAAGGTGACGCTGAAACTGATGGACATGGAGTCAGCCAAAGGCATATGTCCAAAAGAATAGAACATGCTGGCTAACCCTAGGGTTCCAAATAGAGCCCGAAGTATTTGAAAGGTGGGTTCTTTGATATGAAACCCTTTGGCGTGCTCAGCCCGATAAAGAATGAGGGCTGTGGGAATTAAGGCAAATAAAAATCTGAAAAAAACAATTTCATTGATGGGATAGCGGGCGGCGGTGCCTTTGATAACCGCATTCACCATCGTAAAACAGAAGACGGCCAAAACGATCCAAAGCATGCCTTTGTGATGGTTTTTTAAAGTGAATATCTGCATGCGTTGCTCTTTCATTATTTGGTTTAATGGATTGAGGTTTTGCTATTGGATTGTAGGTAGGCGATATAAAGCCCGCCCACAATAATCATTGACGTTCCCATTATCGTGGTCAAAACGGGGATCTCTGACCAAAAGATGTAGCCAAAAAGGACAGACCATACGCTTGCCGTGTAGATCATAGGCCCAGCCACGGCAGCGGGCGCCATGGCGAAACCCTTGTTAAGGCAGTACTGACCAATACCCCCAGCAAGCCCCATGAAAAAGAGCGTGTACCAGTCATTTCCTTCGGGCATGATTCCAGAAAAAGGAAGGGAGAGGGCTGAAAGTAAGACGGCTCCTATACAAAAGAAAAAGGATGTTTGTTCAGGCGATACATTTCTTAAGGCCAGTTTCCGCCCTGTTGTGAGGGTGATGGCGTCCATAGCTGCCCCAAGGATGCCGCACAGAGCTGCCAGGCTCCATACATTACCTGTGGGTTTGGCAATAAACAAAACCCCAACAAATCCGAAAAGAATTGCCAAGAAATGTTTTTTTGTTGGACGCTCTTTCAAAATTGGGATGGAGAAAACAACAGAAAACAAAGTCACACTTAGGCTAATAGCAATGGAGTCAGCCAGGGGCATGTGTCCAAAGGAATAGAACATGATGCCCAAGCCTAGGGTGCCAAAAAGAGACCGAATGGTTTGAAACATAGGCTCTTTAATACAAAAGCCTTTAGATTTTTCAAAGTGATAGAGGAGCATGGCAGAGGGAATCATCGCCACAAGGAATCTGAAAAAAAGGATTTCATTAACAGGGTATCGACCTGCCGTTCCCTTGATTACAGCATTTGAAATTGTGAGGCAAAAAACAGAGAAAATAATCCAAAGCATGCCTTTGTGATGATTTTTCAGGGGTAATAAACTCATGGGTGCACCTTGTCAATATTGTTGTGGTTACACTATAGGAACAAGGGCTCCCTGACCAGGCTTAACTGCGTTGTTTGGTCATTAAGCTCTCATTAACTCCGCATCACTAACCTGGAATAAATCGGTTTTTACAGGAGGGCAAAATGCATTTTCAAGGGAAGTGGATGTCCGTAGCATTGTTTTGCGGCGTGTTTTTGGGTGGGCTTTTGATCCCTGCCCTTTTAGATATGGGAGGAAGAGCACATGGTTCTCATGATTCACCTTATAGTGAGCAACAGCACGTTTCAGCAGAAAATCCCCCTGCTAGGAGTGTGTTGATGACTTTCTTACGTCGATTAACGGATAGTCCTGAGTATATTGGTGTGAACGCTAGAAACGCACATTAGTCATTTTTCTTCCGTTTCCCATGGACTTCGCGTAAAATTAACTATTTGTTAACTATTTCATACTATGATTAAATCATAGGCACATTATAACAAGAACGGAGGTGCCCCATGATGAAGTTCAATAAGAAAAATAAAATGATCGTGCTCCGCGTGGAGTTTTCCACTCGGCATCCCCATCAAGGCCATGGAAAAGGCCATCATTCAGGGTTTGCTGAGCGTTCTCCCCCAGCATGAGTCCACAAAATCAATTAAGCTTTTTAAGGAGCAGTTCATTTAAGGCTGCTGGGTTGGCTTTGCCTCCTGTGGCCTTCATGACCTGCCCCACAAAAAATCCAAATAGTTTATCTTTACCCGACCGATATTCTGCGACCTTGTCCGCATTTTGAGCTAAAATTTGGTTTATGCTGGCCTCTAAAGCTCCGGTATCGGTGATCTGTTGGAGACCTTTGGTTTCCACAATACGTGTGGGGGGGTGTGTTGAATCCCACATCTCCAAAAAGACATCTTTGGCAATACGGCCAGAGATGACATTGGTGAGAATCAAATCCACCAACTCTGCTAAATGGGCAGCGCTAATGGGTGATTGTATAATCGATAAACCCGATCTGTTCAAAGCAGCAAAAAAGTCTCCTGTGAGCCAATTGGCCGCTAGCTTTGCCGCAGCGGCCTTTTCGTTTTCAGCCTTGTTCTCTTGAAAGGCTTTTAAGCAGGTGAGGGTCTCTTCAAAAAAGTCAGCAGTTTCCCGCTCAGCCACGATGACATCCGCATCATAGGGGGCCAAACTTAAGTCATGGATGAGTCTTTTTTTCTTAGCATCAGGAAGTTCAGGCATTTGGCTGCGAATGCGCTCCACAAGATCCTGTCCAATGACCAACGGCGGTAAATCAGGATCGGGGAAATAACGGTAATCATGGGCGTCTTCCTTGCCACGCATGGAGCGGGTTTCTCCCTTTTGAGCATCAAAGAGCCGCGTTTCCTGAACCACTTTCTGCCCATTCTCAATAAGGGTCACTTGTCGGTCCACTTCATAAGCGATGGCTTGACCAATATAGCGCACGGAATTCACGTTCTTAATTTCAGCCCGTGTGCCTAAAGCCTCACCAGGCCGGCGTACAGAAACGTTCACGTCTGCACGCATGCTCCCTTCTTCCATGTTTCCATCACAGGTCTCTAAATACCGTAAGATGGTGCGCAATTTGCGGATATAGGCCATCACTTCTTCCGCTGAACGCATATCGGGCTCAGAGACGATTTCCATGAGGGCAACGCCCGCACGATTTAAATCAATAAAAGATTTTGTCGGGCTTTGATCATGAATGCTTTTTCCTGCATCTTGTTCCAAGTGAAGGCGTGTGACGCCGATACGTTTGGCTGTGCCATCCGCTTTATCAATGTCCACATATCCTGTCCCTACAATAGGGTGATAAAGTTGAGAGATTTGATAGCCATTGGGTAAGTCTGCATAGAAATAATTCTTACGGTCGAATTGGCTTCTCAGGTGGATTTGGGCGTTAAGACCCAAACCCGTTTTCACAGCTTGTTCAACACAAAATCCATTAAGTGTGGGCAGCATGCCAGGAAAGCCTGCATCCACACATGAAACTTGTGTATTGGGCGCAGCACCAAAGGCTGTAGGCGCACTAGAAAATAACTTGGCTTGGGAGATGACCTGTGCGTGAACTTCAACACCAATGACGATTTCCCATAGGCCTGTTTGGCCTTCAAAAAGATCGGATGTGGTCATTTACGGTTGGCCTCCTTTAAAGCGGTCAGGGGATGGGTCTCGGCGTTGTCATAAAGTACTTTTCCTGCACGCAAAAGAAGACCCTCTTGAAAAGCGGGCGCCAAAAGCTGCATGCCTAAAGGAAGATGCTCAGATGATAAGCCAAAAGGAATGGAAATGCCGGGAAGTCCTGCTAAATTGGCACTTACCGTAAAAATGTCGTTCATATACATGGTAACGGGGTCTTTTGGCTCTCCGCCAATGACAAAAGGAGGCGTCGGCGCCGATGGGGTCAAAATAAGGTCCACTTGAGAAAAGGCCTGCTTGAAATCTTCAATCATCCGTGCGCGCAATTTTTGTGCCCGTACGTAATACGCATCATAATATCCTGAAGAAAGCACATAGGTGCCCACAAAAATACGGCGCTTCACCTCATCACCAAACCCTGCGCTGCGGGTATTCATATAAAGTGCATCAAGCGAATCGCCTTCCACCCTTGCTCCGTAGCGGACACCATCATAACGTGCCAGATTGGAAGAAGCCTCTGCAGGCGCAATGATGTAATAAGCCGGCAAGGCATACTTGAGCAGAGGCAGTTCAATGGGGATCACATGGGCGCCGGCTTGGGTAAGAACGTCTGCTGCTTTATCCCATAAAGCCGCCACATCTGGGCGCAAGTCATCTAAGCGGCACTGAGTGGGCAAACCAATTTTCAGACCTTGGAGCGAGCCTTTCATTTCTTGAAGGTAATCAGGGACGGGGACATTTACGCTGGTGGCATCCAGGGTATCATAGCCAGCCATGGCTTGAAGCATGAGAGCGCAATCTTCCACTGTACGGGTAATAGGGCCTGCCTGGTCAAGGGAGGAGGCAAAGGCAATGACTCCATAGCGGGAGCATCGTCCATAAGTGGGTTTTAATCCCACTAAGCCGGTGAAAGATGCGGGCTGGCGTATGGAGCCGCCCGTATCCGTGCCTGTAGCTGCCATGGCTGAAAAGCTAGCCACAGCAGCGGTAGACCCTCCAGAAGACCCTCCAGGGACGCAATGAGTGCCTGCGCCATCCTTCCAAGGGCTTAAAGCAGGGCCAAAGGCGCTGGTGAGGTTAGCAGACCCCATGGCAAACTCATCCAAATTGGTCTTTCCCAGGGAAATGGTGCCGGCCTCAAGCAGTTTTTGGCTGATGGTGGACTCATAGGGGGGAATGAAGTCGCCCAAAATTTTTGATGCAGCTGTTGTGCGAATACCTTTGGTACAAAACAAATCCTTCATGCCAATAGGAATACCTTCCAATGGGCGGGTTTCACCTTTGGCTAAGCGTAGATCAGAATGCTTTGCACGCTCAATGGCTTGTTCAAAAGTTGTGGTAATGAAGGCATTGAGTGGCGCAGTCTCTTGTGCGCGATCCACGTGAGCTTGGGTGAGCTCTAAGGCGCTGAACGCTTTGGTGCGAAGGCCTTCAAGAGCTTGGGTTATGGTCAGATGAGTTAAGCTGCTTTTGTCTGTCATGACGGTATCCTTCAGTGGAGCCCACATAGAGTAAGGGGCCTACATATGCCATTACGCTCTTTTTCCTCGAAATGAAAGATTTTGTCACGCGGTTTTTGTGTATTTGTGAGGGTGAGCATTTAGAAAAATCAGACGAAGGTTTTTAAAAATTGATTTTTGTGCGTGCGTTTTGCTATATTTTGCATATAAGAAACGCTAAAAAGGAACGAATCATGTCTCAATTTCAATATTCACTTTATTCGGGTTTTATTTTGAATCCGTTTTCTGTCATCCCCATGCGGATTAAGAAAAGGTCTAAGCCAGGATTGCAAAGTGATTCACGGCCACAGGGGGCCACGCGCGTAAGTGCGATGCAGTCTGACCCTTTCGTGTCAATCTGGGCTTTTTTACTGTCATCCCGTGCTTGATCCGGGATCTTATACCGGGTCTCAAAGAGATGCTGAACCAAGTTCAGTATGACAGTATATAAAAAATTTCATCCCGGACGTGATCCGGGATCTCAAAACCCATGAGATAAGATGCTGAATCAAGTTCAACATGACAGTATATAAAAAATGTCATCCCGTGCTTGATCCGGGATCTCAGGCCAGTTTTCCATGAGATCCTGAAACGAGTTCAGGATGACAGAGTTGTAAGTATAAAAACCTATGGATATCCAATGTGCATAGGGATATCCATCCTAACCCCGCAGAAAGAAAGGAAAATATATGCAAAAAAAATAAAATACGAAAAATGATATCCATTGGCTTGTAAGCCAGTCTACACAAGGAAAAAACGCGGATATCCCATGGATATCCAGGATATCCATTTAGGGAGGCATGCTTCATTACTCTGGACATGCCGCATGTATTGAGATTATAACTTGTGCGTTTTCTTGACAAAATATTAATATAGCCTATTATTCAACCATAAACGTATACCGAAGGATTTAATCATGAAAAAAACAATTGCTCTCCTTTTGAGCGGAGCACTTTTAAGCCATACCGCACACTCTACCCGTCCTGGAGAGCTTCCAGGAGGAAATCCGCCACCTCCACCACCTGGGGCTGCGGCAACTCCAGCTCCGCGCTTACCAGCTGCCGCCGCTGCCGCTCAGCCGTGCACTATTGCAGATCCCGATGTGTGGTACGATATGGGCGAAGTTATAGCCTTGCTCACACAAAATTTGACGGCTGAAAATGGATTTTTTGTTGAGGAACTTCATGCGGGAGATTTATTTACCCAAGTCGGTGAACTTGCGAGCAGCTGGTTTGAGCATGCCCTAACTGCACTTCAAGTTGGGCAAACTGTCGCACTACCCTTTTTCATAGATCATAAGAAGCACTTCGTGACCATCGTGATGTTTGTGCACAATGGTGTTGTGAATATAGTGTATTATGATTCTCAGCTCAAAGAACATCAGACAAATTTTGAAGTGGTTGATTTTTTGAATCAATTTACAGGTCATGATGCATTTGTAGGTTGGATGGTAGAGACAGGATTGACGCTCAACCAATTTCACGTTGTGCATCAGCAACAAACGAATGACAATGATTGTGGCGCCTTTACAGTAGAGAATTTAATTGCTTTTGCGAATGCTGCGCAAACAGGCGCTTTAGGTCTTCTTTTGCAAGAGCATGCCAATCAAGATGGCGAGTTGATCCCCATTGCAGGTGAGCCTGCTGTTGCGCTTTTAGGGGGTATAAACGTCCCTTTGCCTGAGGATAAAAATGCCCAAGCGCATCGTGAACGACATGCGCAGGCTCTGGGGATGGCGCCTTCTCAATCAATGAGCATAGCAGCATCCACATTATTTCTAATGTTTACCATGCTAAATCTTAAAAGTGACGGCTTTGATAAAAAATAGCAAAGTGAACCCCTTTAATGGGTCTTCATTTTAGAAAGATAAAAAATAAGTTTAAAAGTAATTCAATCCCCCTTGAACCGGCGTGCAAATAAAGGCATGATGAACCACTTTAAGAGGTGGTTATTGAGGGGGATTTTTATGGCGCTTCAACAGGAAACACAGGATGTTATTTTCTCCATTATTGATGAAGAATTGTCACGTCAACAATCCCAAATTGAACTCATCGCATCGGAAAACTTTGCCTCACCCGCTGTATTAAAGGCGCAAGGCTCCATTCTTACGAATAAGTATGCAGAAGGCTATCCTGGGCGGCGCTATTATGGTGGCTGTGGATTCGTAGACCAGGTGGAAGTTTTGGCTATTGAGCGTGCCAAAGCCCTTTTCGGATGTACTTATGCCAATGTGCAGCCCCATTCTGGCTCACAAGCCAACCAATCTGTGTTTTTAGCCCTTCTTCAACCAGGCGATTGTGTTCTGGGAATGTCTCTTTCTGCTGGGGGGCACTTAACGCATGGTGCTGCGCCCAATCTTTCTGGAAAATGGTTTAAAGCGGTGGGGTATGGTGTCAATACCAATGGATGGATTGACTATGATGAAGTGGCGACACTGGCTCAGGTGCATAAACCTAAACTGATTATTGCGGGTGGATCTTCCTACCCCCGTGTGATTGACTTTGCAGCCATGCGTGCCATTGCGGATGCTTGTGGAGCTTACCTACTAGTAGATATGGCGCACTTTTCAGGACTCGTGGCGGGTGGCATGTATCCTTCCCCATTTCCATATGCAGATGTGGTCACCACCACGACTCATAAAACTTTGCGAGGCCCCCGTGGTGGTATGGTTCTTACCAATCACGAAGATATGATCAAAAAAATCAACAGTGCTATCTTTCCTGGTCTCCAGGGTGGCCCACTCATGCATGTGGTTGCAGGTAAAGCGGTGGCTTTTGAAGAAGCGTTAAACCCCTCCTTTAAAACCTATATTTCACATGTGGTGGCCAATGCTCAAGCTATGGGAAGACGATTAATGGAACGCGGTTATCCCTTGATCAGCGGTGGGACAGACTCTCATCTCATCCTTGTGGACCTGCGTGAGCATGAAGGCCGCCCGGGACTGACCGGCAGAGATGCCGCTCATGTATTAGAAGAGGCCGGGCTCACCTGTAATAAAAATGGCATTCCGGGTGATCCTTTAGGGCCCATGGTTACATCTGGTATTCGTTTAGGATCTCCGGCGTGCACAACCCGCGGTTTTGGCATCCATGAATTTGAGCAGGTTGCTGATTGGATTGCGGATGTGTTAGATAGCATGGTAAGTCAACCCTCCGGTGATATTGCAGTGATCGGGAAAGTGAAAAGTCAAGTACAGGCTTTGTGCCAAAAATTTCCATTGTATGCTTAAGGAGTTTAATACCTAAAGTGCGTTGCCCCTTTTGTCTTGATGAAGATTCAGCTGTTAAAGATTCCCGGCCGACAGAGGATGGGTCAGCCATTCGCCGTCGGCGCATATGTCAGGCCTGTGGTTCTCGCTTTACAACCTTTGAGCGTGTTCAGCTGCGTGAATTGACAGTACTTAAGCGTTGTGGAATACGTGAGCCATTTGAACGGGATAAATTAGCCCGTGCTGTATTTACGGCTTTGCGGAAACGACCCATTGATGCTGAGGGTGCAGAACGTATGATTACGGGTATCGTTCGCCGCTTAGAAGCCATGGGGGAGGGAGAAATTACCTCCAAAACCATCGGCGAAATGGTTATGGAGTCATTAATCACCATGGACCATGTGGCCTATGTGCGATTTGCTTCCGTATACAAAGATTTTAAAAACGTTGAAGATTTTGAGTTGCTTTTAAGGTCATTGCTCAATGAGGAGTGATGATAAATGAATGCGACAGTAAACGATAATGAGTATATACCATGTTTTTAACGAACGGCATTTTTACATCGGAATCAGTGGCAGCGGGACATCCTGATAAAGTTTGCGACCAAATTTCTGATGCCATATTGGATGCTTTTTTGGCTTTAGATCCCCAGGCGCGAGTGGCGTGTGAAACCTTTGCGGCCGATCAAAAAATCATTGTGGCAGGTGAGTTTCGCACTCAGAATGCAGCGCATTTTGAGTGCATAAAATCTCAGGCTGAATCCATTGTCCGCAGGACGCTTCATGCGGTGGGGTATACACATGAAGATGTGGATATTAATCCGGATAAATGTGAGATTGAAATCCGTTTTAACCACCAAAGCCCCCAAATTGCATCGGGAGTGGATCAAGATACGGGGGATTTAGGCGCCGGTGATCAAGGGCTTATGTTTGGTTATGCCACAGATGAATCCAAAGGATTAATGCCTTTGGCATGGAGTCTTTCTAATGAGCTGCTTGTTATTGGGACTGACCTTAAAAAACAACCTAATTGCCCTTTGCGTGCTGATGCGAAAGCACAAGTGAGTGTGCGTTATTATAATGGTTTACCTGTGGCTGTAGAAACGGTGGTATTGTCCTGGCAGCACACGTCAGAAGTGTCAATAGAGTCCTTGCGCACTTATCTTGAACGCGAAGTAGTGGATGTTGTGATTCCTTTATCTTTGCGGTCACCCCATTTCCGTTTGTTCATTAATCCAGCTGGGGCATGGACCATCGGGGGGCCAAAAGGTGATACAGGGTTAACCGGACGTAAAATCATTGTGGATACTTATGGTGGTTCTTGTCCTCACGGTGGCGGCGCTTTCTCTGGAAAAGACCCATCCAAAGTAGATCGCTCCGGTGCTTACATGGCCCGTTATGTGGCCAAGCACGTGGTGGCTTCAGGCTTGGCAAAAAAGTGCACAGTGCAAATTTCCTATGCTATTGGCTATGCCCAGCCTATAAGTGTGAGCTTAGATCTTCACGGCACTGGTGCGGTGCATGAATCCTTAATTGAGCAAGCTATGTTACAGATTTTTGACTTTACGCCGAGAGGGATCATTAACGAGCTCAATTTGCTCAGGCCCATCTATCAAAACACAGCTTCCTTGGGGCATTTTGGTCATTGGCGTGATCCCGGGATTTACCTATGGGAAGCTACACCCCATATTGCAAAACTTTTGCAAGCCGTCCGGGAAAAAGTGGGTAATTTATAGTCTTTACACTTGACATTGTCTTTTTAAAGTATGTAATCATGCTCTCAATGTTTTCATTAGGAGCGTCATATGTTTAAAAAAATATTTCCCTGTTTGCTTTTGAGTAGTCTGTTTGCCTCATCGTTAGCTCAAGCTAATATTTGTTTTGCAGATATTACTGATTTTAAGAAACAGAAAGACCTTGTCTCAAGTCCAAGTTCAGTATCATTAGCCTCATATTTGGGAACCCTCAAGCGTACAACAGGCAATTTTAAGGCTGGGAGTCAATGGGTCATTAAAAGTAATCAATTGAGTTGGATCGTGAGTGAATTGGTGGCAGCGCCCCTTTACCAATCTCTTTTGGGTAAGAATCTTGTTTCCGAAATTTATTTACTTTGCAGCAAAAACAACAATTTTCATGTTGCTATGCCCTATAATAAAGCTCTTGAATCTTTCAAAACTTCTAGTTTAAGTGCTCCCCGTCAGGCGGGAGACTTTCCATTTACATGTATTCTAAATGGTTGTCGCTCAACTTCAGACAGAAGCATTCAAGGGTTCGAAAAAGCTTTGCTTGCCTCAGTTCTATTATATGAAGACGATATAAAAGGAGGTAATAATTTTGCGCTGATTGATGGAGATCAGGTTACTCGGGTCGATTTTGATGATAGCTTGAAATTTTTTGATCTAGAGAAAATTTCACCCGGATTAACTGAAGCTGGATTACATCCAACGTATAAAAAATTATTCCTTGAACAAGGTCATTCCCTCCAAATGTTTCTTTCCATGCTCAATCAAGAAATGAGCAGTATAAAGCCAAATAAATTTATAAAGGAGTATTTTAAAGAGTATTTCTCAGATGTAAAAGGGCACTTCCAGGTAAAAAAACTCTTGGCGGCTGGTCTAGAGATTCTTGAAGTTGGCCCGGATCTTTTAAATCAGCATGTGGATCGTGTTTTTAATGAATTAGGCACTGTGATCCCCCAGAAGTTATGGAATAGTTATTATACGATTCCTCAGACTTATGTTATGACTGGGCCTCTTGATCCTTATGCAGTCACACAATCAATTTTTCAAGATTTTATAAGTGAAAAGGATCATCCAGTATTTAGCTCAGCTTTTCATTCCATTCATCAAAGTATTATTGCATTGATTTCTCAAGTTCCTCAGCAATCTACTTTTCTAAGGTCAGGAAATTTTGAAACAGTGCTGATGGATCAAATTGAGTTTTCCTTTGGCCAAGAGCCTATCTATAAAAAATTAGCAACGATAGCCAAAGCGCATTTGACTTATAATTACATAGCCCTTTATCGAGCATGTAAGCAATGGAAGACAATGATCGATATCGGACATGATGAGCTTTAAGCCCAAATAATGTTTTTCTATAAGCCCTCCTAATGGAGGGCTTATTTATATTAAGCCCGTACTTTTTTAAAGAGAATAAATCCCACAGAAATTAGGCCAAGGAAGTAACAGAAGTAAACATGTGGCATGATTTGCAGTGGAGAAAGGCCACCAACAGCACTGGCTAATAATATTTGGGCACCATAGGGGATAATGCCTTGAAACGCACATGAAAAAGTATCAAGCCAAGTAGCGCTATAATGGGGGGGAATATGATGCTTTTTAGCAATGTCTCGGGCCATTTGCCCACTGAAGATAATGGCCACAGTGTTGTTTGCTAAAAGCAGGTCGAATACACTGACAATTTTTCCAATGACCAATTGTGCAGATCTTTGACCGCCGTGCTTGTCCAAAAGGGTGCTTAAGGCCAAACCCAACTTTTCTGATCCTTTCCCAGTGAGCCCTGAAAGCCCGCCTACAAGTAAAGAAAGAAGCATAATGTCATGCATGCTTATAAACCCTTTGGCTATGTCTTGACTTAAGGCAACCACATTATATCCATGATGAACAAAGCCTACTCCACCAGCCACGGAAAGGGAGAGGACCAAGACAATAAAAACATTCATGCCCATTAAAGCTAACGTAATGAGGAAAAAATATGGCGTCAAAAGCCATAAGTCATAAGGTTGGGCAGGAATAGAAACAGCCATATCATGCATAAAGTATAGAATAATCATCGTGAGGGCTGCTGCCAAGCCGGCCACCTGTCCATTGAGTTTGAGCTTGGCGCGTAGGTCTGCTTCTTGAGAGAGAACAGCGGCTATGGTCGTATCAGAAATCATGGAAAGACTATCGCCAAACATAGCGCCACCAATGACTGTAGCCATGCCAATGGAGGGGGAAATGGCTCCTTGAGTGGCCATACTTGCCGCAAGAGGTGCCAGTGTGGCAATGGTACCCATGGAGGTTCCAATGGCGGTGGAAATGAAGGCTGCTGTTAAAAACAAACCAATAAGCAAAAGTTGAGGGGGTAAGTGTGTTAAAGCAAAATTCACAGTGGCATCAACACTGCCAATGGCGTTTGTAACGGTGCCAAAGGCCCCAGCCAAAAGAAACATGAGACACATGGTGATGATATCCCGGTGGCGAACACCTTCTAAAAAGGTATTCATGCGCTCAGTGGTATTCCCCTTCGTAAGGGCCCATCCCACCGCAATGGCAGGCATAATAGCCACAGAAGGTGAGAGTTGGTAAAAGGCGTTTTCTACGCCAGTGAGGCTAAAATAAATCCCTGCACCAACATAGAGGCACACGAATATGAGTAGTGGAATAAAATGAATGAGAAGAGACACGCAATAACTTTCAAAATAATGCCAAACTAAAAGTAAAATCAAAGGCTACAGGGTGCTGTTCCTTTTAGTATTTATGGTGTCAGTTACATGAAAAAAGTCAATATATAACTGAATGCCCTTAATCGCACAGGCATTCAGTTGTATCAGTTAATGCTGCTTTATTTCAAAAATGTGCTCGTCAAAAACCTGATGCTCAGTTTGAAAGCCATGTACAGGGCAGATGTTTCCACGTTGCATTTCACACATCTTCATGCGCGATAAATCTGACTCAATGGCGCGTGTGAATGCGATCAATCCTTCCTTACGCGTGGGCGAAGAAGCCACGGCCAAGTGGCGCTGCTTACAGAGGTCAAAAAATTGATCAATTACAAGTTTTTGACGGTTGTTTGCATTTGAATAACGTTGTTCGGGGTGGAATTGAAACCCCACTTTAACCCCCCCATAATCAAGGGCTTGAACCACACCCTCTTCAGAAAGGGCGCCCAATCGAATACCATTTGATTCCAAAGATTCGCCAAGTGCAGCAAAGCTATGAGCTGTATTAATTGAACGAAAGACAACAGAGGGCAGATTGCATGTCTCCATCGCGTCAGTTCTCTCGTCAGGAGTAAGGGCTAAATAATAGGGTAGAGATGCTGGTGTCAAATATGCGCGATGTATAGCGCCATTATATCCTTTTAAGTGATTGAGTGTGGCGCCATGATGCAGCGCAATGTGTTGATTTCCAGCACAAAACCCCAGCAAGGGAATGGTGTGATCATGGCTTACTTGATTAGTCTTTTGATAGAGTTTTTCAATATCAATCATGGTGTCAAAGCTCATATCGGCCAGCGTGAACGGTTTGTCTTTAGGATAATTGTCTCCACCGCCAGGGGTAATGAAACCATCAAACTGTTCCACTAAGGCTTGATCGTTCAACATCTTCTCAGTGACCAGAAAAAAGCGAATCAGTGGATCCTGGCGCTGACGGGTGCGTGCCACGGGGAAAATATCTGTGGACCAAAACCCTTGAGTTGTGGGGATTCCAATAGTGGTCAGGTGTGGGGCATCTGGAAGTGTGATATGCTCTCCCAAATAGGATTGTTTAAATAAATGATAGAGTGGGTCAAAAGTTTGCTTTATCAAATTTTTTGCTAAGACGAGGTCCCTGCTTTGTGTGACCACATGTAAACAGTTATCAAAAGGAATCCGCCCATATTGATTGGGGGCATCAAAGGGCACACCCAGCTTGACTAAAAAATTAATTTGCTCAATGGTTATTTCATGATTTGTAATATGATGCACCACAGAGTTACCCTGAGTATCAGTGGCAAAAATATCCACTCCATGACTCATTAAAAACTGAACCTTATCCCTCCATGTTGCAAACTGTAGATCATTTTTATTTTGGTCAGCCAAGGCCATCAATAGTGTTTCACCTGCATTATTTTTCACGGTGAGGTCACCCCCAGCGTCCACAAGGAATTGGATAAATTCGAGCTCATGCCCCATTGCATAAAAGAGGGGGGTATTACCATTGGAGTCTTTTTGATTGATGGAAAAAAGTGGGTCTGAACTTCTTTCCAAAAATGACTTAGCTACATTTGTATCCTTTATGATTATCGCATAGGATACAAAGGAGAGGGAGCCTTCTGGCAATTCGGGTAAGCTTTTATCTTCGGCAAGCGCTAACTTTGCACGGTCAAGCAATTTGAAAGTAGAGTAAAAGCTCTCGAATAAGCTTTTTTTACTGTAATACCCACTCAGTGAGTCTGGTAAATTGTTTCTAACAAAGCTTTCCAGTAAGGCCCATAGAGGAGGAATCCCCTCATCAAAAAGTTCTGCGGCCCATTGATAATGTGTAGTATATATAGCATAGTGAAATACATTTATAGACGCAAAGAAAAGAGTATCTTTTGGCAGACCATATTTCCAAAGGATTTTGAATAGAGGGGAGGCATCAGATGATAATAAGCTACTTTTCCCCAATTCATATAATTTTTCAGGGATCAGTTTAGGATTTTCTTCCTCTAATTGATCAATCATTCGTGAAAGAAAAAGGTCAAACATACGAGGGTTTTCAAGAGAGGTGTCAGTGTTTGCAAGATCAAATAAATCGTTGCTAGGAATATAGGCGCCCTCTACTAAACATGCATATGGATAAACCACTTCATGATTTTTAATGGCTTTTTCTAGCCCTTGCAAATGTTCAGGATTATGGGGATCAAAACCAATTCTCCCTCCTTTTGCAAGTAACTTTTCTACGAAATCTCCATATCCTATTTCATTAAATAAATATTCTACTAGGGATTTTCCATTGATTTGGGCATGGATATCGGCGCCTTGAGAGATTAATCGGTCAATGAAGGCATCATCTCCATAAACGAGCGCATGATACAACAGAGGCCGCC
>CANLAL010000009.1 GCA_947488045.1 Alphaproteobacteria bacterium
ATTGAATGGAGCCATTAAGTGATTGTCCTAGGTATTGAAACAAGCTGTGATGAAACGGCCTGCGCACTCGTGCGGAGTGATAAAGTTATTTTAGCCCATTTGGTGCGAACTCAGTTAAAGGAGCATCAAATGTTTGGGGGTGTGGTCCCGGAAGTGGCTGCGCGTTCACACTTACATACGCTCTATCCTTTAGTCCAAGAGTGCTTATTACAGGCTGATATCAGCCCAGAGCAGATTGATGCAATTGCTGCCACCACTGGGCCAGGTTTAATTGGGGGTGTTATGGTGGGGGCATCCTTTGCTAAAGGATTGGCCTTAGGTTTAGATAAGCCTTTTATTGCCGTGAATCATTTGGAGGCCCATGCACTGACTCCCCGCTTGACCCATGACGTGCCTTTTCCTTATTTACTCTTGTTGGTTTCCGGCGGGCATTGCCAAATTTTAATTGCCCATGGCGTGGGGCATTATACCCAGTTGGGGTCTACCATCGACGATGCTGTGGGCGAGGCTTTTGATAAAACTGCGAAATTGTTAGGATTAGGTTATCCAGGGGGGCCCGCTTTAGAAAGCCAAGCAAAGGCAGGGAACCCCAATCGGTTTACTCTGCCCAAGCCTTTGACGCATATGGCCGGCTGTGACTTTTCCTTTTCAGGATTAAAAACAGCTGTCCGCCAACTTATTGAGTCTACCCACCCCATGACCGATCAAGATCGCGCGGATATTTGTGCTAGTTTCCAGAAAACGGTGGCTCTCGTGATGATAAGCCGATTAAAAAACGCAATGAAGATGCTCGCTGACAGAGAGGTCGCTGTGGGGACGCTCGTGATGGCAGGGGGTGTGGCAGCGAACCAATACATTTGCTCTGCGGTGAAAGAATTTGCTCAAAAATATGAACTTATTTTTGTGGCGCCACCATTGTCATTGTGCACGGATAATGGAGCCATGGTGGCGTGGGCAGGGCTTGAGCGTTTGCAAATGGGTGCTTGCGACGGGCTTGATACATCATGCAGGCCCCGTTGGCCTTTACAAGAGCTCACCCCCTCAATGGAGATATAGATGAAAAAGATTGGTGTGATTGGCGCAGGGGCTTGGGGAACAGCATTGGCTTTGGTGGCCGCCCGTGCAGGAGGCCAGGTGAGTTTATTTACCCGTCAGGAGGACCTTAAGGAATCTCAAATTCTGACAGCTAACGAGAAGGTCTTGCCAGGCATTGTTTTTGATAAGCCGTTGACTTTAGCGGCCAAAAGAGAAACTTTGCGTAATCAGGATCTCGTTATTTTTGCAATGCCTGCCCAACAGAATCGTCAGGCCGCTATTGAGTTTGGGCCTTATTTAGCGAAGGGTGTTCCTTTGGTGATTACTGCCAAGGGTATTGAGCATAAAAACTTCTGCTTCATGAGTGAAATTTTTGATGAAGCGCTTCCCTCTCATCCCTATGCGGTCTTGTCAGGCCCTAATTTTGCCCGCGAGATTGCGCAAAACTTACCCGCAGCCACCACCATTGCAACGCGATCTCAATCTATTATGGTGCCTGTATTAAAGGCGTTGACTGCGCCTCACTTTCGCCCCTACATGAGCAATGATGTATGGGGAGTTCAGGTGAGTGGGGCCATTAAAAATGTACTCGCAATTGCGGCGGGCATGGTTACGGGTTTAGGGATTGGAGATAATGCCAGAGCCGCATTAATTAGTCGCGGGATGGCAGAGCTTATTAGATTAGGCCTTGCTAAGGGTGGGAAACTGGAGACTTTTTTGGGCCTTGCGGGATATGGTGATGTGCTTTTGACATGTACGAGTGCCCAGTCACGTAATATGGCATATGGCTTATCATTAGCCCAAAATAAGCCCACTGATAAAGTACTGCAGGAAGGGGCACTCACAGCTCAAACAATTTTAGCTTTGAGTCGTCGTTATCGGGTGGAAATGCCGATTTGTGCAATGGTCCATCAGGTGATCACGAAAAACATAACCATTCAAGCGGCTATGGAAGCACTATTGGCAAGGCCACTTAAAGCAGAGTTTGGGGAAGCATTATGAATCATTGGCTTATCAAGGTGGAGCCCAGTGAGTGGTCATGGGCCCAACAAGTGGCCCAAAAGGTGAGTGCTTGGAATGGCGTGCGTAATCATCAAGCGGCAGGTTATTTGAAATCCATGGCGTTACAGGATCAGGCTTTTTTCTATCACTCTGTAACGGGAAAGGCCATTCAAGGGATTGTGGAAATCGTCAGGACAGCCTATCCAGATCCCACTGACCCTACGGGTCGTTTTGTGAGTGTGGATGTGAAAACGATTGGGTCGTTCCCAAATCCCATTCCATTGCAGGCGATTAAATCCGATCTTTCTTTATGCAACCTTCCTTTGGTGCGGCAGTCTCGACTTTCTGTTATGCCAATAGATGAGTCAAGCTGGAAGAAACTGTGTGATTGGGGTGGCTTGTCATTTCAAGCCAGATAAATTTGGAAACGTCATATTTTTATTCTTCATTAATAAAAAAAGGTTTTTGCCAGTTAAGCTAATGTAAGTATACACTTTTATCTCGAGCATAGGCCTCCTTTAGAAAGGATCTAAACAATGCAGACGCTTCATCTCTTTAAATGTTTACTCCTCACGTCACTCATTGCTCAAAATGTTCAGGGAATGAAGGGTGCTCCTGGGTTGCCAGAGGAAGACCAAAAAGCCCTCAACCCTCCACCAATAATTGCTCCCCCTGTTCAGATGGCAGTGGCAACAGTGGCCGAAGAAATTGCATCCGAGGGAGCTGCGAGCTTAGATGCCACCCCTTCTGCAGCAGCGCAAGAGCCTGAAAGTGCAGGGCCCATACCTGAAGACTTTTACCCCGATTGGCAGTTGTTTTTATACGTGAGTAGCGTCCTCCAATTAAGATCCCTTCTTCCGAGTTTTTCTCAACCCGTTTGGATGCAACTGTTAAACACAGCAGATGTTCCAGAGGGCATGAGAGTCAATGGGCTGAATGCGCACCAACACGTGATTCAACAGATATTGCCATTATTAGATTTTTTGGGAAATAGTACCAAAGACCAATTGATCCATTCCCATGTGATGTGCATTATTCTTCACACTATTTGGCCACGATCATTACCCCTGCCGCCTGGATATTTGGCTGTGGGGTTAACTTATGAGGGACCTTTACCTGAAGGGATGACGCCAGTTTTGCTTGCTCAGGAGCGTCCTCTTAGAGATTCAGCTAAACTTTCAGCATTATTAAACCAGCTGTTGCAAGCGCCAACTTCAGCTGATGCGGCCGTTGCGTTTTATCGTCAATTGATGATGAGCCTGGAGGCACATTTTTCAACAGGATTGCTCCACAGAATGTTGCTTCGGCTTTTAAGCAAAGATCCTGACCCTAAGATCCTGCATTTAATTCATGCTTTGATGCGTTGGCTTGGGGAATTACATGTGATGCCCAATGAAGAAACCATTCAAATGCTGCAAGAAGTGGTCATGGTTTACATTCATGCAATGGTAGTCATGCAGGAAAATGGGCAGGAAGGTCAATTTGACGTTCCGGCAAATGATGGCACCACTCTTGATCCTGTCTTAGTGAATGCACAGGTCGATGGACAACCGCAGGGTCTCGAAAATCTGGCAATGGCAGCAGATTTACCTGATGTGGAGAATCCCGCAGGAGTTACGGATGTGCCACTTCCTTTAATACAGGAAAATCCAGCGAGTAATCATACGCTAGATGCTGAGCCAGCTGCAGCTTTGGGTCTTGTTATTGGGGGTGCCGAAGAAAGGACAAAGGCAACAGGAGTTTTTGGGGCATTTGCTTTGTAAACGAGGTTTTCTTTAATGGATAAGCTGCAGGAACCCTTTGATGAGTTCCTGTAGCTCATTTTATTATTTATGTTCTTGGCGGCGCAAAAAGGCTGGGATTTCCAAATCTTCAATATCTTCTTCTTCCTTTTCGGGGAAGCTTATGTGCGCATATTCAGGTTCATCTTCCGCAGATGCTTGCTCATGGCTGCTTTTTGACCGGATTTCTTGGGTCCTGCGGTGGACGCCCGTCAGTCGTTGGAAAAGAGAAAGTTTTTTTTCTTTTTCCAATGTGAGCGGCTCTGATTCGTCAAGGTCTTCTTCCTGGTTTCTGATGGCAGGTTCAACAACTATCGTTTCAATAGAAAGATCAGGTGCTGTGAAAAAATCATCCTGCTCGTCATGGGCTTGAAGTAAAGAAAAATCATCTTCATTAGACGTATGGCGTTCTGCTGACGTGTGAGGGAGAGGATCAATGACGGTTAGATGGGGTTCGTGATGAATGTTTGATTGGGGGCTTGCAGATTTTGCCATGCTTGTCGAAGCGTGGGCCGGCAAAATAGCGTCAATACCCGTTGCCACAATAGATACACGGACTTTTCCATTTAACTTTTCATCAAATGTGGATCCGAAAATGATATTGGCATCAGGGTCAACTTCTTCACGGATGCGGTTTGCCGCCTCATCCACTTCATACAAGGTCATGTCATAACCACCGGTAATGCTGATCAAAACACCGCGTGCGCCTTTCATTGAAACATCGTCTAAGAGAGGATTGGAAATGGCTGACTCAGAGGCTTGAAGCGCCCGTGTTTCACCTTCCGCTTCACCTGTTCCCATCATGGCTTTGCCCTTTTCGCCCATGACTGCACGTACGTCGGCAAAGTCCAGGTTAATGAGTCCAGGCATGATCATCAGATCTGTGATGCCTCGTACGCCAGAATAGAGAACGTCATCTGCCATTTTAAAAGCATCAGCGAAGGTCGTGCGCTCATTGGCAATACGGAACAAATTCTGGTTGGGGATTACGATGAGAGTATCCACATACTGTTGGAGTTCAGCAATGCCCTGCTCAGCCATGCGCATGCGGTGTGCGCCTTCAAATTGAAAAGGTTTTGTGACAACGCCAATGGTAAGAATGCCGAGTTCACGTGCAGCACGTGCCACCACAGGCGCAGCGCCTGTTCCTGTTCCCCCGCCCATACCTGCGGTGATAAAGACCATATTGCAGCCTGAGAACGGAGCCATCAGATCGTCAATGCTTTCCTCTGCCGCAGACTTTCCCACATCAGGTTTTGATCCGGCCCCAAGACCTTGGGTAATGCCCAGGCCAAGCTGTAATTTGATGGGTGCAAGGGATTGTTGAAGTGCTTGAGCGTCCGTATTCATAACGACAAATTCAACACCTTCAAGCTTTGACCGGATCATGTTGTTGACTGCATTGCCGCCAGCGCCTCCAACGCCCACAACCAGAATGCGGGGTTTTAACTCATTAACGTTAAAAGGGCTTGTTTGCGATTTCATAATATCCTCAATAGCTTGTATCTGTTTGGCAATGTTTAACTATATATTGAACCATTATAACTTATATCGGCCGGAAGTTCAAAAAAAATGTCGTTAAAATGATAGGATTTTTTGTTGGAAGATTTTTTAACGACTTTTTGAGCGCGCGTTAAAGAGAAAAGATTCCTTTGCGACAGAGGGTAGTCGTTAAAGGGTTAGTAGACGGAGGTTTTTTCAAAATATTGCACAACGATCAATATGTTTTGACAAACTCAATTGGGTATGATCCACTGATCTCATAAAAATTAAGAGAAGTAAAAACAGGGTTGGCGCGTATGAAAGAAGAAGTCTTTCACTTTTTAGGGTTTTCTCATTTATTAGTTGTTTCGTCCGCGCACTCTTTCGAGAGGGCATAAGAGCATGATCTTAAGTCGTAATTTTTTGCGGGGCATTGTGGGTTTAACATCTATGTTTTGTCCCCCATTGTCTGCGCATCAACCATCTAATCCAGAGGCGTTGGTTCATCACCTCCAGGAGGTGATGAACTACCTTCCCTTGTCCACGCGTCAGTGCATCCCAACATTACAAAAAACTTCCATCCCCTCAGAAGGGCCGCTCCCCGAGCAAGGGGAGAGCCCTGTTAAGGCCGTGGACCTCACTGGCATGGTTACTACGGTCATTGATCCACGTGTGGGCGCTCTTATCCGGAGCGCCTCCCCGGCGTTCCAAAAAGCTTGGGCAGATGGCCCTAAAGAGGTCATTGAGATTTATAGCAAAGCCTCAATTCCACTTTTAGAAGAGTTTGTTAAGGCTCCCATTGAGGTCGTCATTTTATTAATGAGGGTCTCATCTGAAATGGCAAAAGCATTGATAGAGGCGTCACCTGAAAACCTACGTGAACTTGCTCAATCTTCTCCCATGGAGGCTTTTGAAGCACTAGAGTGGGCTCATCCTTCGTTTGTTAAGGCGATTTTAACTAAAGCCCCTCTCTTTATACAAAAAGGAGGTATGGAGGTTCTGGCTTTTAATACTTACTTAATCAACTGGGTTGATGCCGATTCTTTAGAAGGGGCTTCAAAGGAATCTCAGGTGATAGAGAGTGAAGCTGTTTCGCATGCACTCGTGGAAAGAGCCTCACCTGCTATAAGGGAAGTGTGGCAAAAAGGACAAGTAGACGTCATGAAAATTTATCAGCAAGCGTCTCCCGAGTGGGTAGAGATTTTTCTGCAAGCCACTCCTGAGGTTGCGCTGTTGCTTACGAAAGTGCCTCAAGCCACTGCCGGGGTTCTTGTAAACCTTCCCTTAAAAAGTTTTGAAGCGCTCATTCAAAGCGCTCCCATTGAAACTTTTGAGGCTTTTGCATGGACCCACCCTAAAGTGATAAAAGCCGCGTCGCGTGCACCCCAATTTCTACAAAAGCTGGGGCATCAGGTGATGGCAATGACCACGTGGATGATTAAAGGTTTAGAGTCGGATAATAACCCGAGTTTAACAAACGATAAAAATTAAAAATTTAACAGGAGAGTGAGATGATTTATAAAAATGCAACGCGCCAAAATATAGTGGCCCTACAGCTAAGCTCACGAGGCAATCTCCCATTAGGAAATTGGTGGATTCCTGGTGTTGTATTTGCAGTTTTGCTGGCATCCACAGCAAGTCTTAAGGCCCAAACATGCTCGGGGAGGTCTTTGAGCCTTTCAGTGGGGTCAGTTTGCCTGCCTATCCAGACGCATAATCATTTACTTGGTGAGTTTAATAATTTGGGAACGAGAATTTCAAATAAGGTTGGGTTCTTTAAAATTGAGCAGCGTCAGCCACTGATTGATGCAGTTCAAAATCTAGATAAAGATGTCGTGAGGGCTATGCTGAAATTACCTGACCCTTGCGTGGAAGCCATGGCTATTGCAGTGCAAAATGACGAATTAATCACGGTGCGACCCACATTAGCGCAAATTGCCGATTTAATACCTGCAGATATTTTCTTTATCAATCATCTTGCGAAATCTTCAGCGGACGTATGTAGCCAATTCGTTGACGAAATTGTTGTGGGAAGTGCGACCTTTCCCCCACCTGAAGAGGTTGACGACGTTGCCTCAACTTCTGCTGGTTCTACAGCAGGGTCAAGATCAAGCCCAAATTCCAATCCATCTACGGCTGCGGCAACAGATGACAGTGAGAGCGGAGCAGAGGCCATATCTGCAGGTGGTGATTCATTATCATTTGATGATGTTGAGGACCCTTCTTCTCTTGCCATTGACGCCAGCACTGAGGTTATTTGGGAGAAACTGGAGGAATACGTCTCAGGTGAAGAAGAGGCCGGTCAGTCTAAAGGGCAAGCTATTGGAGCCAGCGGATCTTTACCCTTTGCAGGGCCCAATTTACATGGGGCAAGCGTTTGGGTGCAATTTGTTCAGGCTAAAGAAAATCAAAAAACCTGGGGAACGTTCCCGGGATTTTCTGGCAATGTTTCAGGCATAAGTGTTGGTGCTGATAAACTTTTGAGAGAGTTTTTCAAATTGGGCGCCTCTGTCAACATGTCTCATTCTAGGATTAAGCATAAGGGGAGCATATATCAAAAAAATACTGCCTCAAGCTGGTCAGGCCACGTATATGGCAGCTATGCGCCACAAAAAAGGTGGTTTCTCAGTGCTATCTTGGGGGGTGGCGTAGATGCTCATGCAACTACACGGTTTAATTCTGATTTTGGAATTTTTAACGAGGGCGAGTACAATGTTGACAACTACACAGGGCATTTGCACCTTGGCTATAACTTTAGATTGAAGGGTAATTTTAAAGTTACACCAAGCATTTTGTACTCCACTTTGCGGGCCAATCAGCAGGCGTATAAAGAATCGGGCTTCAGGGGTATGTTGATTGGGGATAGTATTTTTAAAAGCCAACAAATCGGTGCTCAGGTGGAATTTGGGCATAAATTCTTATTTGAAGATAAGAAGCATATGAAGCTGACTCTTATACCGGGGTATATGCGGGAATTTTGTAGTAAGCCGGTCAGCTCTCTTGCGGTCGTAGGGGGGGCAACTTTTTCAACCCAGGGCCTGCCTGTAGCTCAGAATATATTCTTTGTGAGTGGTGGTGTTAAATTTAAAGATAATGAACGTCATACTTTTTCTCTCATGGGAACGTTGACAGGCAAGACCAAATACACAAGTCTTTCAGGAATGTTGCAATATACTTACAAGTTCTAAAAGCTGATGGATGGGGGTGCCTTTTGTTTGGGGGCGCCTCTTTACCTAACACGGAAAGATCTTGCGCTCCTAGGCACACTCTGATAAGTATCAACTTGTTATTTATATGTTTGAACTTAATCAGGGGCATTGAAGCCAAATGGCACGTATTACTGTTGAAGATTCATCCCTCGTTGTCCCCAATTGCTTTGAGCTTGTGCTAGTAGCCGCTCAACGGGTTCGTCAAATTCTTGCAGGCTCAGAAATTGTAGTGCCGCGAGATGGCGATAAGAATACCGTCATTGCTTTGCGGGAAATTGCCGAGGGTAAACTCCATATCCCTGAAATTTACGATCAGATTATTAAAGGCAAGCAGTTGTTTGCTGAAGCAGATGATTTGGATGAAGACATCATTGATGTCATGGAGTCTGAATCAAATGCTGGTTGGATTGGTATAGAGAGCGCTGATGGCCCTTCCTTTGCTGATGCCTTAGAAAATGAACTGTTGGGAGGGTCAGATGATGAAATAGACTCTTCTCCTGAGATAGAAGATATTCTTGCGGGCGCGTTGGAAGACGATCAGGAAGAATCCCTGTCTTAATTTTACGCATAGGGTTGGCATCTTAAATAGGGGCTGGATCTGTGATTGACCTAGACGAACTGTCTTCATTGATCCACTCTTATAATCCCAATGCTGATCTAGACTCACTGTCCAAAGCTTATTTATTTTCTCAAGCGGCTCATGCATCTCAGGTGCGTGATTCAGGGGACCCCTATTTTTCCCATCCTGTTGGCGTTGCTCATATTTTGGCAGACCTTCGTATGGATGTGGATTCCATTATTACCGCCCTTCTTCATGATACAGTAGAGGATACTCTTGTTACCCTTGAAACCATTCGGGAAAAATTTGGATCCAAAATTGCCGCTCTCGTGGATGGTGTAACGAAGCTTTCCCGTATTGATTTAGGATCGGTAGAAAAGAAGCAGGCAGAAAACTTCCGCAAGCTTGTTGTCGCAATGTCTGAAGATATTCGCGTGCTTGTGGTTAAGCTTGCTGACCGTTTACACAATATGCGCACATTGCATTTTGTTCAGTCCATTGAGAAACGTCGACGCATTGCAATGGAAACCATTGAAATTTACGCACCGCTTGCTGATCGTCTGGGTATGCAAGCCTTAAAAGATGAATTAGAAGATCTATCTTTTCATCAAACAAACCCTGAAGCTCATGAATCCATTCGCTCTCGTCTTCAATATTTACGTGATCAAGATTCTAGTCTTGTGGATACCATTATTAATGAGTTGACTCAGCTTTGTGCAGAGCACGGGTTGCAAGTGGAAGTTTCGGGTCGGGAAAAATCTCCCCATTCTATATGGAGAAAAATGCAGCGAAAAAACATCGGGTTTGAGCAGCTTTCCGACATCATGGCTTTTCGAATTACTGTTCACGATCTTCCCCAATGTTATCAAGCGTTAGGTGTGATTCATAATGGGTATCGTGTGATTCCCGGTCGTTTTAAGGATTACATTAGCACCCCTAAGCCGAACAATTATCGTTCTTTACATACTTTAATTATAGGACCTAAAGGACAGCGCATTGAAATTCAAATACGGACGCGTGAAATGCATGAAATTGCTGAACTAGGGGTTGCGGCTCATTGGCAATACAAGCAGGGACACACAACAGATGGAGTTGAGTTTCAATGGCTTAGAGGTTTATTAGATATCCTTGAAAATACTTCAGGGGCAGAAGAATTTTTTGAACATACCCGGCTAGAGATGTTCCAGGATCAAGTATTCTGTTTTACCCCTAAGGGAGATTTGATTGCACTGCCTCGCGGAGCCACCTGTGTGGACTTTGCCTATGCTGTCCACTCTCAAGTAGGGGATCGGTGTGTGGGGTCAAAAATAAATGGCCGCATGATGCCGCTGCGCTCTGTTCTAAACAATGGCGATCAAGTGGAGGTGATTACTTCAAAAACACAAACGCCTTCCCCCACATGGGATCGCTTTGTTGTAACAGGTAAGGCTAGAGCTTGCATTCGTCGGTTTGTTCGCAATGCTCAACGGGGTGAATATTTAACTTTGGGCAAATCACTTTTGAGCAAAGCGTTTAAGCAACATGGTAAAGAGCTGAATGATAAAGTACTTGAACCAGCGCTTAAATCTCATAAGGTAGGTTCCTCAGAGGATCTGTATGTGGCACTAGGTGAAGGAACCATTTCAGGTCGGGATATTTTTAATACGCTTTTTCCTTTGGAAAAACCGAATACAGATGATTTCACCCTTCCAACAACAGCTCAAAAAGAAAAGGCTCATCAGCATACGCTTCCCATACAGGGGTTGATTCCAGGTATGTCCATACACTATGCAGGGTGCTGTCATCCTTTACCGGGAGATCGCATCGTTGGCATTGTTACAACTGGAAAAGGTGTTACTGTTCACACCTTTGATTGTGATAATTTAGCCCAATATCACGAGAGTCCTGAGCGGTGGATTGATGTGGCCTGGAACGTGGAGCAAGTCGCAACCCAGCCTCATATTGGGCGCATGAGTATGGTGACCCTTAATTCACCTGGGGGACTTGCCAACATCTCCACAATTATTGTAAAAAATACAGGTAATATTATTAACTTGAAAATTACGAACAGAAGCCACGAGTTCTGTGATATGACTATGGATGTAGAGGTTAAAAATGGACAACACTTGGATACTATCATTGCGGCGTTACGGGCGTCACCTTTTATCATGTCCATTGATCGGTCAAAAAACTAAGGTAACTTTTCTTGGATTCCTCCTCGCCTTTGTCTCCGTTCCTTGTCAAGGGGATGTAAAAGTAATGGATTCTTCTTGTGCTATCTTTAATCAACAGCTTAATGCTATTAAAAATGCGGCACACTTGACATGTTTAGATGGAGACCTCAATACGCTTAACAATTGCTTCCAAGGGCATTTTTTACGTCAAGGAGAGCGAATGGAACTAACAAATGAAGGAAAGGTTCAAGCTGAACTGGTATCCCTTTATGAAAGTTACACTGCATTCACCCATCCTTTGACTCCTCAATTACTAAAATATGACCTGGTGGTGGTTTTAGGATCGACTTTTGGGAACATGCAACATCGCTTGAAAAATGTTTTAAATCATTTCAATAACGGACTACGCTTTGACAGAGTTGTGGTGTTGGGCAGTACGCGTAAAATGGATGCCCGAATGGAATCTGAGAAGATTTTAAGGGAGCTTTCAGAGGCAGGTTTGATGGGGGCGCGGCCTCAAGGAAATCATCCTCTTCCTACCACTGAAGCTCAAGCAGCTCAATATATTGTGGATTACTCACGGTGGCCTTTGGGTTTTCCTGCCATCAGTGTGCTGGATACCCCTTGTCCAACTGGTAAAAAAAGAGCAGATACTGCAGATACGATTTACACTCTGCAAAAGCAGGGCGATTTCCTTAAACCAGGCGTTAAAATTCTTTTTGTTTCCAGTCAACCTTTTGCGCTTAAGCAAAGTGAAGACATTCGCTCTGTTCTTAAAGGTGAGTATAACTTTGATATGATGGCTGATGACGTTCTGATAAAGGCGCACCCGTTAGACCAGCCTTTTGGATATAAAAATATGAATGACAATATTGCAAGACTGCTGTACCAAGTGTTGAAAAATCATGAGGCTGGAATTTCTAAGTCTTGCCCCACCTTGATAATCAAAAGTGAGCGCAATGAATTATAATCCACCTCCCTTCCCCGCAACGCGCTTAAGGCGATTACGCAAAGCCCCATGGGTGCGGGAGATCATACAGGAAACGCATCTCCATCCTGTTGATTTAATTTGGCCTATTTTTATACGTACGCCAGACTTACCTTCTGTCATTGAGAGTCTTCCTGGTGTGACGCGTTTGACCATTGAGGAAGCGGTTGTATCTGTGAGAGAAGCCTATGATCTGGGTATCCGAGCCGTGGCACTTTTTCCCTGCGTTCAGGCAAAAAGTAAATCACTTTTGGCTGAAGAGGCCTACAATTCCGATAACTTGCTTTGTCAAGCTGTCCGACGATTGAAAATGGCAGTCCCCAACATGGGCGTGATTACAGATGTTGCGCTCGATCCTTATACCACCCACGGTCATGATGGTATTTTGGATGCATATGGGGATGTGGATAACGATGGGACTCTAGCGGTTTTGGTTAAGCAGGCATTATGTTTAGCCAGTGCAGGAGTCGATATTGTCTCTCCATCAGATATGATGGATGGCCGTGTGGGGGTCATTCGCAAGGCTCTTGATGAGGCTTCATATCAACAAACGGCGATACTTTCTTACAGTGCAAAATTTTCGAGTTCATTTTATGGTCCTTTTCGAGATGCTGTAGGGTCAAAGAGTTGCCTCAGTACAAAAGATAAAGATACGTATCAAATGAACTGTGCTAATGGAGAGGAGGCCATGCGTGAGGTGGCTTTGGACATTTCAGAGGGCGCAGATATGGTGTTGGTAAAGCCAGCGTTGCCATATTTAGATATCATTGCCAACGTGAAAAAAACTTTCTCTATGCCTACTTTTGCATATCAGGTGAGTGGAGAGTATGCCATGATTCAAGCGGCCGCACATCAAGGGTGGTTGGATGAGGATGCGATTCTTTATGAGTCCTTGCTATCCATGAAGCGTGCCGGGGCAGATGCCATTCTTACCTATGGGGCTAAAAAAATGGCTGAGAAAATGGCCCAAGAAGCTTGAATCGGGGTAGCCACTTTTGGCCATATATGATAATAATTCTTCGGAATATAAGATGACACAGTGCGAGGGCTAATGATGCATGTGATAAATGGGATGAAACGGATACTATTAGGGTTTTTGTTTGCCATTACTGCCCCAAGCGTGTGTTGGGGAAATTATGCCACCCCATGGCAGATGGGTTTCCAAACGCCGGCATCTCCGATGATGCAAAAAATTGTAGCCCTACACGATCAATTATTGGTCGTCATTATTGTTATTGCCATCGTTGTTTCAGCTTTGCTTTTTTATACGGTGTATCGATTTAACGCAAAGCGCAACAAGACGCTTTCCACGACAACACATCACACATGGCTAGAGGTTATTTGGACTGCAATCCCTGCCATCATTGTTGTAGGGCTCGCTATTCCTTCTGTTAAACTCATCTATTTTATTGATCAGGAACCTCAAAATGCACTGAATATTAAGGTCATTGGTCATCAATGGTATTGGTCTTATGAATACCCTGATCAGAGCATCGCTTTCGATAGTTACATCATAGAGGATAAAAATATTCAGCCTCATCAAATCCGTTTATTGTCCGTGGATAACAATTTGGTTGTTCCTGTAGGTGTGCCAATTTGCCTTCAACTAACGTCAATGGATGTGCTCCATAGCTGGTCTGTCCCCTCTCTGGGCGTTAAAAAGGATACGGTGCCAGGTCGATTGAACCAGATGTGGCTGCAAGTGGATAAACCAGGACTATATTATGGCCAATGCTCTGAAATATGCGGCATGAATCATGGCTTTATGCCAATTGTCGTGGAAGCGGTTACATCAGAAGAATATACTGTGTGGATTGAGGCAGCAAAAACTAAATTTGCTGCACAACACACCTTAATTCGACAGGCCTCAAACAATACACATTTTTTTACTTTCAAACTAGGACGTTTCCATGACATCAACACCCCACGCTCATGATCATCCCACCGGTTGGCGCCGCTGGCTTTTTTCCACAAACCACAAAGATATAGGCACCTTATATATTATTTTTGCCATTGTAGGTGGATTGATCGGTAGTGCCTTGTCCATGGTCATGCGGATGGAACTTGCCGATCCTGGAATGCAAATTCTTTCTGATAAATATCATCTGTATAATGTTCTTATTACGGCCCACGGCTTGTTGATGATTTTCTTTATGGTCATGCCGGGCCTCATCGGCGGATTTGGAAACTGGTTTGTTCCCTTGATGATTGGGGCACCTGACATGGCATTCCCTCGATTAAACAATATTAGTTTCTGGCTTATGATTCCTTCCCTTGTCTTATTGGTTCTTTCTGTTTTTGTGGGTGAGGGTGTGGGTAGCGGCTGGACGCTTTATCCGCCCTTGAGTGGCTTATTGGGTCATGCAGATTTATCTGTGGATTTTGCTATTTTAAGTCTTCACGTTGCGGGTGCCTCTTCTATCTTGGGAGCGATTAACTTCATCACGACTATTTTCAATATGCGTGCTCCGGGTATGACGTTGCATAAGATGCCTCTGTTTGCTTGGGCAATGTTGGTCACTTCATTTTTGTTGCTGCTATCTGTCCCTGTTTTGGCAGGAGGGTTGACAATGTTGCTCACAGATCGCAATTTTGGCACCACCTTTTTTGATCCAGCCGGTGGTGGGGACCCTGTCTTATTCCAACACCTGTTTTGGTTTTTTGGCCACCCTGAAGTGTACATTATGATCTTGCCTGCTTTCGGTATTATCAGTCATGTGATTTCCACCTTTTCCCGTAAGCCAATCTTTGGTTATTTGGGAATGGTGTATGCCATGGTCATTATTGGTTTGGTTGGTTTTGCTGTGTGGGCACACCATATGTTTACTGTGGGCTTTAATCCTAACATCCGTGTGTATTTCACTTTGGCAACACTTATCATCGGCGTGCCCACAGGTGTGAAGGTCTTTAGTTGGATTGCCACCATGTGGGGCGGCCGGTTGACTTTTCCTGTGCCTATGCTGTTTGCCATTGGCTTTATTTTCTTATTCACAATTGGCGGCCTCACAGGCATCATTCTGGCCAATGCAGGCATTGATACTGTGTTACATGATACATATTATGTGGTCGCCCATTTTCATTACGTGCTATCCATGGGCGCATTGTTTGGCATTTTTTGTGGATTCTATTATTGGATCGGCAAAATGTCAGGTTATCAGTACAATGAAACCTTAGGAAAAATTCACTTTTGGCTTACATTTATTGGTGTGAACCTGCTCTTTTTTCCAATGCACTTCTTAGGTCTAGCGGGTATGCCACGTCGTATTCCTGATTATCCAGATGCGTATGCTGGATGGAACAAAGTTGCCACGTATGGCGCATATCTATCTGGCTTTGCCGCGCTTTTCTTTCTCTACGTTGTGTATCGTGTTTTTAAGGACAAGAAAAAGGTTCCTAATAACCCGTGGGGCGACGGCGCAACGACATTGGAATGGACAGTCACATCTCCACCCGCATTTCATTCCTTTGACGATTTGCCCCATATTAAATAGAATGAGCTCACTCACCTCACTCACAGCTGGGACTTTGAATGAATCTTCCGTGGGGGACTACATCCAGCTTCTAAAACCCCGCGTCATGTCCTTGGTGGTTTTCACGGGGTGGGTGGGGTTGATGTTAGCCCCCGGTTACATCCATCCCTTTATTGCCTTTGTGAGCGTTTTGTGTATTGCTCTAGGCGCGGGTGCAGCGGGAGCCATTAATATGTGGTACGATCGCGATATTGACGCCATCATGTCCCGCACCCAATACAGGCCTTTGCCCGCTGGGAAAATATCTCCTCAGGATGCACTGACCTTTGGTGTTGTGCTGAGTGTGATAAGTACTTGGATCATGTTAACATTGGTGGGGTGGGTTCCTGCACTGTTGTTGGCTATTAGTATCTTGTTTTATGTATTCGTTTACACGATGTATTTAAAGCGTGCGACGCCTCAGAACATTGTGATTGGTGGTGCTGCAGGTGCTCTTCCCCCCATGATCGGGTGGGCATGTGTTTCTGGAGATATATCCTGGGCCTCCTTTTGTCTTTTTCTGATCATATTCATGTGGACCCCTCCCCACTTTTGGGCTCTTGCCTTATATCGACACGAAGACTATGCCAAAGCAGGGGTACCAATGCTCCCGGTCACACATGGGATTCGATCCACCCAATGGCATATATTGGTATATACACTTATGATGGTTCCTGTGACCTTTCTTCCCTATTTTTTAGGGTTTTTGGGAACAATCTATTTAAGCTGTAGTTTAATCCTTGGTGCCGGTATGATTTTTCTGAGTCTAAAGACGATGGCAAAGCATTATGAAAAGAGTGCGAAGCAATTGTTTGTATACTCAATTTTCTACTTGTTCCTTCTGTTTCTAGCCATGGTGGGAGAAAAGCTTTTATGAAACCATCCCCTTCAACTTCACGGCGATCAAAAAACAGAGCTCTTTTATATGTGCTGCTCGCCGCTGTTGCTGTTTTTTATGCTGTCTCTTGGATTCGAACCGGTGACTCACTCCGTATGGGTCAAAGCATCAGCCGTTTTCCTGTAGACCATGCGACCAAGTAAAAAGACACCACAGGATCATCGCAATACAACCATTTTACTCATGGCTTTGAGTATGGCTATGCTCGTTCTGGCTTTTGCCTCTGTCCCTTTGTATCGGATGTTTTGTCAAGCTACCGGGTTTGCGGGTACCCCTAAAATTGGTGTGGTTGCACCAAATGTTGTGACAGGAAAATTCATTAAAGTACGCTTTAATGCTGATCTTTCACCTGAATTAAATTGGCGTTTCCGTCCATTACAGCGGGAGATGATCGTACCCATTGGGCAAACCTCTTTAGCTTTTTTTGAGGTGGAAAATCTTTCCTCTCAACCTGTTCATGGTTGGGCTACTTATAATATTGCCCCCCATAAGGCTGCGCCCTATTTCGTAAAAATGCTCTGCTTTTGCTTTAGTGAGCAGATCATTCCTCCAAAGATTGTCATGAATCTTCCTGTGAGTTTTTATATTGATCCTAAATGGGCCGAGGATGAAGCGCTCAAGACCACTGATGTAATCACCCTCTCCTATACTTTTTTTAAGTTTAAAAATTAATCTCTCAGTGTTTAAGCTTTTTTGTAAGCAAAGCTTGAAGAGTGATTATAATAAAAACAATAATTTATGAAATGCCTTTTAATAAATTAGAAATAGAGTTTCATATGCTTCATAATTGCATTGTAAAAAATGCAACCCATTATGGCATTCTAGAGAATTATTCTAAACTTAATTTAAATACCCTGACTGGTAAACAAGGGAAAGCCGTCAATGGTGGTTTGACAGCAAATACTGTGCGAGCCAATTTTACAGTTGAAAGTTTTGATTTGGCAAGAACCTTTCCTTTTGCTCAAGCCATGTCAGAGTAAGATTTGCGCCATCATCATTATGGTGAAGCCATGGGGTTAGGTTCTTCTTATCAAGAGCTTGGTCCAAGGTATATGGAGCCTATACAAAGTGGCGCCCTCTACCTAGAAGAATGGGAGCCAGAGCATGCCGTCGTGCAGATGCTTAAAGGTGGAGTCCAGACCCTATTAACAGACAGCTCAGATTCATCAGGTATTTCAGTAGAGGGCAACCGAGAGACTTTTGGAGAAACTGATTTTCAGGGACAGTCGTTGCGTATGGAGACTCAGCGTTCTAACTTTTTAATCTTCTAATTTTTCCAAGGTTTTTTCCAACCAATGAATGTCATACTCTCCAGCGATCATGTCTTCATGGGTGACTAAAAAACGGTGCAGTGGTAACGTTGTTTCAATACCACCAATCACATATTCATCCAATGATCGTTTTAAGCGCATCATACACTCCTTCCGATCACGGCCATGAACCACCAACTTTGCGATGAGGCTGTCATAATAGGGAGGCACTTTGTACCCTGCATAAATGGCACTGTCTACACGCACACCTAAGCCGCCTGGTGTGTGATAATTGGTAATTTGACCAGGGGATGGAATAAATGTGCGTGGGTGCTCTGCATTCACACGGCATTCAATGGCGTGGCCTGAGAATGTGATATCCTCTTGTTTGAAGCTTAAAGGCATGCCACTGGCAATCCGAATTTGTTCTTCCACTAAATCGATGCCAGTGATCATTTCCGTAATGGGGTGCTCCACCTGAAGGCGGGTATTCATTTCAATGAAGAAAAATTCCCCATTTTCATACAAAAACTCGATGGTGCCCACGCTGCGATAGCCCATATTACGCATGGCTGAGGCAGCCACTTCACCAATGGACTTACGGATTTCAGGGGTAAGGGCTGGTGAGGGGGCCTCTTCCCAAATTTTTTGATGACGACGTTGAATCGAGCAGTCCCGCTCACCTAAATGTATTACATTCCCATGACTATCAGCCACAATTTGGACTTCAATGTGACGGGGTTTGGAAAGGTAGCGTTCCATATAAACTTGGTCATTGCCAAAATTGGCCTTGGCTTCAGAGCGCGCAAGGCTCAAGGCTTCGGATAATTCCTCAGGGCCTCTAGCAATTTTCATACCTTTGCCGCCGCCACCGCTGGCTGCTTTAATGAGAATGGGGTAACCAATCTCAGCTGCAACCTTTGTGGCTTCTGCATCAGAATCCACACCACCTTTTGAACCGGGTACGGTGGGGAGGCCATAAGCTTGGGCAAGTTCCTTGGCTCGAATTTTATCTCCCATATCCCGGATATGCTGGGGAGAGGGGCCCACAAATACAAATCCATGCTCTTCGACCATTTCTGCAAACTGTGCATTTTCCGATAGAAAGCCCACACCAGGATGGATAGCATCGGCCCCTGAAATGGTGGCGGCGGAGATGATGGCCGGAATATTCAGATAGCTCTCTTTTGAGGAGGCAGGTCCAATACATACGCTTTCATCAGCAAGGCGGACATGCATGGAGTCAGCGTCAGCAGTGGAGTATACGGCCACTGTCATGATACCCATTTCTTTGCAGGCCCGATGAATACGCAAGGCCACTTCACCTCGATTGGCGATTAAAATCTTCTTGAGCATGTGAAAATACGCCTATTCTATGATAGCTAAAACAGTTCCGAATTCTACGGGCTCTGCATCGTTTACTGAAACGGCCACGACGCGCCCTGCCTGCGGTGCACGGATGGGGTTCATCACTTTCATAGCTTCAATAATCAGCAATGTATCGCCTTTGGCGACCGTGTCTCCAGGCTTTACAAAGGAGGCAGCCCCAGGGGAGGCAGCTAAATAAACCGTGCCTACCATGGGGGATTTTACTGCACCGGCGTGGTCTTGTGGTTTATCGGCCACGACTGGTGCTGCAGGGGCACTTACCACCGCTGGTGCAGGTGCAGCTTGTACCGCCGGGGCAGCATGCTTGACTACACGAATACGACCCGCATCCACTTCATATTCAATTTCTGTTAGGCCCGTTTCATTCAGTAGCTCGGCCAGTTCTTTAACGGCTTGGCTATCAATATCAAAGCGATCGGACATATCTTTTGATCCTTTTTTGGCTCATACTGGCCCTACCTATACCTCCTTTTAGTCTGCTTTACAAGAGGGGGCGAGGGCCAGGTTTTGAAACTTAAGAGGGAGTAAAGGAAGACTGCAACTGAGGTCTCCCCAAAGCGATAATTCATTGTGCTTTTTTCTTGAGAAAGTCATCCACACTTTGCTTGAAAAGCTCTGGTTCTTCAAGATCAGCGGTATGAGAACTATTTTTAAAAACGTGGAAAAACCCCCGCACAGATGCTCTAAAGCCTTTTGAAGCCTTAGGGGGCTGCAAATGTCGTCATAGCTACATGTAAGAAGGACGGGTTGTTGGATATTTAAAAGTTGCGGCAGACAGTCATATGTTTTTAAAGTTCCCGTCGCCCCGCACTCGCTGGGCCCCCACAGGGCCTTGTAGCTACCCACATTCAATTTCCCCATTGCTAGGGTTAAGATTCCTGGCCAGGGGTCTAGTCTACATAGATGAGCCTTGTAGTAAGTTATGATTGCATCTTGATAATCAGGTGCTTGGGTGCGCCATTAGATTCATGTAGTGAGATGGGCTCTTGAACGGTCTGGGGAAGTTCTTTGATGAGTGGGCGTGCGCGCTCAAGCCACAGGGAGGTGCTTAGCATCGGACTACAAAGAACCAAACTGCCTACCTTTTGGGGATGAGCGAGGGTATACTCAACAGCTAGAGTCACACCCCAAGAGTGACCTAAAAGTACAACAGAGTCACATTGAAGGCAAGAATCTGCTGATGGAGCTCCTCTACAAAAGACGAGAGAGAATAGTTAGGGCTCTGGGAACCTCTAGTGGAAAGACCACATCCTGTTTGATCGTAAAGTATGACGGCTCGATCACAAATAAATGTGTCAATGGAGTTGAGGTAGTCATGGGGGTATGGCCGGGGGGCCGTCATGGGGGACCACCACGGGGTTTTTGTGTGCAATAACTCTTTGCGGAGAATTTGGTACCAAAGCTGTCCGCTTTGAACAGGGATCATTCCATCATCAACAGTTGAGTCAGAACATTCTTCATCGCACCACCGCAATGTATATCTTGTTATCAGCGGACTGTTATAAATCAGGTCAAATCAGCAGAATAGGATTTCAAATAAAAAAATCAATGCCTGAATTTCGGCTGCATCTTACTTTAGAGTTGTTATAGTCAATTTATTGTTACCCTCATCGAGATTGCGTCATGATTACACCCACTTTACAACGAGAATATTACGAAGCACTTCTTACTAAGAATGCTCATTACGAAGGGATATTTTTCGTGGGTGTGAAAACAACGGGTGTTTTTTGTCGCCCAACTTGTCCTGCGCGAAAACCTAAGTTTGAGCATTGTGCGTTTTACAAAACAGCTCAAGAAGCACTTCTGGCTTCTTTTAGGCCTTGTTTGCGTTGCAGGCCTTTGTCTTTCCCGGGGCATGCTTCTGATTTAATTTCTAAACTTGTGGAGGCGGTGGAAGAAAATCCAGAAAAACGGTGGAAGGATAGTGATTTTCGGGTGGTGTCAGCAGATTCTTCCACCGCACGGCGGCAATTTAAAAAGAGATTTGGAATGACGTTTGTGGCCTATGCGCGCAACCGGCGCATGGGTATTGCAATGAAACAAATTCGTGAGGGAGAGCCAGTGATCGAAGCGCAACTTAATACAGGCTATGAATCCAGCAGCGGCTTTCGAGGTGCCTTTACCAAAATTATGGGAGCGTCCCCAACGAATTTTCAAAAACAGCACAAAATTTTAAAAAGCATTTGGATCGACACTCCCTTAGGCCCCATGCTGGCCATTGGCGATGAGGAAACGCTGCATTTACTAGAATTTGTAGAGCGGCGGGGGCTGGAACGCGAAATTGAACGGCTGCGTTTAAAAGCAAAAGCTGCGATTGTTCCCGGAATGACGCCACCGCTGGCGTCCATTCAAGAGGAATTATTGGCTTATTTTCAAGGGAATCTAAAAGTATTCAAAACACCCTATACGCTTTATGGAACCCCCTTTCAAAAGAGAGTATGGGCAGGGCTACTTCAAATTCCATATGGTCAAACGTGTAGTTATGGGGAGCAGGCAAGAGCCATGGGAAAAGAGACAGCCTATCGGGCCGTAGCAAATGCCAATGGCGCCAACCAATTGGCTATTATGATTCCTTGCCACAGGATTGTGGGTAGCAATGGAACATTAGGTGGTTATGGGGGTGGGATTGCCCGCAAAAAATGGCTTATTGAACATGAAAAACAAATTTTGGTATAGGGGTTACAAAAGTTAGCCCAATTAAGGCAATGCCCAAAGATAGCTGTTACATGAGCAATCATATAAAGAGAAGTGGGGGCATTCTGTTGCCCGGGGCCCCCTAACCGCGAGTGACTTAAAGTCGCTTAGGCTGCCAAAGCTGCTGGGGCGAACTTCATGTTGTCATTCAATGCTACTACATTTGAGTTTGCATTTATTAATATAGCCCGATAACGGCGGTACAATGCCGAGCAAAAAGCATACCTTTACTACGTTCGTCGATCCTAGTTCACCCCCGCAAGTCCTGATTTTGAAAAATCAATAACAGGTCTAAAAGTGGTGGAGGCGCCGGGTTCCGCCCCCGGGTCCGATACGGCTATTCTATACACCGTTTATTGCCATAGTCATTACTGACAATTCATTTATAACACATATTGAAAAATAAGGCAAATGGACAGACTAGTCAGGTGTGTAAAAACTAGATAAAGATCAATAAATAGCGGGGCACATGCGGACAGCAAGTGGTATGATATGTGCATGCAAAATTCATAGGGCTTATTTTTCTCAGCCTCACTTTGGGTGCTTATGCAATGCAAAATGAAGTGTTATTTACTGATCTTAATTCTCAGAAAATCCTGCAGTTAGAGGTGGATTTGGCCTATTTTTTTGGTGCTAAAAACCCTGATCCTATTGCACGTCATTATATGCAAGCGATAAAGCAGCTGGAATATATTGGATTACAAGGGGGGAGGGATAAATTGCACACAGCAATGGTAAAGCCGTTGAGGTCTGCTTATCAGGAAATACAAAACCAAACTAAATTGGAATTTAATGTGAATAAGGTTTGCGAATATGAATTCGAATTAATCTTAGCTCAAAGTCAGAAAGCTCCCTTTGAAGAAATCTATAGGATCATGACGCATTTGTATGGGGAGGTATTCAACTCTTCTCGCCCAAACATCAGTGAGGCTGCGTTGCTTAGAACCTTTTTGTATAAATATAAAATCAGTATTCTCAATGCTCCGGGCCCACTCTCCGAGGCAGATATAAAACTTATGATAGACATAGCTAAGCTGAGCGAGAAGAAATTGAATGGAATTGCATCGCATGATCCAATATGTGAGTAAGTGAAGAACTAGACAGCATCAGTTGCACTGAGTATTCTAAATTTATGCAAATTCAACCCCTTAAAACTCATCATATGAAGCCTTTCGAAAGCCTCATAGGTCTTTTGGATCGGTACATGACAAAGCTCAATGAGCAGACCATTGTGTGCATCACATCAAAAATTGTGAGCCTTTCTCAAGGGCGACTTGTACCTATGGATCAAATAAGTAAATCCGCATTGGTGCATCAGGAGGCAGACCTTATTTTAGATGCTCCCCATGCGATTGAGGGAATGAATTTAACCATTAAGAACAACCTGTTGATTCCTGCAGCGGGTATTGATGCCTCCAATAGTGCGGGCCATTATATTCTGTATCCTGAGCAGGCAGGGCTAGTGGCCGCTCAACTGTGGGCTCATTTGCGGGGCCGGCACGGCGTAAAAGAGTTAGGTGTGGTGATTACGGATACGCGCAGCACGCCTTTGCGCTGGGGGGTTACAGGGCTTGCCATCGGTTGGTGTGGTTTTAAGCCACTCTATTCCTATGAAGGCAAAAAAGATTTGGATGGCCGCACCCTCCACAATACGCATGTGAGTGTGGTGGATTGTTTGGCTACAGCGGCTGTTTTGATGATGGGGGAAGGGGATGAACAAACACCTTTGGCTGTGATCACGCATGCCCCAAAAATAAGGTTTATGGATCGTTCGCCCACACAGGAAGAAGCTTCACAAGTTTTGGTTTCCATGGAAAATGACATTTATGGTCCTCTGCTTAAGTCAGAGCAGTGGAGTGCTCCATCCCGCACGTGAGGGGTTGCCTTCTGCGTTTAAGACTTGCTATATCAAAGGCAACAATCGTATCAGCAAGGACATTTCACACATGCGCAATGACGGACGGACAAGTGACCAACTTAGGCCCATCACCTTTATCACTCCATATACTAAATATGCAGAAGGCTCTTGTTTAGTAACCTTTGGGGATACCCATGTGGTGTGCACGGCAACGTTGGAAGAAAAAGTTCCACCCTTTTTGCGTAACACGGGGTCAGGCTGGGTAACCGCTGAGTACGGCATGCTGCCTCGTTCCACGGGTGCGCGTATGGATCGTGAGGCGGCGAAGGGAAAGCAAACGGGTCGCACACAGGAAATTCAACGTCTTATTGGGCGTGCTTTGCGCTGCGTGGTGGATATGAAGCTTTTGGGTGAGCGTCAGATCAAGATCGACTGCGATGTGATTCAAGCTGATGGGGGAACCCGTACAGCCGCCATTTGTGGTGGCTATGTGGCTCTGGCTCAAGCTTTAAGGCCATTAATCAATCAAGGTACAATTCAAGGGGCAGTTTTGAAAGATACTGTTGCCGCTATTTCTTGTGGAATCATAAAGGGTCAAGTGATGATGGATCTCAATTATGAAGAAGATAGTTCTGCTGATGTGGATGCCAATTTTGTGATGACGGGATCTGGAAAAATTGTGGAAGTTCAAGGTACAGCAGAAGGCATGCCTTTTGACCAGTCTGACTTTTCTAAGATGATGGACTTGGCACAGCAAGGGATTGTGCGCATTACCCAAATGCAAAAAGATGCCTAGTCTTTTAGAAGCAAATGACTGGGTTCTTGCCACGCAAAATCCAGGTAAGGTGAAGGAGTTTGGCCAGCTTCTAGAACCCCTGAGTATTCGCATTCGGCCTGCGTTAGATGAGCTGAATGTCCCAGAAACAGGAAGTACTTTTGCTGCCAATGCGCAGCTCAAAGCGCAAGCCTATGCCCAACATTATGGGGTCCCTGCACTGGCGGATGATTCCGGTTTAATGATTGAGGCCTTAGGCGGAAACCCCGGTATTTATTCGGCCCGGTGGGCTTTGGAAGCGGGGGGATATCCTGCCCTTTTTCAAAAGCTTGAGGGGCAGCTAAAAGAAGTACCTTTGCCAAAGGCTGCTTTTATATGTGTGCTGTGTCTTGTCGTGCCCGGTCAATCACCTCAGTTTTTTGAAGGACGACTGGAAGGTCATCTAACCTTTCCTCCTCAGGGGAGCCATGGTTTTGGATATGATCCCATCTTTATCCCTGCAGGATACGATCAAACCTGTGCACAATTGAGTGCAGATGTAAAAAATGCTATCAGTCACCGCCGGCAGGCATTAGATCTTTTGCTTCAAGCTTTGAAGGCATGAGGATGGATACCCCTGACGCATGACCCATTCACCCTTTGCACTTTACATCCACTTTCCCTTTTGTAAATCCAAGTGCCCCTATTGTGATTTCAACAGTCATGTGCTGCAAACCATGGGTGAAGAAACATGGGCCAAGGCCATTGACGCTCAATTGACCCATGAGCATAGCTTGACCCAGGGTCGTCCATTGGCCTCCATTTTCTTTGGGGGAGGAACGCCGTCTCTCTTGTCTCCCAAAACGGTGGCACATGTGTTGGAGCGGATCAATGCGTTGTGGGGCATCAAGAATGATGTGGAAATTTCTTTGGAAGCCAATCCCACCTCGGTGGAGGTTGGCCATTTGGAAGGTTACAAAACCGCCGGGGTCAATCGTCTCTCCTTGGGGATTCAGTCGTTAGATCCAAAAGCCTTGAGTTTCTTGGGACGAACCCATTCGGCAGATGAAGCCCTTAACGCTATCAAAGCTGCACAAAAGATTTTTGACCGTTATTCATTTGATCTGATTTATGCGCGCCCAGAACAAACGCTTGAACAATGGGAAAGAGAGTTAACCCAAGCTTTGGATTTGGCTGGGGGACATCTTTCTTTGTACCAATTGACCATTGAACCAGGGACGGCGTTTGCCGCACGTTATGCTCGTGGTGAGTTCCAAATTCCAAATGAAGCATTGGCGGATGATTTGTATGAACTCACGGGTCAACTTTTGGCCCAAAAGGGCCTCTATGCTTATGAGGTGTCAAACTACGCAAAATCAGGCCAGGAATGTCAACACAACATGATGTATTGGACCTATGCAGACTATGTGGGTGTGGGCCCTGGTGCCCATGGGCGACTAACTCTGCCTTCTGGCGGTCGTGTGGCAACTGAGCAATCTAAAGCGCCACAGACATGGTTACAGGCCATTGAGGCAGGCAACCCAACCTCTCCGATTGTCCGGCCCATTGATGGCCCCTCCCAAGTGTACGAAATCATGATGATGGGGCTGCGTATTCGTCAAGGAATTTCAAAGTCTAGATTTTATGAGGTTACAGGCACACCGATGAATCAGGCTCTTCCTTTACAAAAGTTGCAGGCCTTGATGGCAGAAGGGCTCATTGAAGAAACTCAAACCCATCTGCGGCCCACCACTGAAGGATTGAAGCGAGTGAATGGAATTTTACATTTTTTGGATCTTCTTAACAGCTAAAGAATGGAAGCAAAAGCTTCGTCTAATGTATTGTAAGTGAAAGAAAATCCTGAATCAATCAACCTCTGAGGAATCACCTTTTGCCCCTGTAAAAGTAAGGTTTGTCCCATCTCTCCAAAGAGCATTTTGACAGTCCAGTCAGGCATTCTTAAAAAGAGAGGCCGGTGGAGTTTTTTGGCAAGTGCCAATGTAAAGACAGCATGGGTGACGGGTGTAGGTGCGGTGAGGTTAAAGGGCCCATCAAGTTGATTGTGAAGTATGAGAAACTCAATGGCTCTAACAACATCTATTTTATGAATCCACGACATCCATTGCTTACCATTTCCTAGCTGAGTTCCTACGCCCCATCGGAATGAGGGTAACATCTCTTTAAGTGCACCGCCCTCTTTTCCGAGGACGATTCCCATACGGAGCAAGCACACACGAACACCAAATTTTTTGGCCTGCAGGGCTTCTTCCTCCCATGTCTTACACAGTTGATGCGTAAAGCAATCACTGACGGAAGGGGTCTCTTCCTTAAAGTACAAATGGTCATTGGAACCATAATATCCGATGGCAGAACCACTAATGAGCGTGTGGGGTTTTTTCTGTACTTGGGCAATGTAATCAAGGAGTTTTTGTGTAATATTCACACGACTCTCAATGAGGTTATTTTTAACCTGCGCATTCCATCTTTTTTTATTCAGAGGTTCGCCAGCCAAGTTGATGATCACGTCGAAGATGTGGGCTTGAGGGTCCAAAATTTGAATCAGCTTAACTTTGTCATCCAATCCACTTACAGGAGCTTTTTGGCGACTCAACACATAAACTTGATGTCCGTTATTTAGTAACTGAGTAGAAAGCGTCTTTCCTATAAAACCTGTACCGCCTGTGATGAGAATGTTCATGTTATTTCCTGTACTAGGGTATGTTGCCATCGCGCACTATAAGATAACATTTCCCAAGAGCAAATAAAACCAGTGAAATCAATTTTTGATCTGGTTATACTAACCCCATGAATATAGACCCTCACTTTGAAGAAGGCCGCTTGATTAAACGTTATAAACGCTTTATGGCGGATGTTGACATTGGCAAAACAGTGCATACAGTACATTGCCCAAATTCAGGAGCCATGTTGGGCGTTCTTTCACCAGGCAACCGCGTGTGGGTATCTACTTCTGCCAACCTCAGTCGTAAGCTGGCAAAAACTCTTGAGATTATTGAAGCAGAAGGAATTATGATTGGCGTGAACACCCACCGGCCTAACGATTTGGTTCAGGAGGCTATAGA
>CANLAL010000010.1 GCA_947488045.1 Alphaproteobacteria bacterium
GAGGTTATTTGGGCTGCATGAGGGGTTTTTACTGTTTTCATGGGACGATTCTTTCTGATATTCTGATCTCAGACAAGGGAAGATTTTCATATGGACAAACGACCCATCATCGCACCAAAAAATGAAACCTCAACTGAGCCCCCGCTCCGAAGATCTCTTGACTCTATGAAAAAACAGGGGCTTGGTTTCATTGTCGCCATTGCGCTCATGGCCGCATCCGTGGGTGGCATGATCTGGTGCACATACCAATACCAAATGATGAACCAAAAGCTCCACCATGCGCAAACAACCATTCGTGGCCTGATGCTTTCTGTGGGGGAACTTCAAGCCCTAGATAAAACACCCTCTCCTTCAAAAGAAGATTTTTCTCGCTTAACAGCAATGCTCGATGTGGCCATTGCGACACTGCAAGATCAGGGTTTGAAAATAAATGAGATGGAAAGAGCACTCAAGGAATTGCAAAAGGAGGCTGCTCAAAAAGGGGAACCTAACAGGGAGCCTACAACTATAAACATAGTTACTGAAACAGACTCTCATGAACATACCCTGCCCGAACAAGGGGCTCATCCAGAAACCCACCCGATTCAAACATCCACTCCATTGCGTCCAAGTGAGCCCCTTCAGGAAGAGGTGATCGTCAAGGCAGATGACCCTTTAGAGAGGGGAAATAAGAAAGGCTTAGAAAGCCATCAAGAAATCCTCCCTTTTGACCAATTGATGATTCTCTTTAAAAAAGCCCTCCCAGAAGCCCTGAAAGCCAATCCAAATGAAGGGAGTACCCTACTTGAAAAAATATCCAGACAAGTCCTTTCCATTCGCAAGACAGGTGAAAAAGCAGCCCCAAACACGATAGACTACTTCCTTTACCATGCAGAAAATGCCTTAAACCATCACGATGCCAGGAGCGCTCTTCATCATCTGAAATCCCTTCCTCAACCCATGCAGGCTTCATTTGCAGATCTTATGAAAGCCTTAGCATCTGTTATTTCAAGGCAGCAGCGGGGGGAAAAATCCAATCCCCTCAATACGCAGGTGGCACCATGATAAAAGTATTACTTGTTATTTTTGTGGGTCTCCTGGTGTGGTTGTCTCAAAGCCCAGGGCAAGTGGAAATCAATTGGTTTGATTATAATGTTATACTCACGCCACAGTGGTTCCTAATTCTCTTGGCTACATGTACCCTCACATTATACGTCCTCATCAGCTTAAAGTTTAGATGGCAACTCTTGCGCGCCAAATGGTCTTTCAAAAAACAAATGAAAAAATCCCAACGTACAGAAGATTTGATCTTAGAGGGATTGGCTGCCGTTGCGAGCCGCGATGTGTTAGGCGCAAAGAAAATTTTATCAAAACTGGATGAGTCTCAATGCCAAACACCCTTCGGTCTTGTCTTTGCAGCTCAAACAGCCATGCTTTCCCATGACGTACATGGCGCTGAGAATGCTTTTAAGAAGCTAGCAGATATTCCTCAAACTCAACTTATGGGCTTGCGGGGCTTGGCCATGCAAAAGGTTGCTCAAGGACAGACAGCCTTAGCCCACTCGCTCGTTGAATCGACTTTAGAAAAAAACCCCAAAAGCCCATGGGCTTTACAAACAGCTTTTGAACTGGAAGTGCGGGGACGCTCCTGGGCAAAGGCCCTTATCACATTGAAAAAATTGAGCCGCCTTCAAGAATTATCCCATGTTGACCGCACAAAGGCTCTGCTGATGTTTGAATTGGCAATGACCGCGCCCACACCTAAAGAAGTTCTCAAGCTGCTCTCACAGGCTCACACGCTCGCCCCTAGTCACGGCCCCATTGCCACAGCGTATGCGCAAGCCTTAATGAAAGATAAACAGGACAAAAAAGCCAGAAGAGTCCTGGCACACTGCTGGGCTTTAGCCCCTCACCCCATGCTGGCAGATGTGTATATTGAAAATGCATCTTTCGATCCATTAAAACAATTTTCTCATATGCAGGACCTTTATCAAAAGGTTCCTGAAAGTTGGATCAGCCAAATGGTGTATGCCCACTACGCCATCAAAGCACAACTATGGGGTATCGCAAGACCTCAGCTTGAGGCCCTTGTAAAGGAAAAACCCTTCAAGTCCATTTTTGCCGACTTAATCCATATGGAAGATGCTCTTGGCCACGTGGCTCAAATGCGTGCCCTCATGGCCACTTCTGCCGAACATGCACTGCCCAACCCCGCTTGGCATTGCATGAGCTGCGGTCATACAAGTGAAGCTTGGTTTACCTTGTGTCCACAATGTGAAGGATTTGATACCAGCGCATGGCAATCAAGCAGCATGCATTCGGTATTACGTACCCCAGATCAGCATCTTCTTCTACCTGAAACAGCTGTGAATTGAAACGAAGGTTTTTAAAATTTGCTTTTTGTAAGCGCATTTTGCTAGAGTAGGTTCCTCAGAAACATTAAAAAAGGAATTTTAATCATGCTTCCCATTCAATCGTCGCTGTCATCCCAAATGCCATTAAAAGCCAGTCATCCTGAACTTGATTCAGGATCTTATTAAGTGTCGGCACAAGATTCCGGGTCAAAGCCCGGAATGACAGCCATATTGATACAAACTACGTGTCATCCTGAACTTGATTCAGGATCTTATCAAGTGTCAGCACAAGATTCCGGGTCAAAGCCCGGAATGACAGCCATATTGATACAAACTACGTGTCATCCTGTTTATACAAACTACGTGTCATCCCGGACCTGATCCGGGATCTAACCTTCATCTTAAACACTCAAAAACCATGGATATCCATTGTGCATAGGGATATCCATTCCAAACCCGCAAAAAATAAGGAAAGTATATGCAAAAAAAAATAAAACACGAAAATGATATCCATTGGCCTCAAAGCCTTGTTTCACAAGGAAAAAATGGGGATATCCCATGGATATCCAGGATATCCATAAACGCAGCAGAGAAGGAGAATAAAATATGGACTATAAACTTATGCCCTTCATTATACCCCTGGAAAAATATTGATGCCCAGGCTAAGGTCATACATGTAACGATGAAAGTGTGAGGCGTCATGAAGAAGTGGATTTTGGGTGTGGCAAGCGTTGTGGGAACTGGCTTCTTATTAATTTATGTCATTTTGCATTTTGGCACTTCAGGCACATCTAAAGCCTATGAAGAAATTTCCACTCCCGTTCCTCAAATCAGTGCAGCACTTTTAGAGGGCACCCCAGGTCAAGTTGATTCAAAGACCTTTTTAGGGCAAGTCACGGTGGTCTCCTTTTTTGCCAGCTGGTGCGGGCCCTGCCATATGAATCACAAAATGCTTTTCACACTTAAAAATATGGGCCACACACTGATCGGTATTAACCTGAGGGATCGCACCCCTGAAGCCGAACTCTGGCTTCTGGAAAATGGCAATCCTTTCAAAACGGTGGCTAGTGATCCACAAGGTCAAATGGCAGGGGCTTGGGGCGTTAAAGGTATACCCCAAATTTTTGTTGTGGATAAAAAAGGATTCATTCGTTTTCGGCACACGGGCATTTTAACCACGGACCGGATTGAAACGGTTATTGATCCCTTGATTCGCAAACTGGAAGCTGAGTGATCCTTTCCCTGACGGCATGTTTAATCAGCTGGGCCCTCACTTTATCTGCACGTCCCCAACATAGAGCTTTCGTGCTTTTTGGAATGGGCACTTTTGTGGCCAGCATTCTTCCAGCCATTATGATGTTATGGCCTTACGCATCATTTAAGGATGCACCTTATACCCTCATTTCAGATCAACGCCGCATGACACACCAATTGATTATAGCTGCAAAAAAGCAAGTTGTTTTAAACCCTCAAAACCCTGACCTACTTGAAAAGCTGACCCAACAATTGTGTGAGGCCTATCGCCATTTAGAAGCAGCACAATTGTTTTCACTGATTGAAAAATATAGACCACTAACGGATCAAGAGAGATTATTTGCAGCGACCTGCCTTTTAGATGCAAGCCCAGGAGTCATTCCACCAAAAGCCAAAATATGGCTTAATGGAATTTCCACCTCTTCTGCGTTTTATCCTCAAGTCATGAAACTAAAAGAAAATTTGGCTATTTTCTAAAGTTATGGAAAGCCCCAGAAAAGGCAGGTAATCCTATTTCTTTAGTGAACGCTGTAAGTATATAGCCTGAGCCCCCCTAAGCAGGGCATTGAAACTCGGGAAACCCGCCACGAGGAGGCCCAATGCGGCAAGCATGGCACTGATCCAAATCCATATGACTAAAGGATGTTTTGCCACTGTAATTGTTATAGCACCGCTACTAAAACCATCCCCTATCGTTACATAATACGTATTAAGCCACCCAAAACATTGAGCAGACTCACCCACCCATTGACCGCTCGGTATATAATACCGCTTTTCCGGTCTCAAAATTTGATGGCCCTCATCTGTGGATAAGTCAATATGGGCACGCTCCGTCACGTAATTGGGGCCCAAATGTCTATCAACCTTTTGTAACTGTATGGGCTTGTTCCCCAGCAAAGGAACAGAGATGGATTGCCCGACTGGAGCAATGCCAGACCACTCTTGACTCCAGCCCCGCTCTACACTGGCACTAAAAACAAAAAGAGAAACACCCATATGTGCCATAAGCATCCCGATAACTCTAGGAGCTAACATTTTGCGTTGCCACTTTAAAAAAGCATCTATCAGAGTTAGCAGAATCAACCAGGCCCCCAGTACACTTCCAATTGAACATAAAATCAGATCAAAGGATGGCAATTCCACTTGCAAATAACCCCAAAGTAATCCGCCAGCAGCAAGCAGAGTAAGGGGCATGACACAATTTTCCAGGACCCTTTTATTATCTGACGTGTCAATAAATGGCAAAACTCCCAACAAGATTAAGGCGGGAGAAATTAAGGGAATGATGCTGGCTTTATAAAAAGGAGGCCCCACATGCACAGATAAACCAAAAAATATACGGGCAAGAGGCGGGTATATTGTGCCTAAAAGCAAAACACCTGCTGCTAATAAGAATATGAAGGACTGTATTGTTAGTCCCCATACTTTAAGCTGTGGATAATTTCTTAGAGACACTTGATGTCTGGATCCGGTAAAACTCATTACAAGTAGGGAGAAAGCACATGCGATAATGCTCACAACCATAATCAACAGGATCAGCCCCCGATCAGGGTCTTGGGCAAACCCATGCACAGAGGTCAACGCCCCAGAGCGCACCAAAACTAAGCCTACCAATACAAGTGCATAGGTGGCCAATGCCTGACATAAAACCCAAAATCCTTGCCCTTCATCACGGATAAGCACATGAAGACTGTGGACTAACCCAATGGCCACAAGCCAAGGGATGAGTGAAACATTTTCAACCGGATCCCAGAACCACCACCCTCCCCAACCCAATTCATAATAGGCCCAAAAGCTCCCTAAACAGATGCCTGCTGTCAATGCACCTGTGGATAAAAGAGCCCAAGGACGCATGCATTTTGCCCATTCACTCCCTTTGAGCTTGAGAGAATGACTCAAAAGCACACCAATACTCAGAGAAAAAATCATAGAAAACCCTTGAAGGCCTAAATACAAGAGCGGCGGATGGAACACCACACTCAAATCTTGAAGCATGGGATTTAAATCTTGGCCATCTAAAGGAATAGGATAAAGACGCACAAATGGATTTGAGGTGACAAGAATAAAGAGACAGAAGAGAAAAATTATAATGCTATGCGTGCCTACGCTCATTCGTTTGACCAACCTGTGGATATTTTGACGTACAAAAATGGATTGGAAAAGCGCCATGATTAAAACCCACAGCATGAGCGATCCTTCATGATGACTCCAGGTCCCCGACACTTTGTAAACCAGAGGGGTTGTTAGCGCGCTATTGAGGGTAACTAACAGGAGGGAAAAATCCGAACGAATAAAGCCTGCCATTAAGCTGAAAAAGGAAAGGCCAAGACATACTGCTTGTCCATCCACACATACCTCCAACAAGCGGCGTTCAGTTTCATTGCGAAATGCAATAAAACTTCCACTCATTGCCAAAAATGCAGCAAAAACTAATAGGCCTTGCCCGGCATACGAAAATTCCATCATGAATTTGGGTTCTTTAGCATAGCGTTCTCTCGCCAGTAACCTTTTTCTTTAAGGCTTTTGGCAAGATCAGGTGGCATATAAGTCTCATCATGCTTAGCCAGAATTTTCTCTGCATCAATCATCCCTTCTGGGGTCAGGGTTCCTTCCACGACCACACCTTGTCCCTCTCGAAATAAATCTGGCACGACCCCGCAATAATTCACTGTTTTTTCACCCATGCCATCCGTTACACAAAATCTTAGTCTTTGATGACCTTTTTCCCACACAATAGATCCATCTTTCACGAGTCCGCCCATGCGCATGACTTGGCCATAGGGAATAAGATCGGAGGGCGTATAAAAATACATCAATTTGGAACGAAATGCATTGAGCACCAAAGCGGTTGCTCCTCCTAAGCAAATCATAAAAATCACAAGATACCAAAGGCGTTTTTGTTTCTTTTTTATCAATGTTTATGCTCGTTTTTTCTGGCCCTGCAAAAGCAAAAAAGTGTGCATACCACCATCATGACAACACCTGTAACACCCACACTATAGGTTGCAAAAATAAAGATAATGTTTTTATCGGCCAAGTCCACATTAGCCTCTTATAATCGCTACACGAGAAGCTATTTTTATGTCCTCTGACAAGAGTATTGAGATCTTCTGATAATCTTTGTGTTTCCTAAAGTCGCATAAAAACTCAATGACTGGATCGGGCAAGTATCGAGGATCAGGTGGAGACCCCTCAAAATATGAGCGCCGTATATCTGTTGCACTTAAGCCCTTACAAAATTTTTCTGTTTGGACAAATGACCATTGTGGGAAAAGCCTTAAGTAATAAGATGTTTCATCCTTCACATAACCGATCAAGCAGATGGATTTTTTTTCTTGCGGCCCATACTGAGAAAGCACCCTTTCCACATGCGCAACCCACGCTTCATTGGACGGATAATCTGGAATTGACAGAAAGATAAGTTTACCTAGTTCTTCAGGTGTAAAACACGGCTTAATCATAGACAAGCGCTCATCTACAGACCAGGTGTTCTTCGCTGTGCGTTCTTGATCTCCACTTCCTAATAAAACAATGGTTTTATCACCGCGCTTCAATGCTTTACGAACAAGATTCAAGTGGCCCTTATGAAAAGGTTGGAATCGGCCAATGACAAGAGTGATGGGGAATTTTATTTTCATTGCAACTCCTGTTGACGCTCAGACCACTTTAATCTGACACTTTCAGACTTTAACTGCCCACAGGCGGCTAAAATATCTTCCCCCCGTGGGCTTCTTACAGGAGAGGCATACCCTGCTTTCATGACCACATTGGCAAAACGCTCAATCTGTTCATCCGAGGAACGCTCATAAGGGCTGCCTGGCCAAGGATTAAAAGGGATCAAATTTACCTTTGCTGGGATTCCTTTAATCAGTTGGATTAAGGCCTTTGCTTCTTGTACGGAATCATTCACATCTTTCAGCATTACATACTCAAACGTAATGCGGCGTGCATTATTGGCTCCTGGATAGGTGCGGCAGGCCTCCATTAACATAGCTATAGGATATTTTTTATTGAGAGGAACAAGCTTATTCCGCAATTCATCGTTTGTTGCATGCAATGAAACCGCTAAATTTACCCCTAAATCTTCGCCACAAGCTCCCATCATGGGAACCACGCCCGATGTGGATAGCGTAATTTTACGGCGGGATAGAGAAACACCCTCTGAGTCCATCATGATCTTCAATGCTTTTGCAACATTTTCATAGTTGTAAAGGGGCTCACCCATTCCCATCATCACAATATTCGTAATCTTACGGGGGATAGGGGGGTTGGTCCAATCTTTTAACATATCTCTGGCTAAGACCAATTGGCCAAGAATCTCACCCGCTGTCAAGTTGCGAACAAGCTTTTGTGTGCCCGTATGACAAAAGCTACAGGTAAGCGTACACCCCACTTGTGAAGACACACACAAAGTACCACGATCTTTTTCTGGGATAAAAACCATTTCGGCCTCTTGTGCATCGGAAAACCTCAAAAGCCATTTACGTGTCCCATCAAAGGAAGTCATGTCTTTAACAATAAATGGTCGCTTGAGTGTAAGGGATTGACGCAAAGATTCTCGCATGGGTTTTGCCATGGTTGTCATTTCGTCAAATGAGCATACCCCCTTTTGATAGACCCAATGCCAAAGCTGCCCTAGACGGAAGCTTTCTGCTCCAATCCCCTGAAGGAAAGCAGCCATATCTTCACGATTCATACCGATTAGCTCTTGCAGGGCTTGAGTCACTTTTAATAGGTTCCTTGAGGTTATGGATCTTTTTGTGCATTTGCTTATACCTGAGTTATGATCAAACCTCAATTAAAATGGAAGAGTCCATCAAATTCCTTTCTTGCATTTGAACCTTAACAATGGCAGGCTGACAATCCAATCTCACAGTAAAAAAGTGAGAATAATACAGGTTAGGTTAACGTCAAAAGGGAGGAGCCATGAGGCCTTTTGAGCGCAGTGTTACGTTTGAAATGCAGACACAAGATAAAACTGTCAAAATGATGGCAGTAGATGTAGAAACAGGAACAGAGATTAGCCTGATCGCAGCTCTGGGAACTCCTATTTCAACTTTGTATCAGGTCGCCTATGAAAAATTACTTTACCGATTAGGAAAAACTTTGAAAAATGCCTAGGTTGTTAGCTACGATTGAGATGCATGTCAAATAGCATTTCTCTTGATGATAAATACAAACAGACTGTATCCCGCGTTTATCTGAACGGGACACAAGCTATTGTTAGGCTTTTGCTTCTCCAATATTGGAATGATAAACAAGCAGGTCTTACTACTAGTGGCTTTGTTTCCGGCTATCGCGGGTCACCACTAGCTGGTCTGGATCAGGCACTTTGGCAAGCCTCAAGGCACCTTTTGGCTCAGAAAATTCACTTTAAACCTGCAATTAATGAAGAACTTGGAGCTACAGCTGTTTGGGGGACTCAGCAGGTAGGACTTTTTCCAGGAAGCACGACCCAAGGTGTGTTTAGCCTGTGGTACGGCAAAGGCCCTGGTGTGGATCGCAGCGGAGATGTTCTAAAGCATGGTAATGCAGCAGGAACAAGTCCTTACGGAGGGGTTCTTGTACTGGCAGGGGATGATCATTTGGCAAAATCTTCCAGCCTTCCTCATCAGAGCGAATTTGCCCTCATAGATGCCAGCATACCCATCTTAAACCCCTCATCAGTAGAAGAAATCATTACATATGGCCTTTTTGGATGGGCTTTATCTCGTTATTCAGGGTGTTGGGCAGGGCTTAAGCTGACTGCAGATATTGTAGATATCACCACCAGCATACCAGGATCAACTGCACATACTTTTTCTATCCCTTCAGAGTTTATTATCCCCGCCTCAGGTCTCAACATCAGGTGGCCTGATCCACCTTTGGCACAAGAAAAAAGGCTGATCGATTTTAAGCTCCCAGCTGCTCAAGCTTTTGCCTATGCAAATCATATTGATGTCATCAAGGTTCAAAACTCTAAAGATACCTTTGGCATTATCACGGCAGGAAAAGCCTATCAAGATGTTAGGCAGGCTCTCCATTTGCTAGGGCTTGATGAAGGAAAATTAGAAAAATTGGGCATTCGTCTTTACAAAGTGGCCCTCACATGGCCACTTGAGCCTAGACGTGCGTTAGAGTTTGCAAAAGGCTTAAAGCATATTCTTGTGGTGGAAGAAAAGCGACCCATTATTGAAGACCAGCTGAAAAGTCTTTTATTTAATGTATCTACCACAGAAACCTCAGTAATTGGTAAAAAGAACCTCGATAATACAACCCTTTTACCTGCAACCTACGAGCTCAATCCCACTCAAGTGGCCCATGCTATCGTTGCCCTTTTAAAGCAATCAGATCGAGCTTCTATGCTGGAAAACCAAATCAAAACTCTTACCAAGCAAACTTCTTCTTCTGCCATCACAAGCCTGAGCCGGACTCCTTTTTATTGTTCCGGATGTCCCCACAATCGATCCACAAAAACCTTGGAGGGCAGCCGCACATTGGCCGGCATAGGCTGCCATTACATGGCTATGTGGATTGATGATGCCACCGCCACTTTTTCTCAAATGGGTGGGGAAGGGGTTGCATGGATTGGGCAAGCCCCCTTCACCTCAACACCCCATGTATTTGCTAATTTGGGGGATGGAACTTATTTCCATTCAGGGTCACTGGCTATTCGCGCCGCCGTTGCGGCAGATGTGAACATCACCTACAAAATCCTTTTTAATGACGCTGTTGCTATGACAGGCGGCCAACCCATGGATGGGCACCTGACTCCCGCAGATATCAGCAGGCAAGTCTATGCAGAAGGTGTAAAAACTATTGCTGTAGTGAGCGATGAGCCCGATAAGTATCCCATTGGATCCTATTTTGCCCCGCATACAACATTCCATCATCGCGATAATTTAGTTCAAGTGGAAACACGTTTACGCGACACGCCAGGCGTCAGCGTTTTAATCTATGATCAGACATGTGCTGCTGAAAAGCGCAGACGCAGGAAACGAAAACTAACGATTGATCCTCCCAAGAGGGTTTTCATCAATGAAAGCGTCTGCGAAGGCTGTGGCGATTGTGGGAAAAAATCTAATTGTCTTTCCATTATACCGAAAGACACTGAATTTGGCCGGAAAAGAACTATTGATCAATCCTCTTGTAACAAAGATTACTCTTGTCTTGAAGGCTTTTGTCCCAGTTTCATCACAGTTGAGGGCGGCATCTATCGTCCGCCAACCATTCCTTTAGACCGTACCTTATTGATCCCTGAGCCTCTTCTGCCCTTAATGGAACAGCCCTTTCATATTGTCATTGCTGGCATAGGGGGCACAGGGGTTGTAACCATTGGAGCGCTGCTTACTTTGGCAGCTCATATGGAGGGAAAATTCTGCTCAGCCTTAGATATGACGGGACTTTCTCAAAAAGGTGGTGCCGTCACGAGCCATATCAAAATTTCACCTGAGACGCAGCCTCTCACAACAGCTCGTATTGAGCCCGCAAGCGCCAATGTGGTCTTGGGCCCCGATGCATTGGTCACAGCATCTACAGACGTCTTAACATTGATCTCAAAAACTAAAACTCACGTGGTGTTAAATAAACAAGCCATCGCCACAGGACTATTTACAAAAAATCCTGACGAAGTGGTTCCTTTGGAAAACATTATCTTTAAGTTATCTAATAACCTTTCCACACCTGATCAGTTACAAGCCTTTAACTTTAATCAGCTCAGCATGAGAATATTTGGCGATCTCTTGCCAGCGAATATGATCCTTTTGGGATATGCCTTTCAGTTGGGGCTGATTCCCCTGCGGTTTGAGACCATTGAACAGGCCATTATCCTCAATCCATCGAGCATGAAAATGAATCTCGATGCGTTCTATGCCGGTCGAAGGGCTGCGTTTGATCCAGCATGGACTTTAGCCATACAAGAAAAGGAAGTGCCAAATGCTCTCACCCTCGAGGATAGAATTCAACGACGTGTGACTTTTCTCACGCACTACCAAAATAAATCCTACGCTCAAAAATATGAGGATTTAATCAGGAAAGTTCAAGCTTTTGAAAGCCAAACCATTGGGCAAAATCGTTTAACAGAAACCGCTGCCCAATACCTTTTTAAAGTCATGGCCTACAAGGATGAATATGAGATTGCTCGGCTTTATACGCAGACAGACTTTATTCACACCGTCCAACAGCAGATTCAGGGTGATTCAAAAATCCATCTCCACTTGGCACCACCTCTTTTGGCTCGTAAAGATCCTATTACAGGCCATTTAAGAAAACAAAGCTATGGACCATGGATTTTGACCGTCTTCAGATACCTGTCAAAGTTAAAAGGTCTCCGCAGTACGTACTTTGATCCTTTTGGATATACAAAGGAACGAAGGATAGAACGGCAATTGATCAAGGATTATATTCAGCTACTCCAAACCCTCATGGAAGGGCTCACAAAGAATCATGATCTAGATAAGTATGCCCTGGCCCTTGAATTAGCCAGCCTTCCAGAGGAAATAAGAGGTTTCGGCCACGTGAAAGAAGACACCCTTAAAAAGGCCTACCAAAAGTGGCAGGACCTGTTAAAACGATGGAACACCTAAGCATGAAACGCTTTTTTAATCTTAAATTTTTCGCCTATGTGGGGCTGTGTGGGCTCCTGATCGCAGGAGGCATTCTTGCAAAAAGAAAGTTTTGGGACCTTCCGAAGTACCCGTTGGCATACAAAACCTCTCTTGCAAATGATCATTTGTGTGAAAAGTGTGAGATGAAGATCCCAAAGATCATTCACCGCATCTGGACCCAGTGGGGTCCTGTAAAAAAGGGACTATCCCCCCTTTATCAGCAATTTGATGTGGACCTAAAAAAGCTACATCCCGATTGGCAGGTAATGGAATGGGATGATGCGAAAATTGAAGAATTTATCAAGACCCACCACCCAGATTTTTGGGGTACCTATAACCATTTTGACACGCCTATTAAAAAACATGATGCTATCCGCTATTTAGTAGTGGATCATTATGGAGGTGTTTTTATTCAACACAGTATGAAATTTATGAAAAACATGGATCCCCTTATGCGTGGGCATGAAGCTGTCTTTTTTGAGCAAAGTGCAGAGGGTTATCTATTGACTAATGGTTTCTTTGCAGCGAGGCCCCACCACTCTGTTTTTGCTCAAATCAAGGAGAAATTAAAACGGCGCAATAAATTTAATGCGCAGCAAGCAACAGGACCCTACTTTATAACGGGAGTTATAAGGAGTTATATCAAAAAACAAGACGCAAGCGGTGTGAAGATTTTTTCACACAAGCAGGCGTTCCCCTTTGATTGGAATCAAAAAACCAAAGAACCTTTTTACTCTCAGTGCATTCTTAACCCCAATAAATGCCATCTTCTTTTTCCAGCGGCCTATGCCTTTACCCTTTGGAAAGGTGAGTGGAAAAATCAGGAATAAGGAGAGACCAAGCAACGTAGGCAACAAAGTATCGGTCAAAACATAACCAAAAATAGGACGAAACTCACTATCATCATCGATGTGCAAGATCCTTTTAAGCGTACCCTTGGAATCTCAAAACTCTAACTTAACTATGTATTACCGGGGAGGAAACTCCAAAGAAAAAAAGACCCCAAAAATGAGAAAGTCCCCCGAAGTCCTCAAAGTTGCCTCAATTTTATTACTCACCTTGAAAACACCACAGGCACAAGAAAACTTCAACGTTGATTTCCTTAACTCGCCAAAATGCTCACCCTCTGTTGCAGTGGATCGTAGTACGAGTGACCCAGAGGCTATTTTGGTGCACCTTATTGGGGAGTCTCATCTAAAAACTCTTGATAATAGGTTGAGCCCAAAAACAGGCCATATATTTAAGGTTTACGATGCAATTTTAAAAGCTTTGCGGGACGACCCATCACTGATCAATGGCGCGCTAAATTGAGTATAGTGAATTATCTGACGAATAATATTCCGGAGGGATTTAAAAATAAACCAGGAACAAAGGGAATAATTTCTGAAATGGCAAAGGGTGTTATTGAGAAGATTAACAGCTTACAAGTGACAGGATGTCAAAACGATTAGAGTGTAAACTTAAGCAAACCATTTTAATATATAAACTGAAACACCTTGCAGCTTCCATGTGAGGTGTTTTATTCCTTCACGTTTTTACAGAGTCCCATTTTTAAACTTACTAGTTTTTCTTAGACACTCATCTACTTAAGCACCCCACATTCACAATTTTGCAAATCATTGGCTTCCACGCCTTGCATTGTTTAACCTGATGTCTGGCATTAAGCACCCGGGACACCTTGTGTGGTCGAATACTCAAAATGCCGAACCTCATCAGGGTATAGCCAAGCTCTTAAACTATGTGCGGCTCGGGCTGCTTCTGCAAACCCAGTCAAAATTAGCTTTAATTTACCAGGGTATGCTGAAATATCTCCAATGGCATAAATCCCACTTTGACTGGTTTGCGCCGTCGCAGGATCCACAGCAATGGTATGGTGATCCATGGCCAAACCCCAGGAAAGCAAAGGCCCTAAATTCATGGAAAGCCCATAAAAAGGTAATAAAAAGTCAGCATCAATAAGCCTTACAGCGCCATCCAAACCTTGTACCTCCACCTTGGATAATCTTCCATCATCATGGCCATGAAGCTTTGAGAGTTGATAGGGGATCACACTCTCAATACGCCCCTGATTGAAAAGCTTTTCCAATTGCGCGACTGAATCTGGTGCCGCACGAAATTTTGCACGCCGATGAACCACGCCCACGTAAGAGGCAATATCACTTAAAGCCAAGGCCCAATCCACCGCAGAATCCCCCCCACCTGCGATCAAAACCTTTTTATCTCTAAATCTTTCTTTTTGAGTCACGCTATAAAATACACTCGCCTCCTCATAGCGCTCAATACCTTCTAAAGGAGGGCGATTAGGCCCAAAGGCTCCCACACCTGCTGCCAAAATAATTCCCCGAGCATGAATTTGCAGTCCTTTGTCTGTCTCCAGAATAAAATGATCCCCATCCCAGTGGTAAGATAAAGCCTGCTGACCCAGATGATAAATAGGCTGAAAAGGCTCTGCTTGTTTTTCCAAACTGTTCACAAGGCCCATGGCCTCAATGCAAGGATAAGCAGGGATATCGTAGATAGGTTTTTCAGGATAAAGCGCACTACATTGGCCTCCTAAGTGAGGCAATGCATCAACCACGTGACACTTTAAGCCCAACATCCCGCATTGAAACACGGCAAAAAGCCCCACTGGGCCTGCGCCCACAATAACCACATCTGTTGTATTCATGCTGTCCATCCATTCCTAACTGGTGTAAAGTAAACGACGTTTGCGTAAAAAGATAGAGGTGCCTGATGGTTCAGTCGAGTGAGCATGATCCTTTGACAGTTTTTGAATCCTGGCTCACCGAAGCTTATCTTCAAGAACTTACCGATCCCAATGCCATGGCAATTGCAACAGTCAGCCCCCAGGGGCATCCATCCGTACGCAATGTTTTGCTGAAGCACTGGTCACGGGAAGAGGGCCTCATTTTTTGCACAAGTTCAAATAGCAAAAAAGCAAAACATTTAGAACAGAACAAACATGTGGCCCTTCTTTTTTATTGGAAAAGCCTTTATCGGCAAATCAGTATGGAAGGAACTGTACAACCCACTGACAGGGAAACCAGCGAGCATCTTTTTGCTATTCGTCCACGAGAAAGCCAGTTGACCACTTATGTTTCAAAACAATCTCAACCAATGGAATCTCCACTAGTTTTTGATACACACCTAGAGAAGGCTCGCTCCACTTTAAAAAATGATTCCATCCCCTGTCCCGAACATTGGAGTGGCTATCAATTTTCACCACACACCATTGAGTTTTGGGTAGGACAGCCCTATCGCCGACATCAGCGAACACTTTACACGAAAGACGCCCACTCCCAACAATGGTCTCAATCTTTTCTTCATCCCTAAATCGAGGTATCCATCATGCCACTAAGCACAACAGATCGAGAAAAATTACTCAAGCGAGCCACCGTCAGCGCAGTGGGTGTTGCATTGATTCTCATTGTTGCCAAATTTTATGCCTGGCTATCTACAGGATCCGTATCCCTGCAAGCCACTCTGATGGACTCCATTCTTGATGTGGCAGCCTCCGCCATTAACTATCTTGCCATCAGGCATTCTTTAAAGCCCGCTGACCACGAACACCGTTTTGGTCATGGAAAAATTGAGGCTCTTGCGGGGCTTGGGCAAAGTCTCTTTATCATGGTTTCCGCAATTTTTATTTTTAAATCAGCGTTTGAGAGGTTTTTTTCACCGCATCCCTTAAGCGCACCTGGTATCGGCATTGGTGTAATGATTTTCTCAATTTTTCTCACCTTCGCCCTCTTACGTTACCAAAAGTACGTTGTTGCAAAAACAAAATCCACTGCCATTGGTGCAGAGGCTGTGCACTATCAAAGCGACATTCTCATCAATCTCAGCGTCCTTCTCAGCTTGGCCTTATCCGGCCCACTGGGACTGCTTTGGATTGATGCCCTTATGGGCGCAGGCATCGCCCTATTCATTCTTGTGTGCATCATCAAAATATCACGAACATCGCTAGATATTTTGATGGATCATGAATTGCCTGATGACATTCGACGCACCATTAAAAAAACTGTATTAAGCCACCCCAAAGTCCATGGCTTGCATGACTTAAGAACAAGGTCAACAGGAAGCAAGCACTTTTTCCAGCTCCATTTAGAGCTGGATGATCAAATCACCCTTCACCAAGCTCATGAAATTTCATTTGAGGTAGAGACGCTCATCAAAAAGCACTACCCTAATGCGGAAATTATCATTCATCAAGATGTGAAAAGAGACCAACATTAACCTGTCATGAAAGGAAACCTCATGAAAATTTCTCAAAAAAATTTCTGGAGACGCGTCGGGGCATTAGCAGTCGACGGCCTTCTTTTGTATGGCGTCATAATTATCATTTCTCATTTCTTTCCCTTTTTTAAAGCGAAAGAAATTGGGATGAATAACATCATCACCATAAATTATTTTCTTTCTCCGTTTAATTTGCTAGTGCTTTTTCTTGGAATCACCTATGACACCCTTTTGGTCAAACATTATCAAGGGACCTTGGGAAAAATTTTAACAAGAATTAAAATTACAACCACAACAAATATGGCTTTAGGGTGGGGACGTTCGGCGGCTCGCAGCTTCACCCACTACGGGCACATCAACGCTAGCATGTTTGCTTTTGAATTTTTGACTCAAAAAACAGGTCTTCTTGATTTCATGAATCAAGCAGATCCAATGGAGCTACCCCTTCAATATCCACTGTTGCTTCTTGGCCTTCTTGCCCTTTATTTTATTTTGTTTGGACTTATTTGTGTTGGCGACTGGATGTGTCTATTTAATCCTAAGCAACAAGCCTTGCAGGATCTCATTTGCAAAACCTATGTGGTCAGAAGATAACGGAAAAAAATCGTTTTTGGTATTGAAAAACTGACTAAAAAGAGGTATTCTTGGAAATATTATTGTATGTTTTGAGCGAAAGCAGGCCCTGTTTTTTCTGCCTTTGTTCTGTTATTGAATGAGAAAGAGGTTTGCTATGAACACCACCTACACAAATGTTTGGCGTCGTGTTTTTGCCTATATTATCGATGGTGCATTGATGCTCACAATCATGGGACTCATCGCCTATGTCGCGTATAAAGCTTTCGCACCAACTTCGACGACTCAAGAAGACAATATGCGGATTTTGAGCATGATGATGTCCCTTTCCACAATTTTGGTCTTACTCGTATCTCAAACTTACGAGATCATTATGACGAAAAAATATCAAGCTACTCTGGGTAAACTCGCCGTGAAGGTTAAAGTGACAGACCTTGGTGGCAACCCATTAACATGGGGGCGCTCAGCAGCCCGCAGCCTAATCAAAGTAGGGCATGTCTTCTTAGCCGGTCTTATCGCTGATTTCTTTTTAAAGAGCACCTCCACAGGCATTCAGCAAAAATTGACCGCTTTGGGTAACCCTCCCACTGATAAACATGCCGCTCTTATGCTGGCCTTAGGCGCCCTCGCCATCGGCATATTGAGCTTTATCATCAGTATGGCCGGAAATTGGATTGCTCTTTTCAATGGAAATCGTCAAACCCTCCACGATTTGATGGCTGGAACATTTGTTGTGAAGAGGTAAAAATACCCTTCAAAAATTAAGCCCTGATGAGATGCATTCAATCTACTATGGGTTTTTTATTTCCCCTAAAGCAATAAAACTGCAATTGTATTGCCCCTCAAGCGCCCGCATGGTATAGTTTGAGTTGTAGTTTTAACGGAGATGTAAGAAAATGAGTCCTCTAAAAACCCCACTAGGTGCACGCACCACCGTCTATGCGGGCGACATTGACTTAGGCCTGCGTCAATTTATGCTTAAGGTTTATAATTATATGGCTTTGGCACTCGTGCTCACTGGCTTTGTGGCATTTGGCGTTTCCACTAATGCAGCGCTCGTTTCTACTCTATATATGAGCCCGCTTAAGTGGGTTGTCATGCTTGCGCCCCTGGGCATTGTCATGTTCTTAAGCTTTAAGATTCAATCCCTTTCCCTGTCAGCTGCGCGAACGACCTTTTGGGTCTATGCTGCAAGTGTGGGGCTATCCTTAGGCTTTTTGTTCCTTGTTTACACAGGGGCCAGCATGGCCAGGGTGTTTTTTATCACAGCCGCAACTTTCGGCGCGACAAGCTTGTATGGCTACGCCACCAAAAAAGATCTCTCCTCATTTGGATCTTTTCTTTTCATGGGCCTTATTGGGATCGTGATTGCTTCTGTGGTTAACCTATTCATGCACAGCAGTGCATTAACCTTTGCCATCAGCGTAATCGGCGTTTTGGTTTTCACAGGCCTTACAGCTTACGACACGCAGGCAATTCGTCAGTCTTACCTTGAGCACGAAGATGAAGAATTACGTGGGAAAAAAGCTATCTATGGGGCGCTCCGCCTATATCTGGACTTCATCAATCTATTTGTCATGCTTCTGCGACTCCTAGGTGATCGTAAGTAAGTTTTTTAATCGTCGTTTCATAGGAGCCTCATGTGCAAGCGCAGATGGGGCCATTTTTGACACCAAACACTACTTAATAATATGTTTGGCGTAGCCTAAACCCTTGATAGTATCAATTGAGCGACAAAAGAATCGGGAGTATTTAAAAATGGGATTTGGTATCCGAGGAAAACTATGACTCTCCCCCCCCACATTACTGTCAAAAAATTTACCCCCCAATACAGCCAAGACGATTCTTTTTGTGTGATCTTTAATGGAAAAACCTATGAGGCAACGATCGGCCGCTCGGGAGTGAGCGCTCATCGCGTGGAGGGCGATGGATCCACTCCCAGCGGCCATTTTCCTTTAAGAAAGGTTTTTTATAATCCCTCCCGCCTGAGCGTCCCCCCCACCCATCTTACCGTTGTCGCAATCCATCCCAATGACGGATGGTGTGATGATCCTCAAAGCCCTCTCTACAATCAACAGATCACATTACCCTTTGCGCACACCCATGAAAAACTATGGAGAGAGGACAGCCTTTATGACGTCCTCATAGAGGTGGGTTACAATGATGACCCCATCATTCCAGGAAAAGGGAGTGCCATTTTCATTCATGTAAGGCCAGATCATGGAAAAACCCAAGGGTGTATTTCCCTACAAAAAGAGGCTCTCCTCGAAATTATCTCCCACCTGAGCCCTGGCTCCATGCTGATGGTTGAACCATGACTTTAAGATGGATATCTCCCCTCTCTTATTCCTTTTGGGGCTGTATTTTCGGTATGTTCACCCTACTTTTAAATCTTCATCAGGCTAAGAAATTTTATCATGATCATCAGATTGAAATGACGTGCCCAACCATCCCACAAAAGGGGGTTCAAAAGGAAAGTAAACCTCAGGTGCTTCTTATTGGGTCCGCCTATACCTTTGGCGAGCGAGAATGGCAAAGCCGGTTACATGCAGCCTTATCAATCCGTGGTATCAAGGCATCAAGCGCCCTCGCGGCCAAAGCATATGATCATGACTTACACCTTATGAACCTTAGGCTGTGGCCTATTATCCCCCTGGGGTACCCCTCTCAAGAACTCAAGACTTATATTTGGTTTTCCGCTATAAATTTCCTCTTAAAGCCAGACCTCGTGGTTTTCACCCAAGCCATGTACATGTCTTATTTCCCTCAAGCTCAACAAGCGGCCTTGATTTCAGCTGATGATGTAGAGCCGGCCTCGCTCTTTTCTCTGCTTGATATCTTAATGTTTTCCTCAAGCAACCCTAACTATTGTCAATATTACACGCCCACCACCACGCAAAGTGTGCTGTTGGATATTTACCCCTCCACTGGAAAAACGTCCTTTAAACCACTTTCTTTTCATCGCCTATTTTTTTGTGGGGCTTTTTGTGATCGTGATATAAGGAGCTCTCAAAAATACAAAGATTTTTATAATCAATTAGATCAGCTGAATCTCATTTCATTTTATGGGCCAAAAAAATCTTGGAAAAGGTTCAGAAACTATAAGGGTATGATCCCATTTGGGTCGGACCAATTTGAAGTGGAGCTCCAAACCTGTGGCATTGGCCTATGCCTACATAGTAAAAGGCATCGGGAAACGGGAACCCCCACCGCACGGATTTTTGAATTAGCCGCCGCCAGTGCTCTCATCATCTGTGATGATCACCCCTTTGTAAGAAAGCATTTTCAGGATAATGTTTTATACATCCATACTCGTAAGGATGCTATAGATATGACAGCGCAAATCCTTCGACATCTTGCCTGGATTAAAACTCATCCGCACGAAGCGCAAGAAAAAGCACGCAAAGCGCATGCCATTTTCAAAAAAAAATTTCCCTTAGAGAAGACAGTCGACAAGTTAATTAAAGCGTGGAAAAGCAAACAAGAGTGCCATCGTAGCGCAAGCTAATGGTATGTAAGTAATACGAAACTGCTATTTTACATCCCCAACACTAAAATGAGAAGCGGGACATTACCGTTTCCAGCCCAAGGTATAGTAAGCCCCCATCACCCACATCCAAATCCACATGTTTAAAATCCAATGGTAAGGAATTGCCATATAAAGCCACCCCAAAATAATAGGTGTAGCCCCCCCCACACAGGTAAAAGCCAAAGCATAAATGAGGCTTATCATTCTATAACGACTATGGGGGGGGAATAAGCTGGCCATCAAAGCATGGGAAGGTGCAATGAAGAGCCCCCCCCCCAAAGCGAGTAGACCTTGTCCCAATGCATAAGTCCAGAGTGAGCCATTCCAAGTAAGCCAGAAAGCTAAAGGGCTTAACACTAATAATAATAAACAGGCCCTGCGCATAAAAAACGATATCCCCACACGGTCCACCACCAGGCCCGCTCCAAAAAGGCTGGCCATGTAAATGCCTAAGTTAAGGGTGGAGAATGCAGATGTTGCCTCTAATGTCAAAGACGTCACCGTTGTCACTATTTGCGGTAAAAATACAAATGGCACATAATAACCAACGCCAAATAAGCTAGCCACCATAAAACAAGTCATTAGCGGTTTAAACCCCACACGCCACCCCCCCTGATTGTGATCATTTTCAAAAACAGACGGTTCCTGAGAAAAAACCACAGTTACAAAAACAAATGCCATCAGGGCAATTGCCACATAAAAAGCCCACCAATAACTTTCTCCCAATGCTTGCAAAAAAGAAAGTGTGCCACTTGCCAATAAAATTCCAAGCACTGAAAACGTGCAAATATATGCACTGATGCGCCCTTGTCTTTTTGGGTCTCCATGCTCTAAGGAAAGCAAAGCTCCCCCAGTAATCTCTGCTCCAGACCCCATATGATAAAGTGACAATGACAAAAAAATGAGAAGACGACCGCTGCTCGTCTGACACGGACACAATAGCATGAAATTAAGAGCAAAAAGCATTAGCCCTAGACTCAACAACAGTGCTGGCCTACGGCCATAACGATCACCCAACCATCCAAACATCAAGCTGCCCAAGGGATAGCTCCATAATGACAAGCCATAAAGGATAAAGTTACGCATCACACCATGGCTATCATCACTAGGGGAATATAAATCCCGAGAGAGGAAAGGCAAAGAAAACATCAAAAGACCCCCAGAATAGCACTCCACAGCATTAGCCAAAATACCTACATTTTTTTGCAGGTGTTGCTTTAGATGCTTCATGAATGCGGCCTCCATTGCCAAAGAGAATATCCTTTTATAGCAAAAGCCATATGGGCGCGCCATCTGTAATCCATTGATTTTACTTCTCCAAAACGCACTTTAAAAAATGAGACGAAGGATTGAAAAATTGACTTTATGTACAATTTGTTAATACGTATTCATCAGAAGCACTAAAAAAGAGTTTTATAAAAAATAACCTGTAAAAAAGTTGCTCTCCATGCTTACCATTACTGCACCCTGTGATTCTCAGCGCCATTAAGTAAATGCATCAAAAATCATATTATTGGCTCTCGAGGCCTTAAAGCACCGCATCCCCAACAGCGATATAAAGGGGCTTAAAAAACACTCTAGACGACTTTGTTTTTCTCTACCCGGCATGATAGACTGGCAAAACAGTGAACAAGGAGAATAGGCCATGAGATCAACGTCTCAACATCGGGTCATTTTGGTCACGGGCATGTCCGGGGCCGGGCGCACTTTTGCTTTACGAACATTTGAAGATATGGGCTATGAAACTGTCGATAACCTCCCCTTATCTTTATTGGGCCTAATTGTAGGGCCTGGGACTTCCCTAGATCATCCCATAGCCATTGGTGTAGACGTCCGTACCCGAGACTTTTCCACGAAAAGGTTTGTGGATCAGATCGACCGTTTGAAAAACAGAGCGGATGTACAACTGGAAGTGGTTTTCTGTGATTGCGATGATGATGTTCTTGCTCAACGCTATACTGAAACTCGACGTAAACACCCTTTAAGCCAAGAACGCCCAGCACTTGATGGCATTCTGGCTGAACGACAAATTTTAAAAGAAATTCTTAGTGTAGTTACATTTACCCTAGATACCACTCATCTGCCTATTACGGAAACCCGTCAACTTTTGAAAAACAAGTTTACTTTGGAAGGCTTCGATCAGACCTTTGTCCAAGTCGTATCTTTTGCTTTTAAGCATGGTATCCCTCGGCAAGCTGATACCATTTTTGATGTGCGCTTTCTCAAAAATCCTTTTTATGACCCCTCTCTGCGGCCCTATTCTGGCAATGATAAAAAGGTCAGCGCATTCATAGAGGAAGACCCCATCACAATGCCTTTTCTCAACCATGTCAAAAAAACCCTATCCCTCGCACTTTCTCGATTTGACGAGGAAAACAGAAGTTATTTTACCCTTGCTTTCGGGTGTACCGGTGGCCAACACCGATCAGTATACTGTGCTCGGGTGATTCACTCTTGGCTTCAAGAGCAAGGCCGCTTCCGCTTAAACCTACATCATCGTAACGTAGTGGAAAGCCAACACTAACTTCCTTTTTCAAGGGGTATAAACGTCATATCAATGAGCTTTTGTAATTTTTTAGCATCAGCACTTTTTTGTGAACTTAAGTTAGAAAAGGCAGCACTAAAGAGATCTTTTTTCAAGTCAACCCTATTGGTCCAAAGAATATTCCCTGTTTTAGCATCAATAAGACCAATAAGTATTACGGAATATTCCGCTGCCTCGACCGCACGTACGCCCAGAACTGCAGCCGAAATAAAGTCTACTGTTCTAGCGCCGTTGGTCTTCACGAATCCCCGATAATCAACCACTGCAATCAGGTCACTATCTGTTTTTTTTGACAGCTCCTGTGCCGAACCACCTAAATTTTTGGAAAGGTCGAAGGCTTTCTTTTCTGGCCACAAATGCTGGGCGTATAGCTCTTTTAATGCTGACTCATAAGCATTGCGTAAGTGCGTAAAGGCTTCATAGGCCCCCGCCCCGACAAGATTTTTTCTAGCCATGACTTTTACATTAAAGCCTCGCTCCGTCAAATCAACCTTAGTCTCTTCGGCAGCCAGAGCCTCAAACTCAGCCTCATAATTGTATACTCGTTTTTTACTACCAAAAGCCCCCACTTGATAAACCTGGGCTACAGGGGGTAAAATCAATACATTTTTTTGTCTTTTTAATGTAGCCCAATAATCAGGCATGTGACGAACTGTCGTGTTGCTGGCACATGCGGCCAGCAAAAGTGGAAAGAGAAGTAAAGCCGTACGAAACCACATCATTTTAGAATACTGCCTTGTTCAGGCTTATTGCACGGGGATAACCCGGGTGCGATCATCTGAGAAAATGACGTAAACATGTTGTCCCTTTTGCATAACCTCATTAGTCCCTTGGATAACAGTGATGACACCACTGGTTGTGGCAGAAGAGATAGCATTGCGCATGGCCGCATTACCCTCATAATAGGCTGCTTTCAGCTTTGAGGTGTCCACCTTGATAATGTATTCATAGCCTGCCTTGTTACTCAACCGATCTTGAGTAATTGCCCCAATAGCAGCTCCTACTAGTGCCCCTCCTACTGCGGCCACGGCAGCATCATTACTATGACCACCAAGTGTGCTACCTGCAACTCCACCTGCAACACCTCCTGCAAGCATACCACCTGTTTGGTCGTCCAACCTATCTGCTTCCCGGACAGTTATAGGCCTTGCAGAAATAACTGTCCCCTCTAATGTAAGGCTCAGGGTAGATTGGCTATGATACACATTTGTGGACAAGTCACGGGCACAACCAGTCAAAAAAGTGGTCAAGACCGTTAGAGAAACAAAAATGGACGATAAACTCATGAAAAAATCCTTTTAATGCAGCTTTTAAAAACGATTTTTTTATAATCAAAAATAAAACGTTAGTCAATGGTAATTGGGATAGACTTTTTTAAAAGAGGAAGCAAAGTTTCTGCAATTTGAACAGCATTTAAAGCAGCTCCTTTTCGCAGGTTGTCACTTACAAGCCAGAAAGAAAGGCCATGGGCAACAGAAGCATCTTTTCGTAATCGGCTGATCAGTACATTGTCATCTTCAGCGGCATCTAAAGGCGTTGCATAAATGCCTTGCTCAGGATTATCCATCACCATAACGCCTGGCATTTTTTTAAATGCTTGTCGCGCCAAGGGCAGAGTCACGGGCCCATCAAAGGTTACATTCACGGTCATACTATGGCCAATAAACACTGGAACACGGACACAGGTGATGGCTATGGGCAAATTCGGCAATCCAAGAATTTTTTGAGTTTCTTGAATCACTTTGGTTTCTTCACCTGTGCTTCCATCTGCATAAAAATCATCGATTTGCGGAATAAGATTAAATGCAATTTGTTTGGGGAACTCTTCCGAAGTTACTGGATTTCCAACCATAATGGCTTTCGTTTGGCGAAATAACTCATCCATGGCCCTGCGTCCTTTTCCAGAAACAGATTGATAGGTAGATACGACTACACGCTTGAGAGGGGCCACTGTTTCTAGAGCTTTTAAAGCTAAACCTAAAGGTGTAGCCACACAATTAGGATTGGCAATGAGGCGCACGTTTGCAGCCTGCAATAACGGTCCATTGACCTCGGGGACAATCAAAGGAACATCCTTTTGCATTCTAAAAACAGATGACTTATCAATAACGTAAGAGCCTGCTTTCACAGCTAGAGGGACATACTGCCGAGAAATTTTTCCTCCTGCAGCGAAAAAAGTGACATGCGTACCGTTAAAATCATAGGCGCTAAGTGGCTCGATATCCAAAACACGATCTTCACCGAAAGACACTTGCTTTCCTTTGGATTGATCAGAAGCCAAAGCAACAATGCAACCGACTGGAAAATTGCGTTCTGCAAGTATTTGCAATAC